>JBHPFF010000032.1:0-26784 GCA_042572165.1 Candidatus Latescibacterota bacterium | reverse complement strand
GCTGCTCTGTCCCGGATAATCTGCCGTCACTGAAAAACATGAACCGGGAAATAAGAACAATGGCTGAAGAACTGACAGCGATGCGTAACACCCCGGTTTTTGATGAGTCTTATTTCGGCCCGGTAATGTTCGAGGGGCAGGCGGTTGCCGAATTTTTCGCCCAGCGCCTGTTCATGGGCAAGAGAGGACTGCTTGCCTATCGCAAGCCTGTTACCAGTGATACGGGCAGTACATACCGCCGTGCGCAGGATGAAACGCTTGACGACCGTTTCGACAGGAGGATACTTTCACGCGACATCACTATCAAAGCCCTGCCGGGATTGAAAGAATTTCAAGGACAAAAACTTATTGGTAGTTATCCTGTTGACATGGAAGGTGTTAAACCGCCGGAAGAGGTTGTTCTTGTTGAAAATGGCATCCTCAAAACACTTCTTACCAACCGTACACCAACCCGTCGGGTGCGGAAATCAAACGGGCATCAGCGGCCTGTTATCAGCGGCTCCTGGACATCCAACATACTTGGACCGAGTGTCATATCGGTTGCGTCTTCCAATGGGAAATCGCGTGCCGAATTGAAAAAGGAGCTTCTGCGGCGTGCACGGGAGGAGGGTATGGAGTACGGTATTCTCGTGAGAAAATTAAAACCCTCAACCACCGGCGCTCAATACACCGATCCGATGGTGCGGATGACCACGAGCTACGGCGGACGTGACGGCACAACGCTTTCCGAGCCGATACTGGTGTATCGCGTTTATGTCGAGGATGGAAGAGAAGAACTTATCCGCTCGGTAAGTCTTGATGCGATAAGCTTGGGCACATTGAGGCATATCGCAGGCATGACCAGAAAGCAGGCTGTGCATAACACCCTTGCTACGGTGAATTACAGCACGGGTATTCCGGCTTCGTTTATCGTGCCCGAGGCATTACTGCTTGAAGAACTTGAGGTTAAGAAGGAAATGCGTGACTTTACACCCAGACTCCCGGAGGTTCCCGGCCCGCTTACGCAGAAATAGACAACCACTGTTAAACACAGACAACCCTGGATACAGCTATACGATCCGCATCGTCATTCCACCGTCGATGACGTAATTTTCTCCGGTAATAAAATCATTTACCACGAGCATTTTGATAACCTCCGCAACCTCCTCGGGAGCACCGAACCGATGGATTGGAATGCGGTTGTCCAGGCTGTTTTTCTCAAATTCCGGGGTCATGGCAGCATGAAAATCGGTTCGGATGATGCCCGGTGAGACGCTGTTGACACGGATGTTGTCGTCGCCGAGGTCACGTGCCATTGCGCGGGCGAACTGGAGAAGAGCACCCTTGACGACATTATAGGCAAATGCATTAGGGCATCCGCGTATACCGGCAACCGAGGAAACAAGAACAAAAGCGCCCTCACCGCGTTGTTTCATATATGGCACAGCGGTACGTCCCAGATGAAAAGCCGCATGAACATGAATATCGAATGCCTCGTACCACGCTTGGGGTGTGACTGCTGTAAAACTTCCGGGGACAGCTCCGCCGGCATTATGGATGAGAACATCGATCCCTCCGAGACCTTCGACTGTTTCATTGACAGCACGTACGGCGTCTTCTGGTTTAGCCATATCGGCTGTGATCTTTATGCATCTTTGTCCCTTTTGTTCGATTGCTGACTTAACCGACCGGGCTGATTCATCGTCGTGCCTGCTGAGAATGGCTACATCCGAACCTGACACTGCAAGTTTAAGTGCGGTTGCGGCGCCAATCCCTTTTGTGCCTCCGGTGACTAACGAGACTTTTCCATTTAGATCCATATGTTCGTTCCTCCTTTTATTTTTCGGGCATGGCACGTGTCGAACCGGTCGTAATTCCGCCGTCCATTCAGTGAACATCACTCCCGCACATCCCGCATGCCTTGATTATATTCAGTGTCTGTTATTGTTGTTCCTTTATTTTTTCCCTACTGCTGCAATATAAATAGTAAACTGTTTTTCCTCTTTTAGAGCAAGTGTATAATTAATCATGTCGTCGTCATAGGCGCCGATAGCGCATACTCCGCAGTCGACTTCCTCCGCGGCAAGGTAAAGGTTCTGGCATACATGCCCGACATCGAGGTGCAGGTATCGATACCCCCGTTCACCATAACGCCATGTCATTCGAAAGGGTACTGCAATCCATAAAAACGTCACCGCTCCCATAACTACCATCTCCTGCCCCAGACAGCCTTTGAGGATGCCCTCCGCAACCGTTTTGTAGTCCTCACTTACAGATAGAAGCTTATGATCCAGCGCCAGAAAACGGTACAGTCCGTGCGATAATCCCTTTACGTTGTTTACCAGAAGGTATGTCTCAAAAGCGTGACGTGCACCGGCGGAAGGTACCGTTCTGAACGTAGCTGAACCGGGAATTGTCTCGATAACTCCCTGGGTACACCATAAAAGGTACGACAGTTCATTCAGGCTTAAAGGTGAGTCTGAATATGTGCGGATGCTTCTGCGGTTTTCAATTGCTTCTGTGACGGTTATAGCTTTTACGGGCGTTTTTCCCGGCTGAGGCATGTCAATAACAGGTTGAGTTTCGTCATAGGGGAGTTCCAGAGGAGGACAGGGTATACCTTTCATTTGATCAGACTGTCCAAGATACCTGAACCGGGTCCTTTCCATAAATTCTCTGCCTGTTCGATTTGCCATATTCCTTCACCTCATTTTCTATAAATACATGATTGAACTTGACAGATTGCAATATATGATATATTATAACAACACGGGTGCAACAGGTTATCATCCGTACAGAGATCCGGCAGTTTCAAGGATTTGTATAATGGAATATGTTTTCTCTTATAGTATTTCGTTATTTGTCTTTTACGCGGCAGTGTCAGCACCTCATGTATATGCTGAAGAACCACATTTGCGTGCAAATGTTGTTAAAGAATCGAATATACTCAACATTAAAAAAGAAATAATCGAACTGCCCGCGTTCGGTTTCCCTGTTAAACATACCTTTCGAAATCAAATGCCCTCTTTTAGACCTGCTCCGGACATTGATTATAAGATACAAGAGATACGTGTGAATCCAAACATCGATTACAAAATTTTAACAATTGACAGAGAAATCAAGATACCACGCAGGTTTCATTCGTTCAAACGCTTTCTCAAACCACGGAAATTCATTATTCCTGAACCTGGGAAATTCAAGGGCTTTTTCAAACATCAGATTCTTCCCTTCCATGGTGTGCCGAATAATCCTATTCCGCGTCTTCGGAAATAAAGAGCGATCCTTTTCGCTTAATCCGGTTAACCAATCTTTATCCGGTTGGTATCGGCTATGGCTGTGGAAACAAACGAGAAGTGGATGGCTCGGCGATATTTAAATATGAACTGTGAAGAGGTTGGTACAATAATTACTACTGATATTTTGGTAGAATAATAAAAAATAATACATTATGGTGTTAAAATTTAACAGGGCAAAAGAGCCAAAATACTAAAGAGAATGAAATACATATTGGAGAGTGAATTTACAGAAAATTCAGGACTTTAGTTTACTGTGTGTTGTGTACTATGATAGAAAAAGCGTATTTGTTGTCACGAGAAAAATATATGAAGATATACACAATTTATCTCTGGGATGATAGATTTAATAAATAATATGTATTCTTTTGTTACATGCCAAATAGAATTTTTATAAGTGGCCGTTTCGAATCAAGCAAAGCACTGGCAAGCAGTTTCCTTACAAGATGTGAATCCACGTTCGAACTTACTGCGAGGTAGTTGATTTTATTGATGTAATTCTCCCCTTCATCATATGGGACTTCTTCGCCATGTTCATATGACGAACGTTTAAAACCGACAATAAACTGTGTATCGCTTTCTCGGAACGTATAGTATCTGAGATGATTCTGGTTTTTTGTTTTTGCCTGATGACTATCGACCAGGATATTGTTGATACAGTCCGTACTGTAGAAATCACTCTGTTTGAGGGATTCTAAATGAATATCCCTGGAAAGTTTTTCCAGAAATCCTTTTCTTTCATTTAAACTAGCTATATCGTTCATGACAGTAGTAAATTTCAGTTAATCTCATATCTGAGTGGTAGTAAATCATGAAACAATCCACCAGACTACATCATGCGAAGGTCGGTGGCAGAATTCAAATTATATCATACGATACCCTGTTCAAGCATGGCGTCAGCGACTTTCTTGAAACCGGCGATATTCGCGCCTTTAAAGTAGTTACAGTAACTTCCTTCCAGTCCATACTTAAGGCATTTCGCGTGAATATTTTTCATGATCTGCTGAAGCCGCTGATCGACTTCTTCACGTGTCCAGCTCATACGGATGCTATTCTGTGACATTTCTAGACCTGAAACAGCAACACCGCCTGCATTGGCCGCTTTACCTGGAGCGTGCAGTATTTTGTTCTCCATAAATATTAAAATGGCTTCCGGCGAACAGGGCATATTGGCACCTTCAGAGACTAAGTATACACCACGGTTTATCATATTCTCGGCGTCTTTACCGTTGATCTCATTCTGTGTTGCACTCGGGTATGCCAGGTCCGCCTTGATATCCCACAACGGGTTGTAATTAAGGGTGAGATCATTGGCAGTATACTGAACATCCGGGTATTTTTCTGCATATTCGCTGATTCTTCCTCGTGAGATATTTTTCAACCACTTGACAAATTCAAGCTTTTCACGATCGATGCCGTCAGGGTCATATATGAAACCGTTTGAATCGGATAGTGTAACGACTTTCCCTCCCAATTCGTTAATTTTTTCCACGGTATACTGGGCGACATTCCCTGAGCCCGAAACCAGACAGATTTTGCCGTCGATGGTTTCATCCCGGGTTTTAAGCATTTCAATGGCGAAATACACCGATCCATATCCCGTCGCTTCAGGCCTGATCAGGGAGCCGCCCCAATTAATACCTTTACCGGTCAATACACCAATGAATTTGTTCGTGATACGCTTGTACTGTCCGAAGAGATATCCGATCTCGCGTGATCCTACACCTATGTCCCCCGCAGGTACATCAGTATTAGGTCCAATGTGACGGCATAATTCGGTCATTAAATTCTGGCAGAAACGCATAACCTCACCATCGCTTTTACCCTTTGGGTCGAAATCCGATCCGCCTTTTCCTCCACCTATCGGCAGACCAGTAAGGGCATTTTTGAATATCTGCTCAAATCCCAGAAATTTTATGATGCTCAGATTCACCGAAGGATGAAACCGCAATCCCCCTTTTACGGGCCCTATGGCGCTACTGAATTGTACCCGGAATCCCCGATTCACTTGTACCTCGCCTTGATCATCAACCCATGGAACACGAAACATGATTACACGTTCCGGCTCAACAATCCGCTCGATTATTTTCGTTTTTTGATACTCGTTATTCTTGTAGTAAAAATCTTTAATGTCATTGAGAACTTCTTCGATTGCCTGAATGAACTCGTGTTGATCAGGATCACGAGATGTAATTTTTGCAAACACGGAATCTATATTTTCCTGTTCGCTTGAATGTTTCTTTTCAATTAACCGTGTAGAATTATTAGTACGCATAAGTGGTTATCCCCTCTTTATTCATAAAGTTTTTTTATAAATTAAAATTTCTTAAAATATATCCATTCAAGAGAAAAAATAAATAATAGAATAATAAGGGGATAATAATAGGAATATACCCTCATTTAAACTAACGCAATGAAGTGGTTAAGGTGAGATCATCGAAGCATATGTGACTGGAGGTAGGATCTAAGGTTTGTTTTCTTTCCGGATATTCCCAGCCTGATACGGATGTTCTTCCGGTGAAATGAGACTGTCGTTTCACCAATGTTCATCAAGGTTGCGATTTCGTTTGTTGTTTTATTGTCAATGACGAGGCTGGCAACTTGTATTTCGGTTGGTGTAAGATTAGTGTACAGTTCTATGAACTGATCAGAGAATGATTTGGTAATTTCGTTTAAATTTTTTTCAATAATTTTGGTGTAGTTTTTATAGACCTCATCAGTGACACCTAGATACAGTTTTTTCAGATAGGGGAAAACGAGTGTTTTCAACTTTGCCAGTATCTCGTACTCCATATTCTTTTTTTCTTTGTCCTGGTGTTTGAGGAGTACCTGGAGAGCAGTATTCATTTCATCGAGGTTTGTTGCCTTTGTTTTCAATTCTTTCTGTATTTTCATGATATGCTCATCAGCTTTTTTTCGTTCAATAATACGTCCTAAACGTTCAGCAATGGCGTTCAGAAGATTACGTTCTTCTTTCAGAAACGCTCCCTCGTCGCATTCCGGCATTTCTTCCATGTAAAAAACCTCGATAGAACCACACTTAGCTCCGTTCACGAAAATATCACATTCCTGTTTCCACAGTGTCTCCCTGAATATTTTTGTTCTAAACTCCTGATAATCAATAGTAATCCGGGAACAGGTGGTATTTGGATACTGCCAGCTTGCGGGAATAATGTCAACGATTCTCTGGATGAGATCCCTGCTTGAGATCCCATAATTTTCCACGAGTTTCGATATCCCATAGAGACAATTAAGTTCCTTAATTCGTTCCCTGAGATTATACATATTTTTTTTCAGTATTTTTTCAAATTCGAGATATTTTGAACGTTCTTCTTCGATCCGTGCGTTTTTTTCACGTAAATCTTGGAGTTCTCTGATAAGCTGTTTTCCGGACTTGTTGCTGTCGTCCATCATGAGGGCTCGCTGTAATGGATTTTTTTATAAATTTTCTTGATAATATGGCTTTAAAAAAATAGCATCCAAGATTTCTTTGTCAAGAAAGTTTTTCAATACTATAGATTAATATAAAGAGTGATACTCAGGCAATAAAAAAAACTGATAGTGTATTAAATGTTTAAATGAGTTATATTGTATAGTTAACTTTGTAGTAAATAAGTAAATAAGTAAATAAGTAAATAATAAATTATTCTACCCGGAGAAAAGATTCACATGGAAATAAGTTTTTTTAATAAAATAAAAGATTCACTGGTAAAAACCCGCAAAGGATTTATTAAGCCGCTCAAGAATATTTTGCCGTTCGGTGCCGCTATCACCGAGGAGGTGCTCGAAGAAGTCGAAGAAGTGCTTTTCGAAGCCGATATTGGCGTTCATGCGGTGGATATAATTGTTACCGAGCTTGGGAAAAACGCTGTCAAAATAAAGAGAAATGAGACCGATCCCTATACAGTGATGAAAAGGGCGGTTCTTGATATTATTAAGAGCTGCGGTATATCGAATTCTCTTAGAATCGGAACCGACAGGCCATATGTCATTTTTGTTGCAGGTGTTAATGGTACAGGGAAAACAACCACGATAGGCAAACTTGCCCTTCGTTTAAGAAAAGAGGGTTACTCCGTTCTATTAGCAGCATGTGATACCTTCAGGGCAGCAGCAGTGGAACAGCTTGATATATGGGCAGAACGTTCGGGTTCTGAATTTATTAAGGCTCCTGAGGGTGCGGATGCCGCATCCGTTGCATATGATGCGATGAATCGCGCAAAAGCACGCGGTACTGATGTAGTAATTATTGATACCGCTGGCCGGCTTCATACATCGCGGAATCTCATGGAGGAGCTGAAAAAGATCTACAGGGTTATTGCAAAAGTACATGAAAATGCTCCTCATGAGGTGCTACTGGTGGTAGACGCCACAACAGGTCAGAATGCTTTAACCCAGGCCGAGATATTCAACCGTGAACTAAATGTAACGGGAATAGCACTGACCAAGCTTGACGGTACCGCTAAAGGCGGTATAGTTGTTTCTATAATAGACAAACTTGGTATCCCTCTCAAGCTTATCGGTATTGGAGAGGGGATAGAAGACCTGCGTGATTTTGATCCCGAAGCTTATGTGGAGGCGCTTTTTGTTACAGATGAAATAAATAACGGATAAGTAATAAAAGCCGGCAATCGGGGATTCAAAAGCCAGAATATAGTTAATAAAAATAGAAAACCGCCATGATAACCATATTTTTATAATCGATCAGTATAATTATAAAGTTGTCCGTTTCACTTTTTCACTGCCACGGCTTGTTATGTTTGTGATCATGGATTTTACCATGAGCCTGTCGTTTGCGTACCATATGAAAAACAGGAATTTTTAAACTTTGAATCTGGAATCTATGGGCTATCATATAATTCTAAGTTCGCAACAGCCATTTCGCTGCATTTTTCTGTAGTTTGACATACTCGGGATTCCACAGACCGGGAATCGTGTGCCCCGGCGCCATGAAACAGACTCTCCCTTTTCCGTACTCATATGCCCAGCATGCCTCGCAGGAAGTTCCCTGGTCTCTGAATCCCCTGCCCCTCAGGTTTACACTCCGCATGAGGACATGACTGGGATTCTTATCGTATATTAAATAATGCTGTTCTTCGGTCACGATAAAATCATTGACTCCCTTTGTAATTGGATGATCTTTGTTAACAATTTCCATCTTGTAAGGAGCAAAATCGGTATGTCCGGTAAACATCGCCCCCTCGACATCGCGGAAATGCTCTGTTGCTGTTGAAATATAACTGGAGTTATGGTAGAATAAAGCGGCACCGCCCTGAGTAACATACTCTTTCAGATCTTTTCCCTGTTCATCTGTCATCCACATTACGTGTTTCTCATCAAGCCCCTCTACTGGAGGATCGCTTTTCAGCTCCAGGGATTTGTCGATCAGATGATATGGTGATCGGTATCCGTTGGGGAATATCATACCGTCCATAAGCATAATAAGCAGATTGTATTTTTTAAGTGTCTCCAGGGCAAAAAGAGAATAATCGCAGGAAAAATCAATGGTCAGGCCGGCTTCCTTTATAAATGTCCTTGTAAATGCGGTACGGATATAGTCGTAACTGTGCCAGCGGTCGCCTATCATGGCAAAAGCTGTCGCATTTCCCCTGTCCGCCTCTGCTTTTGACGGTGAAACTGCGGTTCCCAGTGCACTTGCCGCACCAAGTAAACCGATGGTTTGAAGAGCAGAACGACGCGACAGTTTTTCTTTGTTTTTCATGGCTAAAATACTCCCCTTTTGCTTTGGTACCAAATGATGTTAATACACAATTATTATACAGAAAGATAATGTGAAAATGAATCAAAATAAATATTCACTGGTAACAAACAGATTAATCCCAACGCAAGCATCGGTGAATTCTTAGATTAAAATACCATGAAAAACTGATTGCATAAAGATAAAAAGTCAATATATTTAATCTACAACTTTAACAAAAACCCGATCAAAAGTCACATTTGATTTTGATATAGGGAATATCGATTAAAACATTCCGACTAGGAGGGAAACAGATGAAAAAAACGGGAATACTCAGTGTTCTGCTGGTGCTCGGCCTGGCCGTATGCTGCAGCGCGGAAGAGGCCCGGTGGAATGCGCTCGACCCCAAACCCTACGACCCGGCTGTCGACCCGGATGTGGACCTGTATATGGGGAATATTATCGACCGGATGCCGGAAACCGTCCGGGGAGTAATGCTCAGGACAGACCTTCTCACCAGCCTCAAGGGGAGCGATCCACTTCGCCCGGGCAAAAAGGGCGCGGTTCTGACCGATATAAAATCCATCAGCCACGCTTATATCCCACCGTGGGGGAAGACGACACCGGTGATGCTCCGTGGCGAACAGGAACTGTACTTCATTTACAGCGGTCACGGCCGGATCGTATGCGGCCGGAAAACGGTTGATCTGCGGGACGGTATCGGCCTGCTCGTTCCGCCCGGGATCTCGTTCACCATCGAAAACACCGGTGACGAATCTCTTGCCATGTACATCATCACCGAGCCTATACCGTCGGAGTTCAAGTCGAACACAGAACTTGTGGTCAAGGACGAGTACGGCCACCCACTTACCGATAAACCCGGGCACTGGTCGCACATCGGCAGCCAACGCCTGTTCTCAAAGGAAGATGGCCTTGCGGTGCTTACGGGGTGCCGGCCAGTGTATTTCGCTCCCATGACCATGTCGCAGCCCCACAGCCACAATGAAAGATCGGAGGAGATCTGGCTCTCGATCAGAGGCGAGGAGACCAAGGTTCTCCTCGGCAAAAAGATGCGTGATTTCAGCGCCGGAACGGCCTACAAGGTCCCGCCCGATGGCATCTCGCCCCATGCCAATATTAACGTGTCCGACCGGACCATCAAGGTCTTCTGGATGATGAAATCGGGGCCCGGCGAGCCAAAACAGTACAGCATGCTCGACGGGAAGCCATTCGATCCCACCCGCGACGTCAACATCGATATGTACATCCGGAACTGGCGGGAAACCCCACCGGTCACCACGCACGGGGCGCTGCTCGAGCGCGACGTATTCACCTCCTGTGCAGGTGACCCCCTCACCCCGGAAACCCGCGGCGCCGTACTGAAATACACAAGGCACTTCACATACTGCACACTGCTTCCGCGCTTTATCACGACCCCGGTCACACCGGTGGGCGAACAGGAGCTGTTTTACATCACCGGCGGGAAAGGGGTGCTCTCAGGCAGCGAAGCGACGTTCAGCCTCTATCCCGGCGTGACTTTCTTAGTCCCGGAGGGGATTGCGTTCACCCTGGAAAACACCGGTGACGATGACCTGACCATGTACCGTATCGCCGAGCCAGTCTCCGACGATTTTACACCGGTTGACCACATCGTCTGGCGGGACGAGAACCTCGAGCCGTATCATACGACGACCGCCCACTGGGTCAATCACAACAAGTGGCTCATCCGGTACGAGGAAGGGCTTTCGGATATCAACCTGTTCCTCATTGTGACGATCCCGCCAGGCGAATTTGCCCAACCGCACAGCCACGGCGAAGGGATCGAGGAGGTCTGGTGCCCGCTCACTGACAATGCGCATGTGCTTCTTGGGAAGCAGGTGCGATATCTGCCGCCCGGAACGGCATACTTGGTCCCACCTGACGATGCGACGCCTCATGCCAATTTCAACGTTTCCGGCAAGCCGCTCACGTTTCTCTATTTCGCCCGCGGCTGGCAGCAGCAGAGTTCGCAGTGACAGTTACGGACCTCCTAGGCGACAGAAAAAAAGTTGGATTATTATTAGCTTTCAGTATAAATCACTTCATATATACTTGATATAAATGATCTTACAGCAAGAAGATGAATCAACGTTAGATAATATACCCTTAATGTTGGAATAAAAGATTATTTAGCCCGATTTATTCATAAATTTTTACTATATACGATAAGTTAAGTGAAAAATGGATATTAAAGCATCTTATATGTAAGCTCCCTTCCCCATCCCTTCCCTCGAAAGGGGCAGGGTGAAGTCCCCTTCTGGGGATTTAGGGGGCTGTTATTAAAGAAGTCCGTTCTTTTTTCAACAGCAAATATTTTCGCATATGTTAAGTTTGTGAATAATTCGGGTTAGTAAAGATTTATTATAATGATGATGAATATATTGTTTAAACTTCCTTACAAAATGCTTTATACTTGCAAACAAACCCCACGTTTATTATTGTAAAACTATATGATTGATGAGGGATAGCAATTTTTTTATCAGGCACTGGGAAATTCATGAGAAATTCATATCAAATTACCGCTGTTATTACTTTGTTCATAATGTTTATTGGCTGCAGCGGGCCCGGAACACAGAAAGAAAACCTCACGATAGCAGTAATACCAATGGGCACAACGCATGAATTCTGGAAATCTATCCATGCCGGCGCTGTGACAGCCGCACATGAGGAAGGTGAAATTGATATTATCTGGAAAGGCCCACTCAAAGAGGACGACCGTGACGAGCAGATCCAGATAGTCGAGACAATGGTGGCACGTAGTGTTGACGCTGTTGTCCTGTCGCCCATGGACGACCGTGCACTCATAAGACCGGTCAGGGAAGCAGCAAGCAGGGGGATACCGACCGTTCTTGTCAATTCGGTGCTCCAAGGGGATTACCATGTATCGTTTGTTGCTACAGATAATTACAAAGGCGGTGTGTTAGGCGCTGAACATATCGGGAATCTCCTGCGGGGAAAGGGGAATCTGATACTTATCCGTGTGAACGAGGGTGATGCCACAGTCACCCAGCGGGAAGAGGGTTTCCTGAACACGATAAAGACGAAATACCCCGGTATAGAGATACTTTCCGATAACCAGTACGCCGGCGTGACGACTGAAACGGCATTTCGAACAACTGAAAACCTTCTGAACCGGTTCGGCGAGATGGATGCGCTTTTTACTCCAAATGAGTCGAGCACTTTCGGATGCCTACGGGCTTTGCAGGACAGGGATCTTGCTGGCAGTGTTATCTTTGTCGGCTTTGATTCGACAAAAAAACTCATTGAGGCCATGGAGAGAAAGGAAATCCACGGACTTGTCATCCAGAATCCTTTCAAAATGGGTTATTACGGGGTAAAAATCGCAGTATCGTGCCTGAATGAGGAACCGTATGAGAAACTGATTAATACCGGCGTTACTCTCGCTACGCCTGAAAATATGAACGACCCGGAAATCAAAAAACTGTTATCACCGGATCTCTCGATTTTAAGTGAGTAATTTCACTTTCACATTATTTTGACGTTAACTCCAAAATGAACTTAAACTGCAAGAGAGGCAATTAATAAAAAAATTTTTGCCTATCGAGTTAGTTCAGCTTATTTACACCACCCCTTTCCCGAACTCACCCCCTAACCCCCTCTATTGCCCTGCAATAGAGGGTGAACCGGTTGGGTTGTTATGATGGGGTATCCCCTCTCTAATATTAGAGAGGGGATAGAGGGGTGAGTTATGAAAAAACAAATAGATATGAAAAAGCAATGACGAAATCTTTTTCATACTTGCTGTTTTAACTCTATAAGCAAAAATTATTTTTATTCTTACCGGCCAAACAGTCATCCTGAACGAAGTGAAGGATCAACGAGGTTAAGTATATAAAAATGAAAAAAGAGACTCTTCGCACTGCTCAGATTGACATGACGTTATATCAATTCAATCCTATATGGACAAACAATGACACCGAGAGAACTGGTCATAAATACTCTTGAGTTTGCCTCACCTGCAAGAATTCCACGCCATATGTGGGTACTGCCCTACGCCACCGACCATCACCCCGGGATGGTTTCACGGATAAACAACGAGTTCCCCGATGATATTGTATATGCCCCTGAAATCTACCAGATCCTTCCGAAAACTGCCGGCGATCCTTATAAAATAGGTTATTATACTGACGAATGGGGCTGTACGTTCGAAAACAAACAGAAGGGCATAATAGGAGAGGTCAAAGAACCTCTCCTCGGTAACTGGAACGGCGTTGATTCGATTAAGACACCTGACGAACTGCTTTCACTCGATATCGATGCGGTAAACGCTTTCTGCAGGAACACCGACAGGTTTGTGCTGCCTGCTTGTTTCGCACGTCCTTTCGAGCGTATCCAGTTTATCCGAAAATCCGAAAATCTCCTGTGTGACCTGGCATACCGTCCCAGAGAACTGTTTGTACTTATAGAAAAGGTGCATGATTTTTATTGTAAACAGCTTGAACTGTGGGCGGGAACCGAGGTTGAAGGGCTTTTTTTCATGGATGACTGGGGAGCCCAGGATACGCTCCTTATTAATCCGAACCTATGGCGTGAAATATTCAAACCGCTGTACAGGGATTATATCGATATCGCACACCGGCACGGCAAGTATGCCTTTATGCATTCCGACGGTCACATCACTGATATAATCCCGGATTTGATTGAGCTGGGTCTTGATGCGCTCAATTCCCAGTTATTTTGCATGAATATTGATGATCTTGGGGAACTATTCAGAGGGAGATTAACTTTCTGGGGCGAGATAGACCGTCAGCATCTACTTCCTTACGGTACTACGGAAGACATTGTCAGGGCGGTTCGGAGTGTGAAGAATGCTTTTTATTCTGACGGTGGTGTTATTGCCCAGTGCGAGTTCGGCCCGGGAGCCGATCCGGATAATGTTTACCTGGTTTTTAAAACGTGGAATGAACTTTGATACATAACAAAATTAATGGTAGTCATACCAATTAAGCTAATAACCTTTTATTACTACCGTATTTAATACAAATACATTATATAATATAAATATTATTTATTAAATTTTGGATCAAAGAAAGAAAAGAAAATGTCAAACTCAAGATTTAAAGATGCAATTGAGGGGCTCTCCCGTCGCGAATTCTTAGGAGTTCCCGGCGCGCTCGTACTGTCCGGTATGACTCAGGATGCAATGGCTGCTGAAAAGATAAAGGTGGCTGCTGTTATCACTGAATACTGGTATTATTCCCATGCCGACTGGATCATCGGGAAACTGCTTGAAGGATATCCGTATTATGGCAGGGAACATACTCCCCGTGTTGAGGTTGTTTCGATGTATGTTGACCAATTTCCCGATAACGATATGAGTCGTGGTATGGCAGCCAAACACAGTGTTCCCATTTACTCCACCATTCGAGATGCCCTCACAATGGGAACCAGGGATCTGGCAGTGGATGGTGTGGTGTTTATCGGTGAGCATGGTGATTATCACTGGAATTTAAAGGAACAGAAACTTTATCCGCGCTGGTATCTCTACAAGCAGATTGTTGACACCTTCCGTGCAACCGGACGATCTGTGCCCGTTTTCAACGACAAGCATCTTTCGGTGGACTGGAATGAGGCAAAATGGATGTACGACCAGTCACGTGAGCTGGATTTCCCGTTTATGGCTGGATCGTCGGTTCCCCTGTCCTGGCGAAAACCCGAACTTGAACTGGACATGGAAACACCGATAGAAAAGGTAGTTGTTGTAGGTTATGGCGGTAAGGAAAGTTACGGTTTCCATTCGCTTGAGGTTCTCCAGTGCATGGTGGAGCGCCGGAAGGGCGGAGAAACCGGTATCGCCGCAGTGCAGTGCATTGAGGGTCCGCAAGTGTGGGAATGGACCGATGCGAACCCGTGGGCGGCGCGCCTGCTCGAGGAAGCTCTTGAGCGTTTGCCGGAACACAAGAAAGGTTCACCCCGTGACATTGTCAGGCATCCGATAGTATTCATTCTGGAATATCGCGACGGTCTCCGGGCTGCTGTATATACACTGAGTGGATACGGTATAAGATTCTGGAGCTTTGCCGCCGATATTCTTGGGAAGAAGGAACCGGTCTCAACACAATTCTGGTTCAACTTTTCTCCGGGAAGGAGTCTGGGGTCTGTTAATTTTGTTTATTATATCGAGGAATTGATGGTTACACGCAGGGAGTCTTATCCGGTGGAACGGACACTTTTAACAACCGGCGCTCTGTCCTTTTTAATAGAATCAAACTATGAGAATGGTCGCAAGTTTCTGGAAGGCCGCCGGATAGAAACCCCGCACCTCGCTATAAAATACCGCGCTCAGAAGGAATCATTATTCAATCGCGGACCAAGGCCTCCGGTCGAGGAACAAAAATAATAACGTGCTTATAAAGTTAAAACAGCTAAAATAAAGGTAAAGAAACAATAACAATTTGTTTTTTTCTAATTCACCCCCTTTAATGCCCCTCTCTTTTAAAAAAAGCAGGGGGCCGGGGGTGAGTTTTTTTAACTCCCATTCCCCATATTAAACCCGAAAAATGGTTGTCTTGGTTCTTCCAGGTAATATAAAACACTTGTTTCTTCGCAGCCTCCTCGTGAAATTTATCAAAATCGGAGCGAAGATTGTCAGGCACAGCAGATACGTTACATTTCAGATGGCTGAGGTTGCAATAGACATGAGGTTATTTGCCGAAATATTGACTAGGATAGAACAATTACGATGCTGTGCTGCTTAACAAAGTTTCTTTGGATTTAAACAGGGGATAGCTGTCTCTAAGTGGTGATCTTCAATGCGATCCATTACAAGTATCCCTACATGTTCGTCTCTTTTACAGGAAAAATCTTGTTTAAATTGTAAAAAGACCATAAGTTGAACTTGTTGAATGAAAAATTTAAAGTTATTAGCCCTCATGGTTTTGATATGGGGAATACTGGATAAAAGTACTTGTGAAACGTCGCCAACAAGAATATTTTCCTATGAGTCTCACCGGATGCTTGTTTTGGATGTACGATGCACATGTGGGATCATCTCAACAGGAAAGCGATAAAAGATACCCTGAAACCGCCCCATGCATCAAGCAGAGTCAGGCACTGGCGAAATCGACTTTACTTGAAACTCGGCAACAATACGTAAACCAGCCCGTTCACCCACCGACAGTGGGACACTGCGGACCAAAAATCAAGGAGAATCACATGAAACGGAGAGGATTTTTAACTGGCGCAACAGCAGCGCTTGCGGCATCGACCGTGATGCCGGCAGCAGCCACCGCCGCGTATGATAAAAACTTACGTGGATTGCCGCCCCTCAAAATTACGGACGCCAAGGTCATCACGACCAGCGGTGGCCGTCGCTCACGCTGGGTTATCCTGAAGGTCATGACCAGCGAGCCCGGACTGTACGGCATCGGTTCAGCCAACAACCAGTACCAGTGGGAAGCCACCGTCGCCGCACTTGAAAAGCACCTGATCCCGTGGCTCATCGGCAAGGACGCCGACCGTATCGAAGACCTGTGGGCGACCACCCACTACCGTACATACTGGCGCAACGGCCCCATCAACAACAACGTTGTCGCCGCTCTGGACGAGGCCCTTTGGGACATCAAGGGCAAGCGCGCGAATATGCCGGTCTACCAGCTCCTCGGCGGCAAGGCCAGAGATGGGGTCGCCTGCTACGATCATGTTGGCGGCCGCACCAAGGAAGAAGCAGCAGAAAATGTGCAGAAATCAATGGAAACAGGCTACCGTCACATTCGCGTCCAGGTGTCCGGTCAGGGCGGATATGGCGGCGGTGGTTTCATCCCGTCGAATGAAGGCAGTCGAGTCGAAGGCGGCTACATGGGCAATGCCTTCGACGAAGAAAAGTACCTCGAAACCGTCCCACCCTTTTTCGATTATATCCGTACGAAAATCGGATTCGATCCCAAACTCACACACGATGTACATTCGCATCTGAGCGGTGTCAACGCCCTTCAGTTCGCCCGTCTCATGGAACCCTACAGGTTGTTCTTCATTGAGGACCTTCTGGCGCCCGAACAAATTGACTGGTATCGTCATATGCGCAAGATCAGCACAGCACCCCAGGCGGTTGGTGAGGTCTTCTCGCATACCTACGAGTACCTGCCACTGGTCACCGAACGTCTCATTGATTTCGTCCGCATGCGGGTCACGGCCATCGGCGGCATCACCCAGGCCAAGAAGATCGCCAACCTCTGCGAATTCTTCGGAGTGAAAACAGCATGGCAGGAAGGCGGCGAGAACGATCCGATCAATCAGCTGTCCAGCTACCATGTGGACATCTCCAGCCAGGCATTCGGCATCCAGGAGGAGAACGGCTTCCCGGCTGTCACTCACGAAATGATGCCAGGCATTGGCGAAATCCGCGGTGGCTACCTCTACGGCAACGACCTCCCCGGACTCGGCATCGACATCGACGAGAAACTGGCGGCGAAATATCCCATCGGGAAAGCCCGCAATGGCGCCGCGTATGGCACCGACCGCGGCATGGACGGTGGCGTGGTGAGGCCGTAACAGAAGAACGACCACCATCATCAGGTGGCATTTTGGGTTCAAAGGCATGCTGGCATCTACCACGGTGATGCCGGCAACAGTATTAGCACAATACAAGAAAAGTATTAGGGGTCTGCAAAGTCGATGGAGTCGATGCATGTTGGGTTACAGGAGAAAAAGCCGGAGAAGTTCCGGGATGTCCATGCGTTGCGGTACACGCGTGAATTGAACCTGTCGCTGCTGGATACAGGGAGCAAGGAAGGATTGGCTCCCGCGCGGTGTACACCCAAACCCCCAAAGTCGGTGGTGAAGTCAACAAGCGGCAAACCTGGGGTAGGCTCGCCTACCCCAGACCGCTTCTACTCCCTCATCTAGCCAATCTGTAAACACGAAGGCACGATAATTCACATTACATATAATCCATATCACATTTCTTCCTATAATAATCCTTAAAATAATATAAAAGTCTAATTAAATCCTACTTATGGAGGTTATCATGAAACGCCGTGATATGATGAAAAATTTTGTATTGGGGACTGCCGCAGGACATTCTGTGATTTTTGGTAAAGAAAATGAAGCGATTGCGCAAACATATTCGAAACAAACCAGGGGTATGCCTCCATTAAAGATTAAAAATGTAAAAGCGATTGGCACTGCTCCGGAAGGAATCCCTCTTGTAGTGGTAAAAGTTGAGACCAGTGAACCCGGTCTTTATGGGGTGGGTTGTGCCTCGTGGCGGCAAAGACCACTGGCTACAATAACAAATATCAATGAATACCTGAGTCACTTTGCAAAAGGAAAAGATGCAGATAATATAGAGGATCTTTGGCAGTCCTCATATATGAGTTCATATTTTCGTAATGGGCCTGTTACGAATGCTGCAATAAGTGGTTTAGATATGGCTTTATGGGATATTAAGGGCAAGCGGGCTGATATGCCTGTTTACCAGTTGCTGGGAGGGAAATGTCGATTTGCGGTTGATACTTACGCATCTGTTGGTGGCAGAGACTTCCATCAGGTGGAAGACAATGTCAGAAAACATATGGAACAAGGCTTCAGGTATATACGGTTACATATAAGCAGTCGCAGTCCTGACTCCGGTGCTCATTTCAAAGATGCGGGATTCGGAATGTCTGATGACCAGTATCATGATCTGGGCCCCAAAGTACGGGCTTTACCCAAATTGTTTGAACATCTGAGAAATACATGTGGTGAAGAAATTGAATTAATGCATGAATGCTCAACTCAACCTCCGCCAATTGTTGTAATCAATATGCTCAAAGAGGTTGAACAGTATCATCCGTTTTTCATAGAAGATCCGCTGAGTCCTGAAGATAATGGATATTTCGAACTGCTTCGTCAGCAAACATGTGTACCACTCGCGCAGGGTGAATTATTTACTAATCCCCATGAATGGACAGGCCTTATTTCAGAAAAGTTGATTGATTTTATACGCTGTCATATCTCATGTATTGGCGGTATCACTCCTGCCCTTAAACTTGCTCGTTTTGCGGAAGTTTATAATGTGCGAACTGCCTGGCATGGCCCCGCTGCTGTCTCACCTGTTGGTCATGCAGCCAATGCGCACCTTGATCTGGTCACCTGGAATTTTGGCATTCAGGAATTCAGAGAGAGACGCCAGGAAGCAAAGGACGTTTTCCCGGGGTGTCCAACAATCGAAAATGGCTATATGAATATTAATGAAGTTCCGGGTCTCGGAGTCGATATAGATGAGAAATTGGCTAAAAAATTTCCAATTCCCGATCGTTACGGCAACATGCCACCCGAAAGAAAAAAAGATGGAACGATAATAAAACGATAGGGGAAAATAATGTTTAATGAGATGTAATTTCATTACTGAAATTTGAAAAAACATGAGCTATATATCATTAAGTAGTTGTCGTGACTACTTTTAAACTGCTCAAGAGACCCTCGTCTTTTTCTCTGAGCACCTTCAGAACAGCATTCTAAGAAATATACCTAAGATCCACAGAGGTGACTTGTGTTGACCGGTTTACCCTGCAACTTCAAGTAATAAAACAGCTGACTCTTGTGTAGGCTGAGGTGAGCCACCATCTGTAGGAAGCGGTACCCCAGGATTATCTCAGTCTGGTCCCACGGTGCGCTCGCTGTTTCGTTTGCGAGTTTGTCCTCGTCACATTTCGCCAGCATATCGAGAGCCAGTTGCTTGTCCTCTGCTAAAAACTCTTTCGCCTCTGTGACGCTTCCTAAAGTTGGCAGTTTCTCAGCAGGTGGCAGCATCTCCTCCGGTGACAAATCGTCAATATTGATGCCCTCAGGCAGTCCCATCTCCTCCGGTGACAAATCGTCAATATTGATGCCCTCAGGCAATCCCCAATCACCGATGACGTATCCGCGTATGGGCGCACCGCAAGCAATACAAATATGCATGAGAAGCTGGCCTGTCGTCATCCAGTTGTTTCCTGTGGAGGGCTTCCAATCAAGAGTATCATCCTCCACAAGGTCCAACAACCCATCCGTAATTCCGTAAGTATACTCAATCTTGCTCTTTAGTAGTTCTGTCCAGTTCATGTCAACTCCTATGTGATTTATTCATGGTTAACTCTTTTATCAAAAATATACAAAATTACCACCGGAGGTGCTCTTTTTCATTATACCTATTTCCTTGAATGCTGCCAAAGTAGTATCTAACTTACAAATTATTATAATATTATTTTGCTAATTTTATAATAACTCAATTTTTAATAAAACAATATGAACTTAAATACAACTTGTCAAATAGTCTTCCAATTCATCATCGTATGTCCAACGAAAAAGTTCACCTCCGCGCTTTTCGTGTCATTTGCATCGAGATTTACGAGCCGTTTATTGTAAATTTGTTTTGAGTTGAATTGATTAGTTATCCAAGGAGCATCATTATTTAGTCCAGGTGCCTGGAATGATTTCAGACCTACCACATTCGTCGGATATCAATGAAAATATTAACCTGTTTTTATCAATTGAATATTTATACTTTCCTTCTTTTTCTTCACCACAATCATCATCTATAAAGGTTATTTCATTGTTTGATATTGAATATGTGCCATTGATACCACTATAACCTCCTATATCAACCCTGACTTTAAATATGCCGTTTTCAGAAAACGACAAAGTATACATTACAATTCCATGCCTTTTCACCCAACTACCAATAATTGAATCCGTATATTCAGAATCAGTTGGGTTCTTATCACATCCAAAGGATGATATCAATCCTAACATTAAAGCAACGAATATTAGGTTTGTTTTCATATTATTTACTTTATGATTTGTTGTAAATACCATTTAAGGCTGGCTAACGTTACGGATGAGCGGTGCTATAAAGCGTTCGCTCAACCAGATTGTTATGTATTATTTCAGTCCGAGTTTTTTCCCTTTTTCCAATAAAGCTATAGATTCTTCTATTCGGCGCTTTTTTGTTTCTACCCTTTTTGCAACAGCAATCCAACCGATATAATGCTTGCGATAGGAAGGCGAAAGCTTATTGAAGTTTACTTTTGCCTTTTTGTTTTGAGCTAACGCCTTTGCGAATTCCGGGGGGATATCAAATGATATTTGAGGTCTGGCATTTTGATCCCATAATCCGGTTTTCTCAGCTGTTAGTATTTTAGCAAGCCCAAAATCAGCCATTCTTCCCTCCTTTATCATTTTATTGGCTCGCTTCTTGTTAAGCGCCGACCATTTGCTGTTATCTTTTCTGGGAGTGAATTTGCGGACATACCTTGTGGTATCAATTTTCTTGATTATACTGTCTATCCATCCAAAACATAATGCCTCTTCAATTGCAGCCTCATAGAAAATCGTTGGCTTACATGTTTTTTTCTTGTAGAAGATTAACCATACTTCGGTTTCTGTGGCATGATGCCGGGAGAGCCAGTCGCGCCATTCATCTCTGTTGGTAACGTATAATTGTTTCATTGACTAACTATTCATTAACTTTCAAATAATTAACTAAACTAATACGTATGTTCGGAAAAAAATCACCCTTCTTTAAATAAATTCAATCACCTCCATGAAGACAGGCGGGAATTCACGATTCACGCATTCTCTCAATATATTCAATAATCGACTGTACGATATTTTCATCGAATCCTCTGAAGGATAAAATTCTGCCATCCCGGCATGCACTCTCAAGATCATCTACATTTTCGATCCCCAGTTTCTGACAAACAGTGTAAGCCCGGCGAGGCCCGATGCCGGGGATTTTCATTATCGTTATCATACTTTCAGGAATAGAATCTTTGAGCCTTTCATGGTAAGCAAGCCTCCCTGTCCTGACCAGCTCCGTAATCTTCTTTGAAAGGGCCTCACCTATCCCGGGCATTGACCTCAGCCTGCCGTTCTCTAACAGCTCACCGGGCTTCATGTCACCTTCACGGACAAGGCGTGCGGCATTGTAATATGCTCTCGCCTTGAAAGGATTTTCCCCTTTGAGCTCTAATAGATTCCCGATCTCATCGAGAATATCCGACAACTTCTCACGGTCCATTTTTTTACTATATTCATCGTCACATGATGCTATTTTAAAACTATTAATATCATGCGGGGAAATCTCCTGCATGTTTTTTTATCCATTCAACAGCGGCTTCTTCCCCTGAAATCTTTCGACCCTCTTTTTCCCAGACATCCTTTTTGTATTGTTCAATATAGCAAACCTGCTCAACCATACGTACTGCAAACTCAGTTTTCATATCCTTGAACTCAACGCCGATATCATAGTAATCGTCATTCCTGCGAGACCAGACTACAACGCCCTCTGCCATGAACATAGGTTTACGGATAGGAATCTGGATTAAGATTACAGAGCCGGGTTCAATATCTGTATTGGATTTAAAGGAAAGCCCTCCCCTGCTGATATCATTCAAATAATCCTTTTTGTGAGCAACGACGTCACCAAGTTTAAACTCGATTGGTATGTCTGATGGATGGCGAATGTATTTTCGCATTAAGGGGTATCTCCGTTTTTCAACTAAGTGGATTTTATGTTGAATATAGTGTGTATCCCCTGCTGTTTGACATATAAAATTATTCCACCGGTATCATCTTTCTCGCCTCATTTACTCCATTCGCCTTCAAAGTGCAAAAACAAAGCCAGTGGAGACCTTGCTTTATAAAGATATATATATACTAAACATATGACTCTGTTTTGTCAAGAGGATAAAGCATGTTCAATCCGGGGCAATAAAAAAACTTAATAATGTAAGTTAATTAAATATATTTATTGTACAGATATAAAGTATTTTATTGCCGGTTTACCAGTAAAGGGGAAATATGACTCAGCAACCTGTGGAATGGTTAAAACAGGCCGATTATAATATGGAAACAGCAGACTTTATGTTTAGTGGAGGACGGTATTTTTATGCAGTTTTTATAAGTCATATTTCAATCGAGAAAGCATTAAAAGGGGATATGAATCCTTGCCGCCCGATCACAAAAAAGGGGGCGGAGCTGCGTCGAAATCCCGACGCAGGCTCACATTCCCGCACTCTTTACAGCGCCTGTGTGGTCACAGCCGCTGAAGCATCCTAATTATCATTTGGCTCGTGGTTTTTGGTCATACCGTATCGAGCAGTAGAACCAGTACATAGGCTCGCCGGTGTGATTTATCGACGTGTGCGCCGAAGAGCTGTCCGGCGGCGCCATGAAGGCGGTACCTACCGGCTGGCGACGTAGCTGCTTTCCGACGAAGAGGAGGCTTTCACCGCGTATCTGGTTCCATATTTCTTCCGAACCCTCAACATGGGCGTGCGGATGGGCGATATCGAATGACTCGATGCTCACAACGATGAAACTCAGGGGATTGTAGTACTTCGCGCCGCGGAGAATTCTCCTGACAACATGGCACCAATGACCGCCGTACGATGCTCTGCTGTCGTGGTAATTCCCCGAGATCATTTCCGTACCGGGTTCAAATCCCTCGCCGGTTTCCTCGACAACAATCACAACTTCCAGCGGTGTTTCGCTCGGATTCTTGAATTGGTAGGTAAGTCCGGCGGGGATGAATACGCCCGTCCCTTCTTTCAAAGATATTGTCTTGCCGCCAGCCTCCACTTTACCCGTGCCGCTGAGGACGAAGAAAAACTCCTGCTCCTTGTCATGTTTCACCGGCTGTGTTACGCTGTTGGGGCCGAGAATGCCGTGGTTGTATTCCTTCAAAAAGCTGAGAATGGCACCGGGCTTATCCGGTTTGGCGGGATTTCCCTGGGTGAAATAAGGATGCTCAACAAATCCACCGTGCCCGATATGGCCGATCGACTCTTCCCATTTTCGGATGAAATAGTCAACGTTCGTATCAATGTCCGGATTGCGCCGCCCACTAAAGTAAATGATTGGATCCCTGCTGTTTACGAACGATCTGTATTCCTGCTGCGAAATCACCGAAGCCGGTTTCTGGCTCCATACCACGGTCGAAACAAGAATCGCCATCACCATAAGTACCACGTACCGCATTGCTCCGCTCCTTTTTTATGTTGATCTATCCGTCGATCACTGCGAACAAACCCGGATGCGACGCATTATTTAACCGACATTCCCCATATCAAAATCATGAGGGCTAATAACTCCGAATTATTCTAACAACAAGTTCAAATTATGATATTTGTACAAATGAAACAAGAAGTTTTCCTGCGAAAGAGTCGAATAGTAGGGATACGTGTAATGGATCGCACTGAAGATCACCACCGAGAGACAGCTATCCCCTGTTTGCGAAAAAAAACTTTGAATTACCCAACACAGTATCGCAATCGTTCTATCCGAGACAATATCTCGGCAAACAACCTTTTGTCTATCGTAACCTCAGTCATATGAAACGTAACGTATCTATTACGTCCTGTGCGTTTATCGTTAAAAACTGTAGAGACTGAGTCTAATAATCCAAGAGCATCATCAAGGTCACGATGCGCAAGAAATCCACAGTTAGATGAAACCTTTGCACCATGAAATTCAAGCTTGATACCTACATCAAAACCAACTTTCATGCTTTCAATCTCCGGGTGACCAGAATTTGTCAGTCATAAGCGTATGTTATTTATTATATAATAACATGTTATGGCATATTATGAAAGCTATTTATGAGTTTTATATGGGGAATACGGGATAAACTGACTTAATTTTTTCCAAATCTGATTACTATTTTCTCCTTGCTTCATGTCTCAGTATTTATACAAATAATATTTATTCAAGAAAAAGACCGTCAATACCTTTTTTAAACAGGTAGTTATATGTTTTTCCGGCTTTTGTTAATGAAATGCTCAGGTTTCCCGAACTGTCAACAGACCTTTCGGCAGAGTTCATAATTTTTTGGGCCTCATTGTCATCAGCGACAGGAAGGATAATATGGGCTATCACTGTGCGATTGCCGGAAGCGTTCAAAACTGTCCCGTTGTAGGGTATCCATTGAAACTGTGCCGTTTTTTGCAGGGCAAGATAGGCGTGACGTGCCGGCCTGAAAGTAAAACTGCTGTTAATGAGAGGGATCAGGGCCATTTTGCCATTTTCCCCTTCCAACAGAGTATAGCCGTCTTTAACTACCTGCTCGCAGTCGGAGTGAAACCTCGCTTCAATTTCCGCACCCTTCTCACATTCAACCTCATCCACCACAAGGATTATTTCCGGTTTTTCAAGGATCAGGTGACGGCGCCATCTTTTCAATTCTTTTTTCGGATAGGCATTGGTGGGGTCCATGAGGGTATAATCGCGTGTTTCACCCGGCCGGAACTCGAGGACTTCCCCCCCGACACTTTCATCCGGCGGCCTGTCTTTCAATTTTCCCGGGATCTGGCGTTCGCTGTTGACAAAAATAAGATTGTGGCCGACACTCGATGCCTGCGGGGTGTCATATTTTTCAGCGTCAAAATATTTCTCATCGTAGGCAGCAGTACCAGAATCGGCGATGTAACTCTGGCCGCGCCAGTATACCATGAACTGACCCACGTCAAGGTGGCCGTGGTGAGGATCATCATTTTTACCGGCTTTGCACGCCACCATTACTTTTTCGGGATCGGTAAAATCGCTTCTCATGATAACCCAGTCTATCGTACGGAAGTGGATCGAGGCCTGTTCGGGCAGGCCGGGTTTTACCGAATGCCTATGCCAGATGATGTCGAATATATCGCTCCCCTTGTCAAACAGGTTCTCACGTATCCATGCTGCCTCTTTGCTTCCGGTCTCAAGGGCGAGCTTGTTGTAGAGACGCGGAGAACCAATCCGGTAACTTCCCGCATCGGCGAAATTCACCGATTTTCGCGGCGGTACGCTCGTATAAAGGGGGAAATTGACCGGATTTTTTGCGATCCTCGGATGTTTAAAATGATTATACCTGTTGTTTGTCAGCCGCTTTAACGCATCGGCGAAAAGTATGGTCCTGCGCAGTGTCTGTGCCCAGTACGCATCGCCTTCCTGCCAGCCGCCGTCGACTCCCATCTCCATGAGCGTTCTACTTATACGGTTATATGATTCGGAAACGACATCGGTGAGATGAGGGTCCTCTGTTAATAGTGTGAGAGCCGCAAGTCCGAGCCCTGCATTGCACCATGTGCACCAGTTGCAACGGTATGCCGTGGCCCACCAGTGGTATTCATAGTTTCCGCGAACCTGGATTATTGCTTTTTCCAGAAGAGCGCCCCTGATTCGGTCACGCTCCGCTTTGTTCAGTACAGGATAAAGCCAGTCATAAACTGCGGCGAGATCACATGCGGTATCGCTTGCAACGATAGCATAGGTGAACACAACCTTGTCATCAGGAACGTTCCAGGGGCTCACGCGGGGATATGCCTTGGGAAACTGGCACGCCCGCATTACCCAGGTGTCCATGTCGCAAAGGGCTTCGGCAAATTCAAATGACTTGCGGGCATACCTCTCATCGCCGGTCATCTGGTAGACAAACGCCAGAGTATATGCTGCTCTCCGGAATGTTCCGTAAACACCGAGAAATTCCCCGCTTGTGTCAAAACGCGAATCACGCAGTTGCCGGGGCAGTGGACTTTCCACCGGCATATACAGGAAACGGCTGGATTCAGCGAGCAGCCTGTCCATGATTTCCCGGCATTCGGGGTCTTTCCCTATCCTTTCCAGAATCTCTGGTTTTTCCTGTTCGGTGAAATAGAGATAGGGGTGTTCCAGATTCTTCCGGAGCGCCTTCTCAATGTGCTGTGGTGTAATATCAGCAGAGACGCCCTCAAGGAAAGTAACAGTACAAAACATGAACACCGCAATTGTCTTGCGTGTAATCATCAAATATTCCCCCTTTATACTGATTTTCTAAGGAAT
>JBHPFF010000031.1:0-27457 GCA_042572165.1 Candidatus Latescibacterota bacterium | reverse complement strand
CAATTCCAGGTAGTACCACGCAAGCTGTATATAGTCGATAAATTTAACCTCAGGATTGAGCTTTATATACACCTCAAGGGCTTCGGCAGCTTTATCTATTCTGCCTTCACGCTGTTCCAGATATTTGAGCATCCGCCAGGAATCAGGGTTGGAGGGATTGATCCTTAGAGCCAGCCTTGTAAAGTAAAGTGCCGAACGTATTTTTCCATCATTCACTAATGCTGTCGCAAGAGCAAGTATTATCTCCTCGGATTCAGGATCATACTGCAGGGCTTCCATATAGGAGGTAATTGCCTGTGGATAATTTTCTTTCGTTTCCGCTACTTTGCCCTCTATAAAAAAATCCATTGCCTTTTTTTTCTGGATATCCCGTGGTTCGGCCAGTTCCTTTCTCGGTGCGATTACGGCACATCCGGAGAGTAATAATACAAACAGCACTATGCTCATAACTATGGAGCAATATTTATGTACAAACTTTACAAATATCATAATCCCCCCAAATAATGATTTCTACGTTTTTGAAGATAACGAACAGCATAAGTGATTACCCGCTTTTTTCTGGGCGCCGGCACGATATGCCATGTCCAGCACCTGTACAGGGTGAATTGTCAGCACATTCATTCCGGCATGATTAATAAGGTCATCGATCTGCATTTTACATGAAGGACACGGTGTTGAAACATACTCTGCACCGGTATTCCTTATATTTTCAACCTTTTGTTTCCCTATATTTCTCGAAAGCTCGTGATGGGTGAATGAAAATGTTCCCGCTCCACCGCAGCAGTTGTCGGCATCCTGCATCTCCGTGAGTTCTACACCCGGCACCATCTTGAGGAGTTCACGTGGTTCCCTGGAAATATTCTGCCCCCTCAAGAGATGACAGGGATCGTGGTATGTAACGCTCATAGGAACCTTACCGAAATCACGGTTTATTTCAATAACATTGACAAGAAACTCGGTCAGATCGTAAACCGGTACCTCAAAGTGCCCCACACCCATCAGCTCATCGAGTTCGTGTTTGAGAGCCGCAGAGCATAAAGCACAGTCGGTGACAATGCACTCTATATCGAGATCGTGGAACGTTTTGAAATTTGCCTCAGCAAGCTTTTTTGCATTGTTATAATCGCCCGATGTATAAACGGGTATACCGCAGCACACCTGCCCTTTCGGGATTACGAGTTCCACATTATTCCGTGTGAGAACACTGATTGCAGCATCGGCGACATCGGTAAACAGGAAGTTAGTTGTGCATCCGACGAAATATCCTGCACGCATGGTTTTCCCCCCTGTTTCAGGGGAGATTACTTCTGGCCAGCGTCCGATAGTCTGTTTACGTGCAAATGCGGGAAATTTTTTGTCCCCCATGCCTGCGAGTTTTGGCACAAGCACCTTAAGCAGTGTGTTGGACTTATAAAACCATTTCTGCCCCCGGGATGCAATCCACGCAAAAAAACTCATGAAAACAGGGCTTTTAATAACCGTACTGAATACAATTTTTTTTATCAGATCAAGTTTCCCCTTCTTTGCCAGTTCGGCACGGGCAGCAAGCACTATTTTATCCGTTCTCACATCTGCAGGACAAACCTCGGCACACCGCATGCAGTTAAGGCAGTCGAGCATCCGCTCACGGATAGCATCGTCCAGTTCCATTCCATCGGCGAGAACAGCACGGGCAAGCTGTACTCTCCCTCTGGGAGAGGTGCTCTCGATGCCCGCAGCCCCGAAAGATGGACAGACAGTCCTGCACAATCCGCACCGGAAACAGCGGTTTATCATTTCCTCTTCTCTGTTGAGAATCGCAAGGTGAACAGTATCAGCCATGATGTGAAAACATCCCGCGCAAGGTTGTTTTGAATATGTCTTTCATTTCTTCAGGGTATTCCACAAAAACCACTGAGACGAGTGTTTTGTTTTCATTAACCAGATAATTTATTGTTTCCTCAATCATGAGATGAGCGGCTTTGTGAATCTCCACGTCAAGAGTCCGGGCATTGAGCATCGGAAGTGCTATCGATGTGCATCCGATTTCATTCGCTTTGCTGTAACATGCCCCCATTGTCTTGCGTATAGACTCTTCATGTACTACAAGGTCCTGCCCTGAAACTACTGCATGGATCACCCACCGTGCCTTTAGATCTCCTGCGCCGGTAACCACTGCGGAACCAATATCAGCCGGCGCCAGTGCCAGCGCTTCGGTCTCTATGGATTTGCCGCCGTTCTTTCGTATTATTCCGGAAAATCCACCACCAATCCAGAGCATATTGTTTGCCGGATTGACCACTGCTTCCACATTCAGGGCGGCAATATCTCCATAAAAAACATCAATGTGGGTTTTGCCAATCTTCATAACTGCCTCGATTGTCATGCCCAGGCACGAATCTGAGAGAAAAACTATTTTTCAGATGAAACATATCAATGGTGTGCTGACAGGACTTTTCTCATTTATTCAGGTAGTGGATTCCAATCCCAGTCGCTTTTCAGCCTTTTCATAAATCATAGAGGAAACCAGACCTGTCAGAATCCCCGTCAAAATCCCGGTGGTTACAAAAACCGGTAGAAATATAAATAATTCAGTCATCTTAACAAACAATAAATACGCCACAACAAGCTGAACGACATTGTGAGACACCGCTCCAAGGACACTCACACCTACAATCCCGAACATTCGTAAATATCTCATTGCGAATCCCATAACAAAAGTTGATACTATCCCTCCACAGAGGGCAATCCAGAAAATATCCGTAAAAAGCCTTGCAAGTATCAGTGCACCTAGCACGATCCTCAACAGTGTAACCTTGAATGCATCGCCAAGCCCGAAAAAAAGGAGCGCAAGTATGGTTGCCACATTCCCGAAGCCCGGTCTGAACCAGGGAAGCAAGGGAAGTAACGATTCAAATACAAACAGTATGAGACCGCACGCCGCAAGCATTGAGATCAGTACGAGCCGTTTTATGTGTGTTTTTTGCGATATCACTGTGTGACCCCGTCATACGAATCATTTTCACTGCCGCCGGTAATGTACACTACAATCCGGTTCGGGACACAAACTGCGATTTGACCCCCGTGGCTGAGACGCCCCATACGAATACAATGTTTACCGGGACAGGGTGAATCTTCTATCCTTACAGAGCCTTCCCCAACAACGATTACAGTTTCACCCAGAAGCCCGTCGACCTCAGTTGTAACGTTTCTTTCGAGAGAAAGTTCCAGAACACGGGTGCCGTCAACTTCCACAACAGCGTGCTTTCCGATGCCGCCATAATGCCGGATCGCTGCAAAACCTGATATCGAAAGAGCCAGAAGTACTGTTATCAGGACAATATCGCTTCGCGTAAAGTATTTGAAAATCATTCAGACACCCACAAATTCAACTAAAGCTCCACATCTCGAACAGACTCCGTTCTTTATCCCCTTCCGGTCAACATGATAATACGACCGTTTCACCAAAACATTACCGCATGATGGGCAAAGGGTTTCGGATGTTCCTTCCATGGCTATATTACCAATGTACACATACATGAGCTTAGAGTGCACAATGTCAAAGGCTCGCTGCAGCGTTTCAACAGGAGTTGGAGGCTCGGTAAACCTGTAATTCGGGGAATACCGTGAAAAATGAACAGGAATGGCAGGATTAATCGAGTACACCCACTCAGCAAGTTTTGTGAAATCCTCATCAGTATCATTGTGGCCGGTGATAACCAGGTTGGTCAGTTCAATATGGCACACATCAACAGAAATCTCAATCGTCCTGAGAACATCCTCGAGTTTCCCACCGCATATTTTTGTATAAAATTCAGGACGCATGGATTTTAAATCCACATTCATGGCATCGATGAAAGGCAGGAGTTCGCGGAGTGGGTCTTCGTTGACATACCCGTTGGTCACCAGGACATTCACCATGCCCTTTTCCCGGACGATTCTACAGGCATCGCGGATATACTCAAACCAGATAAATGGCTCGGTATAGGTGTAGGCAACGCCGATAGAGCCGTTCTGCGACGCCAGCTCCGCAAGCTTTTCAGGCGGAACAAACCGTGTCGGTACCTCTTGCTGGGAAATGTGGTAATTCTGGCAGAATCCGCATTTGAAATTACAGCCGTTGGGACCGGTCGAAAGTATGGATTTTGACGGATAAAAGTGGTACAGGGGTTTCTTTTCAATCGGATCTATCGCCAGCGAAACAACTTCACCATAGGAATCTGTATAAAGTTTACCTCCCCGGTTTGAACGAATCCTGCATGCTCCCTTTTTCCCCTCAGATATAACACAGTAATTGGGACACAGGACACACCTCACCCTGCCATTCTCCAGAGATTCGTAATATGAAGCTTCCAATGGAGATTACTCCTTTAAATTCAAGATTTAAGATTCAAGATTCAAGAAAATTCGGTTATGGAGGACATTGCTTTCTAACGTGTTAATAATTATGTTCATGTTTTTTGCATTTTATATAATTTATTCGAGACCACTAACGTATATCAGAGATACTGTATTTTACTCACCAATCATCCTGTCAATGGTCACAATAACCTTATCACTGTTAATACTGAGCATACACCGATGGGTTCCCTCAGGGCACCGTTTGTGACCGTGAACCCCGCAGGGACGGCAGTCAACATTTTCTTCAATGACCACTCCCCGTTCGGTATACGGCCAGAACCCGAAATCACGCACGGTCGGGCCGAATATTGAAAATATCCTGGCGCCGGCAGCAGCGGCGATATGCTGGGGAGCTGTATCACCTGTGAGTACAAATTCCGATCGCCGGTATAATTCAGCAGACTGCCTCAGGGTTAAAAGTCCCGCTACAGAAACGGAGCCGGGAATACGAGCGGATATCATTTTGCATACTTCACTGTCACCGATACTGCCGCTGAGAACTACTCCCATATCGCGTCCGGCATAAACAGCCCCGGTCTCGGCGTATGATTCCGCAGGCCACATCTTTGTGGGCCATACCGAGCCGGGTGCAATGACACAGTATGACTCCATACCCTGTAAAATATCGTCGATAACCTTCCTGTCATCGTCGTCGGGGAAAATCGCTGGCTTGAAGCCATCCGTTTTCAAACCTGCAGCTCTTGCAAGCATGAAATTACGTTCTACCTCATGAATCCCCCGATGGTAGGGAACGCACACATTATGGAGGAGTTTTCCCCCGCCTTTTGCAAAACCCACCCTCACACCTGCACCGGAAATGCGGGCGGCAAGCGCCGACCTCAGCGAGCGATGGGGAATAATGGCTGTTGTAACATCGTATGTCCCAAGCAGTTTCCCCATACGGATGATACCTGTAAGCCCCCTGTCCCTGCCGTGCTTGTCCCACACGAGCAGTTCATCTATAAAGGGATTGTTCTCAAGCAGGTTCTCGCAGTCGGCACGTACCACGGCGACAATCGTATCATCCGGCCTCGATACACGGGCGGATTCAAACAGCGGTGTGGCAAGTACAACATCACCGATGAAAGCTGTCTGGATTATGGCGATTGCGGGCATGTGGAATCCAAAAAAGTAATTTTTCCATACTTAGAAAACTGTTGAGTACTTTTCATGACCGCTGGAATTATGAAAAGTTCAGTGTGCATGTTATTTCTGTCCGGATTGGTACACTCTCCCTTTCCAGACTACCTTTCTATTCCCTGAGAAAATACGTGCTCCGATTACACAACTATAGACTATCTGGAAGAGAAGCACACCCGGAATATACCATAAATCGTTCGTTTCATACCCCTGCGAGGGTAGCAATATGATATAGTAGCCAAATATCCATGCAAGGGGAATTACCGCAACCGGCAAGGGATTCCACGGCGCCAGTGCCAGTGAAATAACAAAAGCCGAGAACATCAGGGTTTCCATGGTGATCATGAATTTACCTATCATGGAAAGATCGTTGACTTCGTGGGTCCAGCGCATACGCTGGTTAATAAACGTGGCGAAATCCTTTTCCGGGATTGAAATAACTACACCCTTTTTGTCGGTAATCCAGCCGAGCTTATAGTGTGTACGTTTGACGATGGCATTCATAAGTGCCATGTCCTCCACGATGCTAACATCCATGCCGGAAAAACCTCCGACCTGTTCATAGGCATCACGCCTGAAAGAGATATTGTTCCCCATGGGTGTAACCGGCAACCCAAGCCCGGCACACCCCATTGCCACGGCAAGCTTTGTTATTAGTTCGCGGCACTGGAGCCTGTCGAAAATTTTACCGGAAGTGACATCCACTCGTGTCGTGCTCCCCACAATTCCCACGTTTTCAAGGTATGCTGAGAGGTGAGCCTTGATCCAGCCGGGCTTGACAGCAATATCAGCGTCGGTTCCAAGCACTATCTCGCCGGTGCTTTGACTGATTCCCAGGTTCAGCGCTCGTTGTTTCCCGGGCAGATCGCGAGGTTCACCAGCAGTTGACAGGACTCTGAACATACCATCCCTTTGAGCATATTCTTTGAAAATGTCAAGGGTACCGTCCTCGGACTCATCATCTACGAGGAGGATTTCAAGTCTGTTACGCGGATAATCGAGGTTCAGCATACTGTCAAGGCTCCGCCGGATGATTTTCTCCTCGTTTCGTGCGCATATGACTACTGACACATTCGACAGTTCTCCCGACAGTTCCCTCGATTTCAGACTTTTTACCCCGATTGCCACAATAACCGAAACCAGCAGATAAATACATGCATACACGCCTAAAGCAGCCGCAAGAAGTTCCGTTATCATTACCGGTTTATCTCCATGTGGTCTGATAAGGTAAGTTCGTTAATGCTGCCGAACCGGACACCCCTCTGGCGGGCAATAACGCTGATTTCACGAATTATTGCAGGCAGAGCGCTTCCGCCTCCATGAACAGTATCGTGAAATACCACTATCGAACCCGCCCTGATATACGGTTCCACTGTTTTTATAATCCGGCTCGGTGGATCGTCTGAATAGTCCCCGGAAAGCACTGTCCAGAGCACCATGGATAATCCTCTGTTTTTGACCACTCGAGCGCTGCTAAAATCAAAAACCCCATGCGGTGGTCTGAATAATTGCGGATTAAAACCTGTGGCTTCAGCAATAGCTTTTTGCGCACCATCGATTTCACATTCAACTTCCTCCTTCTGCATCAGTAAGAGCTTACGATGATTCATGGTATGATTGCCGATGAGATGACCTCTTGTTAAGACCTGTGAGGCGATATCCGGATAAGATTCAGCGTTTGTGCCGAGCATGAAAAACGTTCCGCGTATACTGTTTTCTTCCAGTGCATCAAGAACGGACGGCGTGACATCCGGGTCGGGGCCGTCATCAAATGTCAATGCCATGGTGCCAGAATCAGGAGTGCCCTCCCATACAAATCCATCCAGTAGTTTCTTAAGCATTTTCGGGGGAACATGCTCCAGGTGCTGTATCAGTTCATCAATCATGTATTTCTCCCGTATTCGGTACCGAGACTGCACCGGTTCGCCGTCCGCGCCACTCAAACGATCCGAACAACCCTTTCAAAGTGACAGCGATGATGTAGGGGACATGAACAATCTCGGCAAGTGGGAACATAAGAAGGAGTTTTGGTCTCCTGTTTTTTAAAGTGCCATATCCGGTAAGAACCAAATCGCCAGCTATCTTGACACCATAACCGAAAACAAGCGGTCCAAAACTGACAACACCGGCTAACATACCGGTAAGCCATATCAGCACCGCCGCAAAAAAACAAAAAAAGACTGTAAGAAGACCTACGGCAAACCGGGACGGATACGCCGTTATTTTCGATGCCCACCGAGTGCGCTGTGCAAGAAAGCCACGCACGGTTTCATGAGCCTTCACCCTCACTGCGGTTTGAGGATCGGTGGCAAAGACGATCGATGAAGGCCGTGTACGGGAAATTTTCTGCATGAGCAGATCATCATCGCCGGAAACCAGTTTACCGATACCCTCGAATCCCCCGGCGCGTTCAAACGCACTGCGCCTGTATGCCAGATTACCGCCGTTGCAGGTCACCGGGAACCGGGCGTTCATGAGGCCGGCCGCCATCATCTGGATCCCCGTAAATTCGAGTGCTTCAAACCACCCCCGAACGCCGTTAACCTCGACGATAACTTCTCCTGCCACGAGATCGATTTGAGGGGTAAAATATTTCATCATACCGTTTATCCAACCCTTTTGAATCCTGCAATCGGCATCGACAGTCATTATGACCTCGCCGGTGCCTGCAAGGATACCTTCATGAACGGCTTTTTTCTTGTGTGAGTACGGGGATTCCGATAACCGAGTTTCTGCAAGATGCACCCGGTTATCGATGGCGATGTACTTTTCGACAACATTGCGGGTGCCGTCTTCCGAGCAATCATCCACCACAATGATTTCAATCTTACCGCGGGGATAGTCCTGGGCTAACAAATCATCGAGGATATTGCCGATATTTTGTTCCTCATTGCGTGCAGGTATGATAACAGATACCGAAGGAAAGTAATCTTTACAAACATGCTTACGTATCAAATGACCGGCAAATGCAACAAGACATGCAAATAAGTATACCAGCCCTCCGCCTATGAGAATAAACTGCATCGGTGTCTTCAAAGCTCCCATATAATCAACCATTATGAAGAAATATCCTTATTTGTGACACTGCTGTCAAGGATAAAGGGAAATGTAAAACATTAAATATTGAAATGACTAATATACGTTTAAAAACAATATTTTAAACTTCACAAATTATTGCTTTTAAAATTTTATAAGAAAAATAATGTTAAAAAATACCTGCCCCCTAAATTTAGTACTTGATATAAGTAACATATTAAAAACATGAAACTACTAAAATAACAATCATAAAAAGAAAATCAGAGGATCAGAAGTAAGAAATCAGAATATATTAAATAAATAGAAATTCGCTTCTATAACTATTTTGTTTAATCAATTGAAAAATCATAATGTTGTGCAAAATCTATTTCTCTTCTGACTCCTGAATTCTGGTGTAGGGGAAAAACGGAGTATAAAAAGGATAACTTATTTATCCTTGAACATAAACAACGCCAACCTTTTTTCTTACTTTGCTTAATGTTTTTTGAGCGTGGTAACGAGCCTTGTCCGCACCCTCAAGTAAAATTTTACGTACAATAGCAGTATCCTTCATGAGTTCTTTATGCTTTTCCCTATGCGGCATAAAATAGTTCCAGATCAATTCTACAAGTTCTTTTTTCACCTCGCCGTAACCGATTCCGCCTTTTCTGTATCGTTCGGCTGTATTTGAAACCGCATCCGGTGAGGCAAAAAATTTATAGAGGGTGAAAACATTACATCTGTCAGGATCCTTCGGTTCCTCCACAGGTGTCGAGTCGGTAACGATTGACATAACACGTTTTTTTAAAACACTCTTTTCGACGAATATCTCGATAGTGTTTCCATATGCCTTGCTCATCTTCTGCCCGTCGATTCCGGGTATGGTGGCGACAGTCTCATCAATTTCAGCTTCAGGGACAACAAAAGTCTCACCGTATGTATTGTTAAACTTAATCGCTATGTCGCGGGTAATCTCAAGATGCTGTTTCTGATCCTTGCCGACTGGAACACAATCCGACTGGTAGAGGAGAATATCAGCCGCCATGAGAACGGGATAGAAAAAAAGACCTGCATTCGGAGCAATTCCCTTCGCCACTTTGTCCTTATACGAATGACTGCGCTCAAGAAGCCCGACCGGCGCTATATTTGATAGATACCATGTTAGTTCTATTACCTCCGGAACATCAGACTGCACCCAGAAAACAGTCTTTTCCGGATCGAGGCCCAACGCCAGATAACTTACTGCCAGTTCCATGATATTACCGGCGAGTTCTTTACCATTAAACACCGAGGTCATTGCATGCATATTGGCAATGAAGGTAAAAAGCTCGCTTTTATCCTGGTAAGCAATCATCGGCTTCATCATTCCGAAATAATTACCAAGATGAATGTCCCCTGAAGGTTGGATGCCTGACAGTACTCTCATTATGACAACTCCTTATTCACATATTTTTAATAATGATATAAAACCTCAATCATCAACAGACATTAAAACTTAAGTAAAAAAGAATATATTTCAAAGGATTTAATTTGACTTACCTGTATCAGTTTTAACGATTTTATTAAAGAATATTTTATGCTGCATTTAAACAAGGAGATTTTAAGAAATCCATTTTTGAAGAAGTAATAAAATGCTGTAAAATAACAGAAAAAAAGTAAAAAGTTCTATAAAAAGGAGCTATATTTACTGATAAGAGCACTTAAGGTTCTTGACAATTATAATTAATTTATATATAATAGAGAGATTTTAAAATAATCGCGGGGTGGAGCAGTCTGGTAGCTCGTTGGGCTCATAACCCAAAGGTCGCTGGTTCGAATCCAGCCCCCGCTACCAATTGGTAATCAAGAACTTAGTGAACATTCTGAGTTCTTTTTTATTTAAATTACTTTATTACTCCCAACACTATTCCCAACATACTTGATATAATTTGAGGTAATTGCTACAGAGTATTTGCGATTATTTTACCGCATTTTGCAACCTATACGCAACCATTTGCCGTGATTTGCAAAAGACATCAAAAATCAGTTCATTTGTTAAATCCACATTATGTTCAAAGTTGTTAATATTACTACCAATAACTACGTTTAAACGCTTCAGAAAGCACGATTTCACGTTGAAGTATAATCTTTATTTATATAGCTCACTGTGAAAATATAAATCAAGAAAGGTTATCACTTTTTTCTTTATAATGTTTGATCATATCATTGACCCATCTGCCTGCAATGTCCTTACAGCCCAATCCGAATGCAAGAGCTAATCCGAAACACAACGCACCAAAGAAAATGTTGAAAACCATGGATACACCAGTAATGCCAAGTTGTCTGATAGTAATTGTGATTGTGAATATTGCAATAGCATACTTAGCAACCGTTCCAAAGATATTAGCTTGGGGGATACCAGCACTCGAGATACCAGTTCGCACGAGGCCACTTAGAACATTTGCAAAGAAAAGACCGATGACGAGTATAATGATTGCTCCGATCACCTTTGGAAGATATTGCCACAGGTCGTCTAAGCCTTGAGCCACAACGGTGAGTCCAACAGCATTCACAACGCTGATAAGAACCCAGAAGAGAATGATCCAATATATAAAGTTCCCTACCAATTGTGCCGGAGTGCGTTTGATGTCTCCTTTTTTCAGCAAACTCGCCAACCCGGCCTTGTCTGCAGCGATATCAAACCTCACAAATACTAAAAATTTGCTGACAGTCCACCGCATAATCCATGCAAATATCCATCCACCAACTATGATAATCAGTATTTTCAGTAAATTGGGCATAAAAAACTCCAATTGAATCATGAAATCTCTTAATACAGAAACAAATTCAGTATACATCGATATGCCCTCCTTTTAGGATTAAAGATTATTATAGGATTAATATAGTTTATTCGGATTCATGTTGATTTATGTTAGCATAATATTATCATTCTTGGTTTGACGCAAGCGGTATTTATTATGCTTCTATTCAAATAGAGACTCATAGGTGCTCTACAATTCACAATTTCATCCGAGATTTACCAGTATTTTACTACTCAAGCTAATCCCTTACAAGGCGTTTAACGGCGTCCTTAGCACCATAGAATAGGCAAACACAACCCCCACAGAGCCTGCTCATTGACCCATCGGGAACAGCGGCGAGCTTATGCTCGGCGCCGACTCTATAATATCAAACCACGCCCTCTCTTGTCTTGCTGGGAATTTTGAAAAGCCTCTGGGACTTTGCTTTGCATAGTGGACATTGGACTGATGTATATCAGAATTTGGTGAAAATAACTTTTAGTCTCTTACTTGAGTCATTTGCGGATTAAAGATAACGTTCCTTTAGTTCGGTATATTTACTATGAAAGTATATAAAAAAAGTGTCAAAAAGTGTCAAAAAGTGTGAAAAAGTGTACTTCCGGATTTTATTTGGCTATTCCAGATATACCGAAACGGTGAGCGTCTGTCGCAGAGAGATATGATAAAGCGTGAAACACTGAAGATGAGGCGAGTATATAACCTCGGGAAAGAAGGCTTAAAAAACAGTTGCATTTCCTGAAAACTACACCTTAATTTTTAACTTAGAGTGTCCAACTTGTTCTGAAGACGTACAGTGGTCCAACTTTGGGGGGGCAAGGTCAAGTTATTCAATTTCTTTTACATCTTAAAATAATAATACATTCTATTTAAGTAACAGCATGGATTTTGCCTTTTTGAATCCATTGGCTTTTATAGTGTAAAAATAAATCCCATTGGCGAGATTATCCGCTTTGAACACTACACTGTGATGTCCGGTACTCATGTATTCATCTAAAATTACCTTTACACGCTGGCCGAGAATCGAATAAACCTCAATAGTTACCATACCTGATTCTGGTAGGGAAAACGGAATAGTCGTCATTGGATTAAACGGATTCGGATAATTTTTATCAAGGTGAAATGGAATCTGGTCTGTTTCTTCAATCTTGGTTACTATCCCAACAAAAAGAGATGAAAGCACAACCATATCATTCTCATGATAAATCGGATCACCGAAAGGGATTCTTGCCTGTGCATCATATTCGGAATTACTGCTGATGTCCAGGAAACGAAAATAATATTGCTCGCTATCGACAAATCCCTCGGTGTCGGGTGTCTCGGAGTTGTCTCCCCATACCGTGATCACGAGATCCTCCCCATTCCATTCTCCTAAACCTGCGCATATTCCGGATGGAGTAAAAACGCCTATTTTGGAACCGTCGGTTAACGGTATTCCAAATAATTGAGGAGGATGTTCTTTTTGAATTACAATTGATGAGCTGTTGCCGGTTTCAGTGGCAGATACTTGAAACGGTTCAAACGGAATTTCCCCGACTCCTGCACCAGACATGATAAATGCTATACCTTCTGAGTAATAAGAAGCCCAAGGAAGATCGGTAGACCCCATAATTAAGTCATTATACCCGTCTCCATCTATATCGCCTGTATCTAAATCCCATCCAACGACACCGCTTGGCTGATCTCCGTAAATTGTGGTTATTTCCGATGAAATATTATTAAGATCAATTATATTCTGCGACCATAATGTTTCATCAGTTAATAAATAAGTTTCACCAAGTTCATCAAGACCGAGCGAATTTAAAATGATGTCATTTACTCCGTCACTATTTATATCTGATATTTTACATTTTCCTAGCATATCATTTTCATTTTTACCGTAAATTTTAATTAAATTCGGATATGAATCGCCCATGTCTATTTCAGTCATTTCGGAAAACCACGAAAAGCCTTTCATAATATAAATAGCTCCCGCAAATGGCCTGTCACCTGGATCGTGGCGGGAAGACTCTAGAATAATCTCATCAAAACCATCATTATCCAGATTGCCTACCCACAAATGCGTGCCTAAATAATTATATTCATCGGCACCATTTATAACCGTAATGTTATCTAATGAGTGAGAAAGATCCATCTGCTCGCGTGTAAAAAAGCCTGATAAACCCCAAATTATATATGCCTTGCCGCAGTTTTGTTTCAATGCATTACTTGCTTGCCGTGCTCCGATAATAACTTCATCAAATCCATCACCGTTGATATCACCTGAAGCTGTTGCAATACCAAAATAATCAGAACTGTTTTCGCCCATAATTTTAATTATATCGGGAGAATCAACGGCAAGGTCAATGATATCTATATTTTCAAAATCAGAAGAGCCTTTGATTATATATGATGCTTCTGTGTCATTATAAGAGGCTGCAGCACCCAAAAGAATATCATCAAAACCATCGCCATTGATATCACCTAAAGAAGCTGCTGTTCCAATTTTATAGTCACCGGTAATGACAATTACATCTGAAGGAGGATTTTTTAAGTATATTAAACTACGGGAAGATATTTCTGAATAACCTAGCAAAACATAACCATTTCCTTGATATGGATCATTGTTAATCAGAATATTGTTGGCTCCAAATAAAACATCATCAAAACCATCGCCATTGATATCACCGGTTGAAATAGATCGCCCTAAATAATCGTATCTTTCATTTCCGGTTATTGTCAAAATGTTTTGTGAAGAGCTTAAATCAAGCGGATTGGTTTGTAAAAAGTTTGCATTTCCAAAGATTATAAATATGTTTCCCGCAAATTCCAATCCATTCGCTTCAGAATACATGGAACCGATAATAATATCTTCAAAACCATCGCCGTTCAAATCACCGGTTTTTACGCTGGTCATCGATTTTTCTATTGAATAATTATCAATAATTTTTATCAGACCTTTATAGTGTTTCTGAACTTGAATCGTTTCGGGGAAAACTGATGTCTCTGTTGCAAAAACAGTGTTTGAGAGGAGGATAAAAAGCGGTATCAGACAAAAATGAAATGTTTTTTTTACTACGTTCATAAAACACCCCGCAATAGTACTTAACAACCTTAACATATATTAGCACACGTATTAAATGACATTCCCCCTATCAAAAACATGGACTGTCAAAATTCCCAAAAATCTTATTGATAAACAAACACTACTTCTTTCAAGGTCTTTTTGCAAGTATTTTTTTATGCAATTCTTAATATTTTTCTTGCAATACGCTTGAAAAACAAAGATATACTTCATTTTGGAGACACGTATCCAGTGAATCAATCTCAATAACAGTGTAGTTAAACAGAATCCACGATCTCCGTTGCGAGAATACCTATCATGCATAGCTGGTTAACTGGACAAAACAACGCAGGAAAATGCTATCCGACCCGCATATAGCTCTATTATCCCCTTAGCACATAACGCCATTACTCCTAAGCATCAAGCTACCCCTGTTAACCTCTGGGGACACCGGTATGCTCTTGTATGGTGGGGCGGATTTTGATGTCAAGTGAGGCGCACACACAGCATTGAAAATATGTTTTGTGATCGTGCTAATGGAAAAATCCGCTAATCTTACAATAGTTGAATCGTTGCGGGCGTGGATTGTGGAGAGGATGCTCAAACCGTCTGAGTATTTGATGCTTTGGTCTAACAGTTTGCGGTTCACCTGCCGCTGTTATTTATAATCAAAATCAAGGCGGTCAGGTGGAACCGCTGGTTAGGCTATGCGATTGCATCCAGCTTTGATATATTATTTAACTACATCAAGGAAAAGGGTGATTACTCCTCGTTCAGAACTTAAAATTCAACCGCCTCGTCTGATTGTAGAGGATAGATTTTTACTCGACGGGCTCTTTTTTTACAGGCATTTATAAATTTTTCTGGTGTCTGATCCATCATGGCAAATACACCATAATGGGCAGAGATAACATGCTTTACCCCAAGTAGTTTAACCGCAAACGCCGCACTATCTCCACCTATAGTAAGACCACCACCACAGACGTTGAGGATAGCCAGGTCTGGTTTATAATAGTCGCCAATAATGGTCTTCATATCTCCAAACAAACCAGTATCTCCAGAAACATATATCTTGAACCCATTGCTAAAGGTGATTATGTATCCCAAGGGATTTCCTACGTCTCTATGCCAGATCCTGCCCTCAGAATCTAACTTCAGTTCTGAAGAGCTATGAAAGGCAGGTACCCCAGTAAAGTGTACCCCCTTTATGGGAGCAGGCATTGGACCGTGATTCATCCCAAAGCCACCATTTTCAATATGCTTGGATATCTCTGGCCCTAACTTCTCGCTCATATAACAGCATGTCTCCACAGGAGCAATTACCACTGCGTCAAACTCATGCACCAAGGCCTGAACATCTTCGAGATCTAGGTGGTCAAAATGGGCATGAGTTATAAGCACTATATCTACCTTACCGAATTCTCTGATGTTTTTCTTATATTTCATTGGTATAGCTGGATTCCCATCGGGGAAAAAGTCGTTTGACCCAAACCAAGGATCGAGAAGTATTACCGTCCCCTCTGGAGAGGTAATCTTAAGGCAACCAAAACCAATCATCTGGACCTCAACCTTACCTTCCTGCCAAGCCTCTGCTTGTTTGACTGGGCTTACGAGCACTAACAGAGCAATTACTATTAGACTAATTGGAATCAATAATCTTTTTAACATTCTCATCACCTCCATAATTGGAATAAACAATTTTTTTGAGTTCCCTAAACCGTCCATTTAACTTCTCCATTGTTTCTTGTTGTCCTTTACTAACAACCCATTATTTATCATAAAACCTCCTTTCTAGTTGCCTAACGCTCTGCGGATCACCTGCCAACATTATCTATGATATGATTCGCACAGAGTTTAGTAGGACAGGTGCAACCGCTGGTTAGACCATCATGTGCAAAATGCTTTGAGGTATTGTGACACTTCCTAGGAAATTTTATAATTCTTCCAAGTCCTTTCGGACTACATCTCGCTATGGATAGCGTTGAATTACCGATGAGAGTATCTAATGGCTGCCCTGGAGAAACATCTTCTTTATCTTGGCCACCACAGTGAAATGCGGATCCACCACATTAGCAATTTCATATTCAAGAACATGTCCCATGAGAAGGGAAGCACCGCACTCATCAAAGCCATAGTCGTTCATCAACCAGCGCAGTAGTTCAGTCGTGGCATGCTGAAGCGCCTGCAATAATGGCCTGGCACTACCGAGTACCATGATGTACTCGTCGTTTTCCAGACGTGGCCAACCGATTGATTTATTCTTAATTAGATCGACCGTAAACTCCACATCCATTGATATCTCAAGTGCATTACCGAGCACCTCACCATGACTTTGGCGAACATGACCGTCACCAATGAAGAGTAAAGCACCTGGCTCATATACTGGCAACATCAGCACCACACCTTCGTTCATGCCAAAGTAATCCATATTACCGCCAAATTTGCCAGGATTTGAGGTCGATACAGCTTCTTTTCTAGACGGGGCCACGCCTACGCATCCCAGCATTGGATGAACAGGTACCTCTATATTCAACGGCTGTATGTTATCAGAGGTAGTCCGAGCAATGCCTTTCGCCAATTCTACATTCCATGTCTCACGGCCTTGCCGTTCCTGCAAGGCTTCAAAATGAAGAAAAACGGGATCAGCGACATATGGAGCCAGCACTTTATTCGAATACGCCGTTTTTCGATTTGGTTTTATCCTTTCCAACCGTACCACTAGCACGTCACCTGGTTCAGCTCCCTCGATGTAAAACGGTCCTGTCTGAGGGTTTCCGCCCTGGGCTACTTTGGTGTTTTTATCATCATATCCACCGGCGTCTATAGTTCTGGTGATAACACGGTCGCCAGGTTTGATTCGTAAAACCGGTGCGTGCGCAAATGAAAAGGTATTGTAGTAATTTGTGGCCTCGAAATGGTGTATCTTATCTAACTTCGGTATGGATTCCTGTCCAAAAGACAAATGAGCAAAAATCAGACTCGAGACTACTGCCAGCGATAGCACAATTCTTGCAAATAGGGCTCGATTCATGTGTTCCTCCTCGTATATCTGAGATAGTCGTTATCAAACTTCGTTTATGCAAATTCTGAAGATAGATCAGAACTTCAATTAGAGCAATATTGCCCTTATTCTCATTCATTAGTTCTTTAAGGTCTAACTAGGGCATATACAGAACTGTACTAAGAACCTCTATACAGCAAATACTGCTCCTGAACACCTTAATATTCTAAATTACCATAGCCATCCCCTAATATCAAGTCGAATATGTTACCGGTAAATCCACAATCGCACGCCTCACTCCTTCCCGTCATACAGCCCTAAATAGAAGGTGCGGATCGGTTTGCCGGTGGTGTTGATGTTCGCGTGGAACGATTTGCCGTCCGGAGGAACCATGTAGCAGTAACCCTCGGGCATTGCCCGGGCATTTTTGCCGAGCATGAACATCAGCTCCGAATCGATGGTCGACCAGACCTCCTCGGTCAGCTCGTTGTGCGAATGCGGTTGGGCGAACGAATTTGGCGGGACCACCACCATCGCCACATTCTGGAGTTGTGATAGGCCTTCCTGACGCTGGAACAGAAGACGGCTTTCATAGGTCCAGTGCGAACGGTGGTTGACCGGCACTGTATTTTCGTCCTTGACAATGATAGATTTGTTGGGAGTGAATCCGGCGGTGACTTTCTCGGAGACCAGATACATGGTGATCATATCGTCGTTGGGATTCTCGATGACAAACTCCAGCCCTGCGGGAACCAGCGCGCAGGCACCGGGATAGAGGTCGTATGTCCTACCAACACCGGTGATCGTCCCGTTGCCGGAAATGATATAGTACACTTCCTGGGTGTCCTTGAGTGTAATCGGCTGTGTTTTCTGATGCCCCACTATGGTGGCGTGCGTGAAACGATCAATGTAATTGAGCACATTACCGCGCTCGATGGGACGGGCACCCTTTGTGTTGTTTTTAGCGAGCATGTCGCGTTCGAGAAATGAATGAACGGTTTTGAAATAATGCTCCTTGTAGGATGAAATATACATGTCCGGATTGGACTCGTCCGGCGATGGCGGGTTTCCCTCGAGCGTGCCGTACCGATACTGCCCTTTGACTGTGGGCGTGCTGTACATCATCCAGACTGTCCGGAGCGGCTTTGTGCCCAAGTTCATGTTCGAGTGCGAAAGGTTTCCGGTTGGAGGCACTTTATACGCAGTCCCGGGAATGAGGTTGTAGAACTGTTTTCCGAGTAGCAGGTGGAAGTCACCCTCGACAACGAACCATATTTCCTCAATGCCGGGATTATGCGAATGCGGCTGCCCGATGGTCATGGGAAGATACCAAACCGGTGCCATATGCGTAATGGTGGCGAGGCCGTGCTCACGAGTGATTGTCGCACCGCGCGTGGCATGTGTCCAGTGCCCGCCGCCTGTCGCCATGAAAGTCCGTTCGTTGCAGTGCATGACAAAAATATCTGGCCTTGGTTTAAATCCATCCGGAACCGGATCGAGGAAAACATACATCACCAGATCGCGACCACCGGTGTTTTCAATGGTATAGGTAGAGTTTAACGAAACCAGTACCATAGCATTCTGTTCGAACTGTTCGCGCTGCGAGCCGCTGACCACTTCGCCGCTTCCGTACGCGATGTAGATGAGTTTCTGAACGTTCAAAAGTCTCTCCGGCTCGGTTTTGAGCCCCGGTGCGAGAACAGCGTAGTTCACCCCGGTGGTGCGCGTAGTGCAATGCCCTCTCTCTTCGGGATAGGCTGGATCATCGCCTTTGAGCGGGAGCAGTATCTGCCATTCCTTTAAGTTACCGTTGGTTATTCTCATTTCCGATTCGCCATTGTGGCGCATGAACATATCGGAATTCGGCTCGGTCGCCGGATCAAACGGACGCGGGTCGAGCTGGTACAAATTCCGTTTTTCGCCCTCTTTGAGCGGCTGGGCGTGCTGTTTTTCCTGCGCGTATACTACTGTGGAAAAGGAAATGAGGCACAGGAGCACCAAAGTCATAATTTTTTTCATCGTTTACTCCTTGTGTTGCGTTTTCTCTGTCGGCTTTTCAACCTACCCTGTTTATATAAACGGATATTCTCTATATCAAATTCATGAAAGATTATGTTTATTTTCCATTTTCCAGTTATTTCACCACCACCATCTTCCTCGTCTTGGTGAACTTTGTCAGATTTCGGCAATGATTGATTCCATTATTTTCTTGATACTATCATTTGCAATGGAATAGTATACTTTGTTCCAATATTTCCTTGATTTCAGTATTCCACTAAACCTTAAAATACTGAGTTCCTGAGAAGTAATAGATTGTTTTGAACCCAACACCTTTACCAGTTCCCCGACTTGACACTCCCTTGATAAAAGAATATTTACTATTTGAAGACGGAGAGGATGAGCGACAGCTTTCAGTATGGTTACTGCAATTTCGAGAGTATCCTCAGGGATAAGTTTTAATCCAGATTTTGCCAATACGGCACCTCACGATTTAAGATTGAACCTCTAATCATCCTACTTTAAATTTATCAGAATATTGGGGAAAGTCAAGGTGAAGTTGATGTTCATAACGATGAAGATGAGGCAAATATATAACCTCTGGAAAGGAGGCTTGAAAAAACAGTTGCAATTTTCCAAAACTACATTTAAAATTATTTCTATAAAACTCTAACTTATTCAGAAGAAGTACATATTTCATATTATTAAAAAACTGATAATTGTATAATACATAATAAATTAAAAGCTGGTATGGAGATTTAAGCGCTTCTACGGTATTTTTATAATCTATGATATAAAATTGGAGAAACAAAATGAAACGACGTGATTTTTTATTGACAACAACAAGCGGTATAGTGGCTTTGTCTGCTGCCGAATGCAATAATATCGGCAGTATCTCTACTTCGAAACTCGGTAAGACAGATGTTACAGTTACTAAATTTGGATTCGGTTCACATTATTTTCATTTGCAACCCGAAAATAAGGACCAAGTGGAACGTGAAAAGGTTATCCGTGCTGCCTATGAAAGTGGTGTAACGACTTTCGACATTTATAATTCAGAAAATAATTATTTCCAGTACGAACCGATGAGCAGATACCTTGCCCCGATTCTTAATGATGTGCAGATATCCATTGCTATGCGGCCCGAGGAAGGCCGTACATATGAAGAGGAGTTTTTCCATACCCTTAAATTATTTAACCGTGAATACTTTGATATGGTCAGACTCCGTGCAACAAATCCCGGAAGGGAAGAGTGGAATTTCTGGGAGAGACTATTCGAGTTGAGGGATAAGGGGTATATACGTGCTGCAGGAATAGCTATACACAATGTTTCTGATATGGATGTTGTACTTAATACGTTCAAAGATGACATGGATTTTGTTTATTTCCCATATAATTTCTACCATAACAAATGGCGGACAAGGAGAAGTATCCAGGATTTTGATACCGTTGAACAATCGTTACATGAAAGCGGAATCGGGATTGTGGCAATGAAACCATTAACTGGAGACTGGCTGACACCGACTTTAAAGGAAGCGGCAAAAGCAATTAATCCTGATATAGTTTACACCCAAGCATGCCTTAAATGGGTTCAAAACTCAAGCATGAATCCACATACAATAATTGTTGGAATGAACCATCTCGATCATTTTGAAGAAAACCTGCCGGCTTTTCATAATCCAAAAATGACAGATGAAGAGACAGCATTACTTGAGCAGTTAAGAGATGTGGCGGAAAAGACTTCGCAAAGGTTACTACCTGACCATTATAAATTTCTGAACGACTGGGCACCGAAACGTGAAAGTAACGTAAACTATAAGTTAGTATAGTTTATAGATTATAAAGTCATTACTGTATAGTTGATTTATTAGTTAAACCTTAATTTTTACTGAAAGTGTCCGGAATGTTTTGACGACATACACTCATGGTTTTGATATGGAAATTCCAAATTTGTTATATTATTCAGTATAAGATGTCCATAAGTAAATGTAATCGTTCCATTTATCAGGAGGATAATCGATGAACAAAACCCTCTTTTTTAGATTCCAAATATTTCATGGCATATATTGTTTACCGATGTTTTTTGTATGCTTTTTCCCGGTATTCTTTTTGTTCAACTCATTAGTTTTAGCTGACACTGTCACCACCACATGGGGCGGCGATGCTGAAATGGTCTACAACACCGGATTTACAAACATGGTGATAAAACATCCCGATAGCGGAATCTGTCTCTTTGACATGGAACTTGTCGAGAACGATGCCCCCGGCTCCGGATACAGCGAAAAAGGTACAGATTCAGATTTTGTCTGGGGGGAATATCAGGCAAGAAAAATACTCTACCTCGATGATCCCAGAGCAAATAAAGCATGGTTTGTAGCGATATTTGAACGAGAGTTATGGTTTCTGCCTGCATCGGAAAAAAGCAAAAAGCGTACACTAACTGTAAAAATAAATGGTTTTGAAACTCACTATGAGGATTGGGGTATTGATAAAAGTATCATAACCTATCGATGGTTTGAGTTTCCGGTAGAATGGCTGAAGAAAGGTAAAAATGTTATTGAACTATCATGTCCTGAGGCAAAATCTAAAGATGAAGGATGGGAAATATGGCTTGCCCGCGGGGATGAATTTGAGAGTGGCGGCGGTAATCCTGCTCATGTTGGTGAAACCTCGTTTAAATCCTTCGATGGCGGCAATAGTTGGAAGCAAAGTCCCTTCGGACCGGATCTCAAAGACAGAGCTGAATATTCGATCCGCCTCAGTCTCGACCGCTACGTAAAAACCGGATGGTTAGCAAGTCCAGTCATTGATCTCTGGAAAGGCGATTCTGACGATCCTGTAGTACCGCTCAGGGAGATCAATAACATGAAGCTCACTATTCTCGGTGAAGTTCCTGAAGAAACAAAAATTGAGTATTTTCTCCGAAAGGGAACGAACCCACAGCCGTTCTCAGATGAATGGGAACCTTACCAGTATATCGGTGAAGGTCCAAATCTTGATTTCGAGACAGGAGGAACTGATCTCAATAGACGGTATGTCCAGTTCAAAGCGGTGCTTTCAACCGCAAATCCGTACAAGAGTCCTGTCGTCAAATCCGCGCATTTGGAAGCGGAGCTACTTGAGCGTGTCCCTCTCCATGACAACATCTTTGTTGTCGATTATGAAAACCCCCAGATCAAATATTCATCTCTCGAGTGGAAATGGGAGCCGTGGGACCGCCCTGAGTATAAAGAGCTGCGAGCATGGGAAAACCTCGACGAGATAGTAGAGGGAAGCCGAACCCAGTTCGACGCGCAGGTGAAACTCATGGATCACGTTGCCAAACGCTGGAAACACTCAGGGGCTTTCCCCGAATACCCGTTGTGGGATTCGCATTCTATTCTTAACCGTATCGAGACTGCCGGAGCAGGGGGATACTGCCTTATGTCCAACACTCTCCTTGCAGGTATGTGCCAGGCGTATGGGTGGAATGCACGCCTTACTCATATTACCTTTCACGAGATTTGTGAGGTATGGAACGATGAACTGGGCAAGTGGATATTCCTCGATGCTGACGGTATAAACAATTATAATTATTGTCTCAAAACCTCAGAGCCACTTAATATTTACGAGCTTCACAACCTTTACCTCAATTATTATTTTCCCGGTCGCACTATCGACTGGATGCACGACTGGATAAGTTGGATGGATAAGTTGGAGGGTAAAGAGTTTCCAGTCGGACGGGGCTCTTTATCCCATCATGAAGTTGATTTTTCTTACAGCAGTCACGATTACTTGTCCGGTTTTATTAATGCAGGATTCATACGTGTTGTACCGCGGAATAACTGGTATGAGGAACCATACCCCAAACCGCTGACACATAATTCTTTTACTCCATGGGATGGATATGTAAACTGGTATGATAACCGGAGTCCATACCAACGGCATTATTCAAGGCATACCGACCGCTCGCGGGATATATGGCCTGACCTGAACAAGGTTCATGTGGATATAACACAGGGATTTGGGAACGACCGGCTGTTTCTCCGTTTCGAGACATATACACCCAATTTCAGTCACTTTGAGGTAAACACAGATGAAACGGGCTGGAAAAAAGTCGGTGAACGCTGGACATGGTTATTACAGTCGGGAAAGAACACCATTCGAGTTCGCGCGGTCAATAAGCTCAGCGCAAAAGGAAAACCTTCATGGGCAGTGATCAATCACGCCGATGCCCCGTTTGCGGAGTAAACATCTTTGACACTTACATGTATAATAAGTTAATAGTGGTTCTATAGGTTGGATTTCATAGACAGACAAAAAATGTTTGACTTCTTAAATGGCAGTCAGGAGGTCACTATTAAAAAAAAGATTTGTACATTTGCTAATATATAACATGGTAAATCCCGCGGGAATCGAACCCGCGTCCCAGTGTGATTATGAGCAATTTCAGTCAGCATATAATTGAGTTTTCTTCTTAATTATAATCACTATACAGTATCTTGATATTAATCTCGACTTTTCACATTTTGTCTTGTTTTTGCCCTCAAATGTTCCCGTATTAATCCCGCGAATTTATATAAAACTTTGGATCTTGACTATATAAAAGTTTAAGTTTTGATAAATATTACATTATTATGTATTTTCCCCTTTAATTCTGAAATATAAGGGGCAAATTTTTTTCTAGACATGGTCGAATAAATCAATTATTTTAGTATTCAATTAATATATTGATTAGTTAAGGAGATAAATTATGGCAATCTCAGGCAGACGTTTTAAAGATGTGATTTACGATCAGTTTGCTCGTATTGGTAAAGCTGTTTCAAGTCCTAAACGACTGGAACTTCTGGATTTGATTTGTCAGGGTGAGCATACGGTCGAAACACTAGCTAAAGAGACAAAGTTAACAATGGCGAATACTTCCCAGCATTTGCAGGTACTCCGTGCCGCACGTTTTGTGGAGACCGAGAAAAAAGGGCTACATGTGATTTACCGTCTTGCTGACCAATCAGTCTGTGAATTTTACCGAACCATGCGTATTATGGCTGAAAACAGGTTGGCAGAGGTGGAACAAATCACCCGCCAATTTTTTAAAGGGAAAGAGGGTATGGAACCTGTGGATCGAGAAAAACTCCTGAAACGAGTACAGGAAGGTTCAGTAACAGTCCTTGATGTACGGCCAGAGGAAGAGTATCGCTATGGACACATCCCTCAGGCAATTTCCATCCCTTTACAAGAAATAGAAAACCGACTATTAGAGTTACCACGGGATCAGGAGATCGTTGCTTATTGCCGTGGCCCATATTGTATGCTTGCAGTGAAAGCTGTCGAAATACTTCAGGCTAAAGGATTTCAAGCAATACGTCTTGATTATGGTGTTCAGGATTGGAGGGCACATGGATTACCCGTGGAAGTGGGATAGGAGCTTTGAAGTGAGAATAAATATTCATGAATTTTATTTAAGAAATGTCAGATTACATCATAAAAAGGAGCCTGTAATGAGAATCATTGGGGGGATAATACTTATCTCATTGAGTTCTTTCGTTTTTCCTCTTCATGCTTACAGCGAAGAACCGATCAGTTCTTTGCCTCGTATGAATCAAATGATGGGGCATGGCTGGGGATGGTACGGACAGAAGAGTCCCGGTGTAGCCGCGCTTCTGTCGATACAGCCGATGCCTGTAGATCTCGGTAATTTCTATGCAGATGACTGGAGAAAAGGAATCCTCTATACTTCCCTGGAACTGAGCCTCTTCGTTCCAGGTGTCATGCTTATGGGTCATAATAGTATGGGTTATCATGGTATGGATCATTCGCATTCAAGTAACAATTCTGAGTGGACAGACAGCGAACGCATTACCTTTTATTCACTTTTAGCAGGATATATCGCGGTTAAGGTGATAAGTGCGTACGATGCCGCTTCAACTGCTGAGCAATTCATGAAAAGTGAGCATGTTTCATTGCAGGTCAATCCGAGCGACCGGTACGTTCAACTTTCAGTCGGAATCTCATACTAATCAATGATATGGAAACATAATGATGAAATTTTCTGTCTACGGGATGGAAAAGGTGCAGGCAGTACACCGACATGATAGGGTAAAATATGGATGAAAAAACAAAAAAGAAGCATTGGGAAAATATATTTGCAACGAAGAAACCAAATGAAGTCAGCTGGTATCAAAAAACACCTGAGACTTCATTAGTATTTTTAAATAGTTTTAATCTTTCCAATACCTCAAAAATAATAGATATAGGTTGTGATGACAGTTTTTTTGTTGATAACCTTATTGAGTTAGGGTATCAAAACATTACAGTTCTTGATATTTCAGAAAAAGCGCTTGAAAGAGCTAAAACGAGACTTGGTGAAAAAGCAAAAAAGATCAAATGGATTGTGTCAGATGTGACAGATTTTAAACCGGATACAAAATATGACTTTTGGCATGATAGAGCTGCTTTCCATTTTTTGACTGACGAAGAAGACATAGAAAAATACATCACAATAATAAAAAATTCCATAAATATAGATGGTTTTTTAGTAATTTTTTAGTAATTGGTACTTTTTCTGAAAACGGACCGAAGAAATGCAGTGGGCTTGAAATAAAGCAATATTCCGAAATGTCAATGTCAACCAGATTAGGAAATTATTTCCAAAAGCTTAAATGTATAACTGTTGATCATAGGACACCAATTGACACCATCCAGAATTTTCTTTTTTGTAGTTTTAAACGATTGAATATGAATGATAATTAAAATTACATTATTCTCAATAAGCTTGATATTGGGAATATTGGTATAAGGTTTTAATGAAAGGAAAACTTTGACATGATAAGACATACTCTTTCAAGTTTAGTTATTTTGTTTCTTTTAGCTCATGTATTTGGTTGCGCTGTCACAGGTCGAGAAAGTGCTAAAGAGTCTTATGAAAACTCTCAAATACGCATTTATGAAGTCTTTGGAATGGATTGCCCTGCATGTGCGAGCGGTCTCGATAAACTTGTAAAAAAATTCCCAGAGTTATAGAATCCGAAGCTAACTGGAAAGAAAAGCGATTAGTAATTACAGTGCATAATGGAGGATAATTGCAAGATAATGATATTTTCGACGCAATTAAACGAGCGAATTTTACTCCCGGCAAACGAATCAAATAGTGCGGCCTTGGAAAATTTAAAAAAACGGTTGTTAATAATTAATGCTGTTGTTGGATTGGTTTTTATACTCTCAACTCTAGCATATGCCGGGGGAATTAGTTTCGATGCCGGACTCACACCGCCTGAAGACCGCTGGATCCTGAGAACCCAAGTTCGTTATATGCAGCGGAATGATGATCCTTCACCGATGGGTCGGGAAATGAGTACGCTTATGCTCCCGGTTGTTCTGGCATACGGATTCCGTCCTGACCTTACAATCATGGTGAGGCAATCTGTAATCTCTCGAGAGATGTCCATGACCGGAATCACTGAAAAAAACCGGTCTCGGCGATCTTTTTATTCTTGCAAAGTATCGAGCATACCGTCTTAATACACCGGATTACACTCTTGGTATAGCTCCCACTTTAGGATTGGAATTCCCGCCAGGGATAAAGACTTTCTCCTCAGAAACCTGGGATTTAAATGCAGGACTTTACATGTCGTGGAGACGTGGCCTCTGGGCTTCAGACTCTAATATAGTGTATAAATGGAACGGTTTTGCAGATAGCGGTGAGAATTGTACGAACCCCGGTGATGAGTTATCTCTGAATATGGCTTTTGCGTATCAATTCGTACTTGGAAAAAGAGCACGTTCCTCATTGGCGCCTGTACTGGAATTGAACTTCAATCATATCCGTGTTGATCGACTGGATGGACATAATATATCGGATACTGGAGAGACAGTTTTGCATTTTTCGTCGGGAGTCAAATTTACCACGTCATCACTGATACTGGAGGTTCTCCTTCAGAATCCCGTAACCAGCACCAAATAGGTAAACAACTTGAACGTGACCTCGGAGTTATAATCGGAGCCCGGCTCATGTTCTGAAAAAAATGAGAGAATAAAAAAAGAAGGAGATGTTATGATAAAAGAGTTCGGTGACGGCTCTGGATTCATTTTACCTTATAAGTTATT
>JBHPFF010000030.1:0-27633 GCA_042572165.1 Candidatus Latescibacterota bacterium | reverse complement strand
CTTCTCTTGCGGGGAAAAAAAAGATTTAATCCCGTATTCCCCATATAAAACTTAAAAATTGCTTTCATAATTTGTCATAACATGTTATTATATAATAAATAACATTCGCCTATGATTGACAAATTCTGGTCACTTTAAGGGTGAAAGTATGAAAGTAGGTTTTGATGGAGGAATAAAGCTTGAATTTCATGGTGCAAAGGTGACATCAAACGGCGGACTTATTGCGTATCGTGACCTTGATTACGCACTGGGATTATTCGATTCAGTATCAGCGGTTTTTACCGATAAACGCACAGGGGATAGCTGTCTCTCGGTGGCTATTTTCAGTACAATCAACGTAATGAATCAAGAAAAAAAGTAAACTATTCCTAAGGAAAAACCTTGTTTGAAATGATTAAAAGCAATATTATGAAATTGATAGCATAAGTATTAGGAGTTTATAGCCCTCATGATTTTAATATGGGGAATATTGGTTGAATTTCTTTGTTTTGGAGCATACACATATGAAAATCGCAGTTATCTTTAATAAAAAAGAAACAGAACTTGACGATGTCATAAATATTTTCGGGCCACAGACAAAAGAACATTACAATCCCCAGACTGTAGAACTGGTGACAACTGCTCTTGAAAAAGGCGGACATAATGTAAGGATTATTGAGGGTAATAAAGATGTTGTTGAGGAACTTGGGAATTTTATGCCGCGAGTTATATCAGGTGAACGTCCCGGAATGGTTTTTAACATGGCCTATGGTATTCAGGGACAGAGTCGTTATACGCATATTCCGGCAATGCTGGAAATGCTTGGAGTTCCCTATGTTGGCTCGGGCCCACAAGGACATTCGATTGCTCTTGATAAGGTTATGTCAAAAATTGTGTTCCGTCAGCACAAACTTCCAACGCCGCCTTTCTGGATCTTTTCTGATCCAGAGAAACATTACGATGACATTGTGTATCCGGTTATCGTCAAACCTAAGATGGAATCGGTTTCAATGGGCATGTCAATTGTTCACAACAGCAAGGATTTACCTGAAGCTGTAAGAGAAGTTATAGAAACATATCATCAACAGGCTCTGGTCGAGTCCTTTATCCCGGGGAGAGAATTTGCAGTCGGACTATTGGGAAATGGGGCATTGCAGGAAGTTTTACCCATAGTGGAAATAGACTTTAAAGGTAATCCTGATGCAATACAAACTTTTGATGATAAGATGCATAATCCCCTTGGAAAAATATGTCCCGCTGAAATCGATGATAACAAAGCTGACGATTTGAAACGATTGGCCAGGAGTGCTTTTCAAGCTCTGGAATTGAATGATTTTGCCCGTGTTGATTTTCGAATGGATCAGGAAGGAAACATATATATCCTTGAAATCAACTCCATGGCTTCTCTTGGGAGAACCGGCGCCTATTTTTATGCTGCAAAAAAAGCCGGATATACTTATGAATCACTTGTGAACCGTATGCTTGATGTGGCAGCGGTTCGGTATTTAGGCGATGCAATTGTACAGGAGGCCAATGACACTACTGCAAAACAATCGAAAACCCAGCCGCTTCGGGTTCGGATCAGAAGCTATGTGCGAAGTCAATTGACCACTATGGAAGATAATATTCATAAGATGGTGAATATTAATACCCATGTTTATAATACCGAAGGTGTCAATACATTAGGATCATTCATTACAAACCGGCTGGTACAACTGAGATTTTCACGACAAGTTTATCCTCAAATTGATGTAGGCAATATATTGTACTTTACCAATCATGAAAGTGAGACTAATAATATTCTTCTTCTTTCTCATCTCGATAATGAATATAGCCACAGGGAATTTGTCGCATTCAGGGAAGAACGGGGCCGTTTTTTCGGTTCCGGGGTTGCTGAAAGTAAAGGCGGTCTCACAATTATGCTGGCAGCCCTGCAGGCGTTACGATTTACCAGACGTCTCAGGAACATCAAGGTCGGTATATTGCTGACTACTGATGACAGCCTGGGAGGGTACATTAGTAAAGAACTTGTAGCGGAATTTGCCCAGCGGTCGAACTGTGTAATAGGTCTAAAGTATGGGGGAACTGATGGAGGAGTTGTGATTTCATGTTCAGGAAGAAGAAGCGTAAAAGTGGAATTCTCTAATATGAAGTGGGGAAAATCAGTGACGACACCAAACGTGATATTACATTTATGCAAAAAGATTATTGCTCTCCAGAAGCAGTTTTTATCACATGAAGATGTTGTAATAACTCCCACATCAATAGAATCCCATTCTTCACCTGGTTCGGCATCGGATTATGCAGTCGCTTCATTTGATGTACAGTTTAGTGATAAAGTTCAGGAAAATATAATTGATGAGGAATTTAACAGAATCGTCAATAAAAATCTCAATGGAAAGATCCAGGCCCGAATCAGGAAAGGTTATTACCGTCCGGCTGTACACGAAACCGAGTTAAACAAGCATTTTTTCGAGATAGTACAAAAGATATCAGATCGGATTGAAGTGAAAATTAAAGCTGTCAATCGTACGAGAGCCTCAGATATTTGCTATGTTTCGGAAGGAATACCGGTACTCGATGGGTTCGGTCCGGTAGGAGGTGGAGCAGGTACACCCGGTGAATTTGTTGTTGAGGACAGCCTCATCGACCGTGCAGCGCTCCTGGCTCTTATAATCAACGAGAGTAAAAAAGGACTCTCATAGGAGATTTCAATGTTGCTCATTATTGATAATCAAAGCAGCTATATAAAAAAATTTAAGCGGAATTTTTTATCGGAACAAGATTTTGATTTTGTTGTTTTTGATCACAACCAACCAATAGTTCTTTCTGACAAGTCTAAAATTACCGGTATTATCCTTTCTGGAGGTAGAGGAAGTCCGTTTGAACCTTTGAATTTAACGACTAATTTTATTTCTTTAATGAATTTTGACGTTCCGACTATTGCATTTTGTTTAGGACACGAAATTCTTGCTGTAGCCTACCGTGGAAGATTAAAAAAACTTCCTGATTATGTAACAAAAAAAACAAAAATTACTATAACAAATACGGATGATCCGATATTCGATGGATTACAGTCAAATGAACTCTATTTGACAAGGCGGCACCACTTCCATGTTTCGGATTTACCGGTTGATTTCGAAAGTCTCGCAAAATCAGAAATAACGCCTAACGAAATTATTAAGCATAAAGAAAAACCTCTTTATGGATTTCAGGCTCACCCTGAAGTTTCAGGATCTGAAGGGTTGATAATAATAAAAAATTTTTTAAAGATGTGTAATTTTTAGGATAAATATGATTAAGTTTCAATTACAGGTATTCTGAGTCCCCCCCTTGAGGGGGGACAGGCCTGAAAGGCACGGGGTTGGCAACACAGAGAGAAGCAAAAAAAAGAAATAAAGAATAATAACTATAAACTGTTCTGCCATCAGCAAAGCATTATAAAATCAAGACATATATTTTTTACTAATTATTTTTCTTTTTTCCTCCCATCAGAGAAGAAAAATTCCATTACCTCATCGAGTGATTCAATAAGATGGATTTTCATACGCTTTTTAACCTCATCGGGAACCTCAACAAGATCTTTTTCGTTTTTCCGCGGCATGAGCACAGTTCGTATACCGGCATTTTTTGCGCCTACAAGTTTTTCCTTTACCCCTCCTACCGGCAGCACAAGACCCCGCAAGCTTATCTCGCCTGTCATTGCCACATTATACGGTAATGGTTTCTCTTTAAGTATGGATAACAGTGCGGAAAAAATAGCAACGCCTGCAGAAGGACCATCCTTGGGAACCGCTCCCGCAGGAATGTGAATGTGGATATCCTTATCATCGAGAAAATCCTCCTGAATAGCAAACTCGCGTGATTTGGAGCGTATATATGACAATGCCGCCTGGGCAGATTCTTTCATCATATCACCGAGTTTGCCCGTAAGGAGCAGCTTTCCCTTACCTTTCATCTTACCTACCTCAATAAAGAGAATTGTCCCGCCCACCGGTGTCCAGGCAAGCCCCACTGCCACACCCGGAACTTTCATGCGTCCTACGGTCTCCATGAAAAATGTCACAGGTCCGAGGTAATCCTGGATAGTGTCCTTTGTTATGCGGAAGGGGCCTTTTTCTTCTATCGCAATCTTTTTTGCCACACCCCGGCAGACATTGGCGATCTCCCTTTCCAGGTTACGGACTCCGGCCTCACGGGTGTAGGAAGATATGATCGAACGAAGCGCACCTGCATTGAAACTGATCTGGCTTTTTTTGAGCCCATTCTCACTTATCTGTCGTGGGATGAGATACTTACGGGCGATATGAAACTTTTCTTCTTCGGTATAACCCGCAAGCCTAAGTACCTCCATACGGTCAAGAAGCGGCGAGGGGATTGAACCGATCTCATTGCCCGTACAGATGAACATAACCTTTGAGAGATCGAACGGTACACCGAGATAGTGATCCTCAAATGTGTGGTTCTGCTGGGGATCAAGAACCTCAAGTAGCGCAGATGTGGGATCGCCCCTGAAATCAGCACCGACCTTGTCAATTTCATCGAGCATGAAAAGCGGATTGTTCGAGCCTGCCTTTTTTATACCCTGAATAATTTTGCCGGGAAGCGCACCGATATATGTTCGCCTGTGACCTCGTATCTCCGCTTCATCGTGGACTCCCCCGAGGCTCGAACGTACGAATTTCCTGCCCAGTGCGCGTGCAATCGACTGCCCAAGGGATGTCTTGCCCACACCGGGGGGGCCGATAAAACACAAGATCGGCCCTTTGATATCTTTATTGAGCTTGCGGACAGACAGGTATTCAAGGATTCTTTCCTTGATCGTTTTAAGGTCATAGTGATCCTTATCAAGTATTTTTTGTGACTCAGTGATATTTAGACTGTCTTCAGTGTAAACACGCCAGGGTAATTCAACCATAAGATCCATATGATTGCGAAGCATGGGATATTCAGGAGATGCAGGATTGAGCCTTGAAAGCCTGTTGAGTTCTTCTTCCGCTGTCTTTTTTATCTCTTCAGGCATCGATGATGCCTGAATTTTTTCCCCGATTTCATCCATTTCACGGGAGTGTTCGTCCACCTCTCCCAGCTCTTTCTGAATAGCTTTCATTTGCTCACGGAGGAAAAATTCTTTCTGAGATTTGTCGATGGTGCTTTTTACCTGATCGTTGATCTCCTTGCTTAGTTCCATCATCTCCAATTCGCGTATAAGCATGGTGTTTACTACCCGGCAGCGTTCTTTTATTTTCGTTTCAGAAAGAATCTTAACCTTTTCTTCCACCGATATGTTGAGATTTGATGAAATCATGTCGAGAAGGGCGTGATGATCCTCGATGTTCTGTATGATAATTGCTAATTCATCAGGAATATTTGGTACAATATTGACAACTTTTATGGCATTTTGACGAATGTTATTGATAATGGCCTCCGTGGAAAGATCAATATCTCCCTCATCAACGAGCATCTCGACTTTCGCCTTGAGATAGGGTTTCAGGGTAAGTACCTCGGTAATTCTAAACCTGTCAATTCCCTGAAGTATCACGTTTTTCCCGGCATTTGGAAGCTGAATAAGTTTAAGGATACGGCAAACAGTGCCTACCTGATATAGATCATCGGGGGCAGGAGATTCTGTTTCCGGTACTTTCTGAAACATGCAGCCTACTATTCTTTCCCCTGTTATACTGTCCTCGATAAGTTTTTGTGAAGACTCGCGCCCAATGGATATAGGATACACGGTTGAAGGAAAAATTACCGTATTCCGTATCGGTAATATAGAAAGTTCCGAGGGTATTTCCAGTGGTTCTTCTTTACTATCTGAATGGTTTATCGATGTTAATTGAGCGCCCATAAAATTAATCATTCTAACTCCTCTTGGGAATCGTAACCTTGAGAATCCCTTCCTTGTACTCAGCCTGAATGTCATCTTCAACAATATCGATACCGACTTTTATCTTTCTGCAAAATCTGCCGGTCTCAATTTCCATTTGATGAAGAGTACTCATGGATTCCGGGAAAAATTGTGCTCGCATTCCTGAAATGAAAAGATGCTCATTTCGATAAGTAATAGTTATATCTTTTTTATCAAGACCGGAAATCTCCATATAAACCAGAATTTCATGAGGTGTTTCATATATATCGGTCGGAGGCATCCAATATCTGCGTGAAAAATACTTGAATGTTTTATGATCTATTAAACGATCCATTTCATCAAAAATATCCATAGAACCTATCTTTATAAAAAAATCAATAGATGCCCTTAAAATCGAAAAGGATAACCTGAATTACCGCTCCAAATACGTGAATGATACAGAAACCATAAATAGAACTATTAATATTAAAATATACATTACATATTTTGAAAACTCAAATATTTTTCCTGAATTCTTCTATAATTGTTTCTTTCTTACAGTAATCCCGGAATTCTCACATTTTCTTTATCTCACAGTTTTAACTCCTACGGATAACCGGAGAAAGAGCGTCTAAAATTGTGAGTTCCCTTTGAGGATATCGAGGATTCGTTCGAGGTCTTCCGGTGAGTAGTATGTTATTTCAATCTTCCCTTTACCATCATTACCATTTATCTTAACATCAGTTCCCATGATACGCTGGATGTCCTCACGGATAGCTTCTACAAACGGTGAAAGCTCCTTTTTTATGGCTTCTTCAGGTTTCTGTGGCAGTGACCGTTTCACAAGCGCTTCAGCTTTACGAGCAGAAAGTCCGCCGGAAGCAATTTTATTAGCGAGTTTAAACTGAAGGTTCGGATCCTGTACAGTTACGAGCGCCCGTGCGCTTCCGGCAGCAAGTATTCCCTCGCTTACCATTTTCTGTACCCGTTCTGTCAATGTTAAAAGGCGGATTGTGTTTGCAACGGCACTCCTGCTCCTGCTGACAATTGCGGCAAGTTCTTCCTGGGTGACACTCATATCAGTCATTATCTGCTGATACGCTTTGGCTTCTTCAATAGCGTTAAGATCCTCTCTCTGTATATTCTCAATAAGTGACAACACAAGCGCTTTTTCATCGGATTCCACATCCATGAGAATAACATCAATGGTGTCAAAATGAAGTTCTCTTGCGGCACGATAGCGGCGTTCACCGGCGATCACCTCGAAAAAATCATCCTTGCGGCGGACAATCGGGGGTTCAAGAATACCATTTTCGGCGATGGATTTTTTCAATTCATCCATTGCCTCGTCGGAAAACCTCTCCCTGGGCTGGTTGCGATTCGGAATAATTTCGTTGATAGGAACAGTGATGATTTTCAGGGCGGAATTTTCATTGTCCGCTTCCGATTTATCAACAGGTGTTCTGAAAAGAGCATCAAGCCCCTTACCGAGCGCCTTTCGCTGCATGATTGTCGACCTCTTTGGCAAGCTGGAGATAGGATTTGGAACCGCTGGAAATAATATCATACAATATAATAGGTTTCCCGAATGACGGTGCCTCACTAAGCTTCACATTTCTTGAAATGACCGTTTCGTAGACCTTATCCTCGAAATAGGAACGAACTTCCGCCGCTACCTGTCTGGAAAGATTAAGCCGGCTGTCGTACATAGTGAGGAGCACACCTTCGATGGCAAGACCAGGATTGAGGTTTTTTTGAATCAGCCTTATAGTATTGAGCAATTTACCCACACCCTCGAGCGCATAATATTCACACTGAATAGGAATAAGAATCGATTTCGCTGCAACAAGGGCATTGAGCGTCAAAATTCCAAGCGATGGAGGACAATCAATAATGATATAATCATATTCATTTTCAATCGTTTCCAAAGCGTTTTGAAGTTTTCTTTCCCTGTCTAATAAACTTATAAGCTCTATTTGTGCTCCGGAAAGCCTTATGTTTGAAGGCAACAGCTTGAGAAAACTGATTTCTGTGTCAAAAATCGCATCCTTAATATCAGCTTTTTCAATAAGAACCTCGTACGTTGTATTTTCGAGTGAATCACCATCAATGCCGAATCCGGAGGTCGTATTTTCCTGCGGATCGATATCAACAAGAAGGATCTTACGCTCCATGGCGGCGAGACATGCAGACAGATTCACTGCAGTGGTGGTTTTACCCACTCCACCTTTCTGATTAGCGAGAGCTATAATACGTGCCATATTAACTCATTAATAATATGATATTTACATGAAGTGTTATTTAAGCAGGGTGATGAAATAATATAGATTTATTCGACAAGAAAAGCAAGCAGAGTTCGTCTTTTTTTCTTCTTCTGTGTAAAAAATATCTGCTAAGTACTTTAAACCCCACACTCTATAAAATACAAAAAAATGTTTCGACAATATTTGCATTCATTATCAAAATGAAAGTATTAATTTAATCCCTGTTTATATTTCACCAGACCATTCGAAGTTCCTATCCAGAGCACACCTGAAGAAACATCCTCGGCAATGGTTGTCATAATTTCTCCATCAACCTTTTCCGGTATATCCAGTTCATGCCATTTGTCCCCGGGGAAATAGAAAACTCCGCCGTCGGTGACAGCCCATATTTTTCCAAATTTATCCTGAACAAAATCATTTATTCCCTGCGCAGCTAACCCGTCAGCCTGCCCATATTTGACCCATCTTTCCCCGTCAAAAGAAACCGCTATTGTATTTGTTCCACACCACATTCTTCCGCTGTTATCTTTATACAAACTCCTGACATAGGTGCTGGGAAGCTCCGGCAAACCATAAGAAGTCCATCCCTTGCCGTCAAAAACACTGATACCGTTAGTGGTGCCAACCCAGATATCTCCGGTGGCGCTGGCGGCGATGGATGTAACATCATCCCCCGAAAGCCCGGAATAAGCGGTATATGAAGACCACCCGTTATAAGATAATATGCTTACACCGCCCCGGGTACCGAACCACAGAGAGCCATCATTCATGATCACAACGGTGGTAATATTACGGTGCACGAGGCTGTCCATATCGGCAAAAGCTGTCCACAACGAATCATTGAATACAGCGGATCCGGATTCCGTACCAGCCAATACTGATCCAGTAAAGTAATCCAGGGCAAGAGACTTTACTTTCATATCGGGGATATCAGATTCAGCACCATAAGTAGTCCATGTAGAATCATCGCATGAATAGAACGAGATACCATTTAACGTGGCACACCACACTCCCCTGTGGATACTATCAACAACTATATCGGTTATCCAGTTATCTGCGAGACCGGTTTCATTTGTGAATATGGTGAATTCACTTTCCGGGGAAGTCACGCCATTTTCATCATCAAGGGTTGAGCTTCCACAACCGAAAAATATTCCTGTTCCAAAAATCAGAATAATCAACCATACCACCGGTATATTTATCTTTTTCATTACCGCCTCCTGAAGCTCCTATCATTACGTTAGATCATACCGTATTTTGTAAGCATTTTTTTTAGTGTGTTTCGGGAGACTCCGAGTATTTTCGCCGCCTCGCTCTGGTTATCCCCTGCCCGCGACATTACTTTTGCAACAAGAGGTTTTTCGATTCGTTCCCTTGCGATATCAAGAATATGCGGCATTTCGCTGTCAATGAGTTCTGAAACAATTTTGTCAATATTATCGGTTTCTTTATGCATGGAAATACCGAGGGAAACATTTTCATTTATTTCCCTGATGTCAGACTGGAGAACTACCATGCGATGTATGTAATTTTCGAGTTCGCGGACATTCCCCGGCCAATTTTTTGTTTTAAGTACTTTTATTAATTCTTTGGTCAGTTTAAAGTTCAAGTCGTACTTTGCATTATAGTGATCCACAAAATATTTTGCAAGAGCGGGAATGTCTTCTTTTCTCTCACGCATGGGCGGTATATGTATCGGAACAACCATCAGACGGTAATAGAGGTCTTCCCTGAATAGTCCGCGTTCAGTGATTTTTTTCAGGTCTGCGTTTGTCGCTGCAATCACTCTCGCATCAACATGGATTGTTTCCGAGGTTCCGACAGGCTCAAATTCACTTCGCTGGAGAAACCGGAGAAGTTTTGCCTGGAGATCTAGCCGCATTGTCCCAATCTCATCAAGAAACAGCGTACCGCTGTCGGCAAGCATACACTTTCCCGCTCTGTCGCCTGTAGCACCGGTAAATGCACCCCTGACATGACCGAAAAGTTCGCTCTCAAGAAGCTCGCCGGGGATTGATGCGCAGTTTACCGTTACCATGGGTTTCTCACGGCGTGCCGAGTGGGAATGAATGGCACGCGCAAACAAATCCTTCCCGGTTCCCGTTTCGCCGGTAAGTAACACCGAAGAATCTGTGGAAGCAACACGCCCGAGCATCTTGTACAACTCGCGCATGACCGGTGAATCCCCTATTATTCTACCGGATATATCCGGGATGTCCCTTTTGGTGGTTTCCGCTCTCGCTTTATATTTATCAACAGCCCGTCCGGCAAGAGAAAGCATATCATCGATGTCAAATGGTTTCACTATAAAATCAAACGCACCCAATTTCATGGCTTCCACTGTATTCTCCATGTTCGAATGAGCGGTAATTATAATAGTTTCGGGGGGATTGGTCAGCTTTCGAATGTGTTTGAGTGCCGTAAGACCATCCATCACCGGCATCATAATATCCATGATTACGGTGGTATAGGTGGTATTCTTAATCATCTCGAGTGCTTTTTTACCATTCATCGCTACATCGACAATATAATCCTCATCTGTAAAAGCCTTTTCGAGCACCCAGCAGATGGCCTTGTCATTATCCACAACAAGGATTTTGTGATTTTTGTCACTCATTTCCTATCTCTTCAATTAACTGTAAAGCGCTGTCAATCCTTTTGCGCTGACGCTGCTTTACTGTTTCCGTTTCCCCGATCAGAACCACTTTCTTACAATAATACAAGCATTCTTCCTTTTTCCCAACAGATTTTGATAAAACCGCCAGTTTCCACCAGCAGCGCAGTTCCCCGGAACCGTCATCCCACTCATCCCGCGACATACTGTCCGCAATATTCGTAAAGACTCTCACAGCATCATCAAAGCGCTCCGTTTTCTTGTAAGCCTCGCCAAGCTGCCAGGCGAAAAGCCTGCACAAGGGATATGCTTCTATCATTTCCCTGCCGATTTTTATTGCCAGTGCCGGATCATCATCCAAAAGCATTTCAATAAGAACGGTATGTGATAGAGTACCTGTCAGCTTCCCGCGTTTTACCGCCATTTTCACATCAGCTATAGCATCGGTTCGATCAGTGTCAATAAACGGAAGCCGTGAAAGTGCTACACTTTTCCAGAAACGATAGCTTCCGAGCATTAAATAGGCATCATAAAAAGTTGAATCTACCGAAACAATATCCAACATCTTCTTCGCCCCGGATCGTCCCTGAACCAGACCCACGATAAATCTTCCGCAAGCCACACTCCAGACTCCTTTGAGACTTTCCGCCGCTGAGAGAAAGTAACTCGCCCACAGGTCATTATCGTTTGCGGCTATTTTCTTACGGGAGTATTCTTCAGCGTTTTCAATGAGTTCAAAAAACTCGTTTCCCCGTGAAAAATCCTCGTAATCAGTACATTCGTACTGAAGCACCGCAGCTTTTAAAAGATAGCCTGCCGGCTCATCAGGATAAGCGGTTATAAACCTGTCAAGTACCTTCTCAGCATCACTGTAGCGGCAGGATAGCACGCAGTCAGAAATTTCAGCATACACATCCCCGGGAACGATACACTCCTGCGCCGATACCATATCTGATATTGAACAGGAATACAGGAAAATAATAAAGAAAAGCATTTTCAAATGTAACATTCTAAACACGAATATTTTCATAACATTCTGTAAAAATACAAGATACTTTAAAAAACAATAAAAATCCCCGAAAGTGCAAGAAGAAAAAGTTTCCTCTAATCCGGAACCAAACTTCTCATTCAGTGAAATTATACTTGTTTACCAAAAGGGTGTTAATTAAAATAGATTATCAGCACATAATATAACGAAGAACAAGGAATTTGTAATTAATAACTTTGAATTTTTTCAAGGAGAAACTCCAATGTCAGAAAATCAAACACGACGTTCTTTTCTCACTAAAGGCGCAACAATAGCCGCCGCATCACTTACAGTGGGCTCTACGGCTGAGGCTTCCCGGCAAAGATCAGATCGCAAGCTCAAGGTTGGCGTGTTCGGTCTCGATTACACATTCTGGGGTCTCTGGGCTGATATCCTGAGCCCTGAGGGTAAATGGTCGGGTACGAGCCTTTTTAACATGGAAGTCAGTCATGTCTGGGACAAAAACACCAAAAAAGCCGAGGAATTTGCCGCTAAATGGGGATGCGAGGTTGTGAAAAAGTACGACGGCATGCTTGGAAAAGTGGATGGGGTTATCAACGGCGATTTATATAATGTTCCCTGGCAGCACAGGATGCTGCGACCATATATTGCTGCCGGTGTACCGTCATACCTGAGCAGACCATGGTCATCACGGCTCAGGGACCTTGATGAAATGCTCGATTTGGCTGCGAAATATAACACTCCTATATGCGCCACTGCTACTTACGAGCACTATAATGATGCGGATTATTTCAAGCAGAAACTGGCAAATGTCGGTGAAATCGAGGCTGTATTTGCAACATGTCACGCCGGAGACCGTCCGCATTTCCATATTCCCTACATGATGATGAAGATCCTCGGTTACAATGTTGACGAGATATCGCTCATTACCAACGACCCAAAAAAAATATCACATCTTCAAAGTTCCTATGTATTCGCAGAATCAGATAATCAACCATCGTACGTTCTCTCGATGCATGCTTCAGGTTCTTACATCTTCTGGTTAACAATAATCGGAAAGGAAGGAACTGAAACTACCAGCATGCCGGGAGAAGCAAGCTATTTCTCCCGTTTCGCACCCCAGTTGATAGACATACAGAAAACACTGGAAGGAAAGAGTTACCAGCCTTTGGATGTGGTGCGAAAGAAATTTGAATGTGTAATTACCGAATATTATTCCCATTACGAACGCGGCGGCACTCCTGTAAAAGTTGGAACAGTACCACCCGACTGGCAATACCCTCTCTGGAAACCGGACTGGTATGATGATTCAGATTTCAAGGATTAACATAAAACATGAGAATTACATTCAGTAATGTTACAGAAAATTATTAAAAAGGAGAACTTCCATGACGGAATCAATCTCGAGACGCTCGTTTTTCAAGGCTGCGGTGGCAGGTGGCGTTTTGCTCGCTGCAGGATCAAAAGCCCATGCAAAACGGAAACCGTTTAAGAGAAAAAGCCCCTCTTCTGTCGAAATGATGGAAGTTGGAATCATCACATGCGGGTATTACTCTCATATCGAAGACATCTGGGGAAGGTTTCTCAATCCGCCGCTCGATGAAATAAACGGCACGTTCTGGCCGCGCCAGACCGGAATGGTAATGACCAAGGTCTGGGATCCCGATAGAGAGGCGGCGGAAAAATTCGCCAAAAAGTATGATGTTGAGGTTGTTAAAAACTATTACGACATGGTCGATAAGGTCGATGGTGTCATCATGTCCGATTATTACGCCACCGGCTGGTGGCCTAGGCTCTCGAAACCTTACCTTGAAGCCGGGATGCCTTCGCTCATAAACCGTCCGTTCGCACTTTCTGTCAACGAAGCGACAGAGATGATCAATCTCTCGAAGAACAATAACGCACCTATATTGGTGCCATCTTCCGACGAGATGATGTTCGAAACCATTCAGGCCCGTCACAGGCTCGACATGAAACGCAAAGAGGGAGCACAGGTTACAGGAGCCATGGCTTTTGAACCATGCGGAGAATACCCTGCACATGGTGTTCACAGTATTTACAATCTCTACACCATACTTGAACCCAATGTCGTTGCAGCGGGTCTTCAAGCGGATAAATGGTGGGAATGGGGGCGGAAAGGTGGAATGATGTCATGGCTTTGTAAAGGCGAAGGAGACAGTCCGGATTATTATGCGGCTATCCGTATGGGCCAGGAATTCGACACCAACGGATGGGTTTTAATTTCAACTACAAAAGGTCGCATATTTGCCGACAACGACCATATCGGTGAGGTTTTTACACGTTATCGAAACCTGTTCGTACCAACGTGCATCGAGTTCCAGCGCATGATCGAGACCCGGAAACAGCCGCAGAGTTACGAGCATATCATGGCAAAAACAATGACGTTTCTTACCGGTTTTTATTCTCACTGTGAAAAAAACGGCGCACTTGTGAACTGCAATGGCGTACCTATGGAATGGCGCGCACCGGAGGTGATGCCCGATAGAATACCGGACAATATTTTCTAATGCAAAAAATAGGTGGACAACAACCGGATACTCGATATTTTAGAGTATGTATTACAATGCAACTCAATTATACTCAAGCCTATAAATCACATGAGATGAAAAATAAATGTTACAGTGATAACAGGTAATCAGTCTGAAGAAAAATATAATAATGCGAATATTAAAAATAGCTAATGCTTGACAAATGGCATATTATTTATTAAAATAAATAAAGTGTAATGAAACGTCCAGAGTATTCACCAATAATATTTTTATGAGTTGGTGACAGATGGTTACCGGAACTGCGACAGATTACAGTATTAGCAGCCGCCGAAACGCTGTTAACGGTTACGGAATAAATCGGAACCGCAAACAGAACCAGGTTCGTAAAGGTTTTTCAAGCGATGGAACATTAGATCCCATTACACCGAAACGCCCTGTTCCAAAGACCCGTGGATCCATCATCCGAACCTCAACACCCAACATCCTTGCAGGTAGAGGATCCAGACAGATTTATGAAACAGGCCTTATGCAACGGCAGGGGATCGAAACATATCAACGCACCAGTCTGTTTACTCAGCAGGACAAAAAGTTTCTGAGCAGGTCTGCGAGTTTATTCCGACAGACAAATCCCTCTCCCATGCGTTCGTCGCAGTTACTCCCCCGTACCTCAAGTCAATCCTCTAACACCGGATTGTTCAGTTTCTCTCCGCTTACTATTCCAAAACTTGTTCATGAGGGAATATTGCAATACCAGTTCATTAACAAATCCTCAGGAAATAAAGGTGATTTGCTCAGGCAGAGCGCCGACATCTACAGAAGAATTTCACCCAAATCCCTTTATACCATACAGTTATTTGCATAAATTCATAAAATTTTTATCCGGACCAATATTGTTTGTTACAGTTCCAGAATAGGTGTAGCTTCGCTTTGAGAAGATATTATAAGTGAACGCAGACGGCGGTCAAAGCTCTCGAACAGCTCACGAACCTCTTTTTCCGCCAGTTCAGGATGATTGTTTTCTTCAGAAATATGGGCAAGAACAGCCTGTGGATTCCCGTTTTGTGAAGTAATATTGAAAAGCGTTTCGGCTGCGTTTCTGTTAGAAAGGTGTCCCATTCTGCTCATGATACGCTGTTTCAATTCCCAGGAATATGGGCCGTTTCTGAGCATATTGACATCGTGATTAGCTTCGATGACCACAAGATCGGAATTTTTCAGGCACTGTTCAACAAGGGTTGAAACAAATCCCAGGTCAGTGGCAGTAGTAACCTTCTTTTTGCCTGAATTTATACAGAACTGAACGGGTTCATTAGCATCATGTGAAACACTGAAAGGCAAAATTTCAAACGGATCTAATTTTAAAAGTACACCGCTTTCAATGGGTACAAGGGTTTCACCGTCTTCACCGTCGTTAAAAATTTTCGCTTTCCCGTTCAATGTGCCAGACGTGCCATATACGGGTACATCGAGTTTACGGGCGGTTATACCGACACCTTTCATATGATCGATATGCTCGTGGGATACGATGATTCCTTTGATTTTTCCTTCATCGAGTCCGCGTGATTCAAGCCGTTTCTTCATCTCAGTATGAGAAAAACCCTGGTCGATAAGAAGTGCTGTACCGCGGCTCTCTAGATAAATTGCATTGCCCTTTGAACCACTTCCGAGAATACATATTTTCAATCTTTATGTCTCCTGTGCCGGTTAATTTCTTTGCGAAGTTTATCAAGACTGGAGCGTGCTGCCTTAGAAAAATCGGTGCCGTCGGATGCATAGAGTATTCCGCGTGAACTGTTAATGATCGTAGTTCCGGATTTTCCGCCGCATTCCCTCACAACGGATTCAGGGTCTCCCCCCTGGGCACCCACACCCGGTACAAGAATCGGTATGTTTCCGACAATATCACGTATCCTTTTTGTATATTCCGGCTTCGTTGCCCCGGCGACAATTCCGATTTCACCCTCCTTTGACCATTCAACCGCAGCGCGTGCCACCCTTTCGAACATCATCCCATCACCAGTTTCGATTGTCTGAAACTCATCCGCTGTAGGATTCGATGTAATACATAGAACAAACACACACTTATCATCTCTGAGAAACGGACGCACGGCATCAAATCCCATGTACGGATTCACCGTAACAGCCTCAGCACCAATTATATCGTATGCAAACGAGGCATAGCAAGAAGCGGTATTCCCTATGTCGCCCCGCTTGACATCAAGTATAACCGGTATTTCCAACGGTATTATCTCACATGTTTTAATAAGCACCTCAATACCCCGGCTTCCCTGTGCTTCGTAAAATGCAGAGTTTGGTTTATAGGCGCACACGAGACCGGAAGTTGCACTAATAATCGCCTCATTGAACTGTAACATACCGCTTTCATTGGACGGCAGGTGACCGGGAATTTTAGACAGGTCAGTATCGAGCCCCACACATACCAGGCTGTCTGCCTTTTGAGAGGCGTGCCTGACTTTATCGATAAAACTCATGTTTATCCCTTTTACAGTCAAGTTTAGAGTAAAATTTTACTTTACATAAGAAAATCAAATTTCATATCTGGTCGACAAGTCGCTCTAAAGCCCTGAAAACTCTCCCGCGAACATGAAAATGTGCCATAAATCCAAGCGGTATTCCTAAAAAAGACATAGGAGGCACCTCAGGAACACCGCTCTTGATAAACCCGATAACACCGGGTAGAATTACACAGAAAAAAACCATTATTAAAATGATGCTATAACGAATTTTAGTGAATGTAACACCCATTTTTAACAATGAGTTACCATTCAGTCCGTGAACTTCCAGCGAAAGAGCCGATATACAGGTCAGCGGACGCTTTGATGAAAACCATATTGCCGGGTAGCGGAATAGATTGGCAGACGCTGAACTTCCGGTTTGTACATACCCCTCTTTTAGTAAGATTTCTGTGACTTTTTTACGTACTAAATCCTGGCCTCTCTGCGAAGTAAAAGATCTGTATATGAATTTCTTTGACACGGTTCTCGCTGGGAATAATATTTGTTGGTTAATTGTTTGTCTGTTAATATACCATTTAAATGTAACAAAGTTCAAGGTACAAAATGCAAAGTATTTTTTTTGCGAGACACCAGACAGAGGAAAGTTCTTGGTTTGTTTCCACGTCCTGAATATTAAAACGAGTTATTACCGTCCCATATCCAAGAACCTCAATTTATCATGATTTTTCGCTTGACACGTTATTCCATTAATATTATTTTTCAACGTAATTCGGACACAGTTGCCGAAGTTTTTTTTTGCCAGATTCAAAGGAGAACCATGTCAGTAAAAATAGTTGTAGGCTCCCAGTGGGGAGACGAAGCAAAAGCTAAGATAGTTGATTATCTCGCAGTTGATACAGATTATGTAGTACGCTTCCAGGGGGGAGCCAACGCAGGTCACACGGTAATTGTCGATGGGAATGAATTCATTTTTCATCTTATTCCAGCGGGTATTATTCATCCGGATAAGATCTGTGTCATTGGCAACGGTGTTGTTATTGACCCCCAGGCCCTCATGGATGAAATTGAAGAACTGAAAAAGAGGGGCATCAATGTTAAGGGCAGGCTCTTTATTAGCCAGAAAGCTCACCTTGTAATGCCCTACCACAAGCTGCTTGACCAGGCGGGCGAAAAACAAAAAGGTAAGAATTCCATAGGTACGACCGGCAGGGGTATTGGGCCTGCATACCGTGACAAGGCTGCTCGTGTCGGTATTCGAATAGTAGACCTTCTCAACCGTGATGTCTTTGTCTCAAAACTTGAGTATAACATTCGGCAGGCTAACGAACTGCTTACCAAAATATATGGTTATGAACCGCTGAATGTTAATGAAATCGCCGATGCGTTCCTTGAATTCGACCGTAAAATCGATCCCTTCGTAACAGATATATCAATTCTTCTTAACAATGCTGTGAAAAAAGGGGAAAACATTCTCTTTGAGGGCGCCCAGGGTGCTCTTCTGGATATAGATCACGGCACCTATCCGTATGTAACATCATCAAATACTATTGCCGGTTCTGCATGTATCGGCACGGGAATAGGGCCGACTCTTGTCGATGAAGTAATCGGTGTCATGAAAGCCTATACTACGCGTGTGGGAAATGGCCCTTTCCCAACTGAATTTGATGATGAATTTGCGCAGGAGATTCGTGACATCGGTGGAGAATACGGTGCCACAACCGGCAGGCCTCGCCGCTGCGGATGGTTTGACAGTGTTATTGCAAAATATGCCACTATGATTAACGGGCTCAGTTCTCTTGCTATTACAAAACTGGATGTGCTTGATACTTTGCCGGAGATTAAAATCTGCGTTGGATATAAACACGCTGACAGAATCCTGACCAGTTTTCCCGTGGAATCTAACGTTCTTGATTCTATCGAACCGATCTATGAAACCCATCCGGGATGGCAGGAATCAACATCGGAAATCAGACGTTATGATGATCTCCCCGCTAAAGCACGTTCATACCTTGCACGGATCCGCGAAATAGTTGAAACACCCATCGCCTATGTCTCTATCGGTTCGGATCGGGCACAGACTATCAAGGTTTGATTGCAATTCTTAGCATCACCGACACAATGCCCTCTTGACAGAGGGCTTCTTCATACAATATAATAGAATAATAGCTAAACTTTGGCAAAAATGAAGATTTGTTATGATTTATCTTATTTTTCTATAATCGTCATTTAATTAGCTCAGCAAATTGCACAAATATGCTTTTGCAACCCTAATTTTATTATTAACTCACCCCTCGGTCCCCTCTCTAATATTAGAGAGGGGATGACCACCCAACCAGTTCCCCCTCTATTGTATGGCAAGAGAGGAAGTTAGGGGGTGAGTTTTGGGAAGGGTTGATGGGATAGATAAAAAAAAGTAAAAATCCAAAAATTGCCAAAGTTTAATAATAGATCAAAAACCGGGGATAGACAGCATGACAGGAAAACCGTTCTCACCTGTTCTTGATCCCCGTGACAACACTTCCATTCGATGCAAATGTACAAGACAATTCTTCACAGGAATATTACATGACTGGCACCTCTGGCAAAAAAAAGGAAGATTCAAATTCACTGCGTTCAAGAGTATTATTGACTCACGCTTTACGACTGGTTAATGCACCCCTTGTGGTTGAGGAGCGCCTGGAACTCCTGGCACGCATAATTGCCGAATATCTTTCGGTTGATGATGTGAATATATTTCTTAAAGAACTTGATTCTGAAACATTACTGCTTCGCACCTCGATTGGTCTCAATCCTCTTACAGTCGGCAACCTGCGAGTACCAATCGGCAATGGTATTACCGGTCTTGTTGCCCAGACACGCAAGTACATTGCATCACGGAATATTATGAAAGATCCCAGGAATTTTTATTCCGTGTATTACGAAGATGAGAAATATCCCTCGATTCTCTCCTTCCCCATTACTTCAGATAATGAACTTATAGGTGTCATCAATATCAGAACGAAAATCGAAAGAGATTTCACCAAACAGGAAGCCGAGGAACTTAACAATTTCACCGCCAGCATAGCAGGTTCCATAACAAATGCCCAGGTATATGAAAAACTTGAATATAAGTCAAGACTACTGGAACTTTCGATCAAAATCGCTGAAGCTGTGACATCATCTCTTGATCTGGATGTGATACTTGATGAAATTGCATGGGAAATTTCAAGCGGATTTGCCATTCAGGGTGTTCTCATTCAGCTCATGAATGAAGATGGAACAATAACAAAATCATCCTCTCATGGTTTAAAAACAAGTTTTGTCAAGAACTATACCATTGAGCTTTCCAAAAACTGCATGAAGTCGGGCGAGCCCAAAATCCGCCGTCTCGAATCGGAAAAACCGTTCGGTACCAAGTCTCAAAAAGTTTCATGGCATGTCTGTATTCCCATGACAAACCCAAATAAAACTCTGGGTGTGATCAGCCTGTTCGGTACTGATAACGATAAAACCGAGCCCGAAGAACTTTTTCTGTCAACAGGTATAGATGTGTTTCTTCATATTGCCGGACTTGCAGCACTGGCTATCGAAAATGCCACAATTCATTCGGAACTTAAAAGGCTCGCTCAGGAAGAGAAGAAACAGCTCGATATCATCGGGACCATGTACTCACGCATATCTGCAATTTTTGATTCTATCATGGACGGAATCATCGCAGTGGATAAAGACGGGATTATTTACGATTTTAACGAAATTGCACGCAAATCCCTCAGCCTTACCGATATAGACAAAACCATAAAAAATATTGATGCTATCATTTCATATAAATCACCTATTACAAGTTATATAGCCAAAGGCAGGGAACTCACTAATTGTGTGGTAACCATGACCACCCCTTCTGAAAATTTTGCAGCGATGTTTACTATGCGAACAGTTACTGATACATCGGGAGAACAGCGGGGGTCCGTGATATCGTTCAGGCCAATGGAAGAAACGGTGAAACTGCTTTCCCGATTTAATTCACAGAGACCACGGTTCACATTTGATGATATCATCGGCAAATCATCTGAGCTTGCAGAAACTGTACGCCTTGCCAAACTCGCAGCAGAAAGCAATTCCAACATCCTCATTGTCGGCGAGAGCGGCACCGGAAAAGAACTTTTCAGCCAGGCCATTCATAACGCTTCACCGGTAGCGGATGGTCCTTTTATTCCTGTAAATTGTGCCGCTATACCAAAGGATCTTATTGAAAGCGAACTTTTTGGTTACTCTGAAGGGGCCTTTACCGGTGCACGAAAAGGCGGCTATATCGGCAAATTTGAACAGGCTACCGGCGGAACAATTTTCCTTGATGAGATCGGTGATATGCCACTCGACCTTCAGGTTAAGCTTTTAAGAGTACTTCAGGAAAAAGTCATTCAGCCGGTAGGTTCAGAACATATCATCCCTATATCTACAAGGATTATCTCGGCAACCAACCGTAATCTGGAAAATGAGATTCAGGAAAGTAATTTCCGTGAAGAACTCTACTTTAGAATAAATGTTATCAGCATAGAAATTCCGCCACTGCGTCATCGCAAGATTGATATAGCCGAATTCGTGCGATTTTTTATCGAAAAATTTTCACAGTTTTCGGGAAAAGAAGTAAAAAATATCGATAAGGCTGCATTATCTAAACTATTGGACTATTCATGGAGAGGAAATGTCCGGGAACTGGAAAACGCCATTGAACATGCGGTGCTTATGGCTCAGTCACCCGTAATAACTCCGGATGATCTTCCCACCACTGTAAAAGGACCGTATTCGGCAGAGAAAAAGGAAAATAGTACCAAAGGAAAAATTGAACAGGCTCAGAGACAACAAATAGAATCATCACGTAAACTATACCAGGAAGCTCTTCTTCAGTCCGGCGGAGATGTTGATAAGGCGGCTAAAAATCTCGAATTAAGTCGTGCAACTTTCTATAGGCATCTGAAAAAATATGGACTTACCGAAGAAATATTAAAAATAAGACAAAATATCAAAAATGATACAAAGCCATAATACAATAATTATAAATGAGTTATATGAGCTCTGGCAAATATATATACATTATTTTCTCAGAAAATGAGACATTTCCCCTTTTTTAAAATAGTTTCTCTTGTATAAAACCTGACCTTCCCCCTCCCTTTAAAACAAATCATATCAACATATTATAGCATATTACATACATTTTGAAGCTTTTTGGCATACATTTTGCATATATTATAATTGTGAAAGAAATTAATGGTATCACCGTCATGTACAGGGATAAAATATAAAATGATCCTTTTGTAACAGACGGTGATACCTGAATATAATTTTTCTCATCTCCTTTTCTTTTTTAAATAAACGAGCCCCCTTGATCGGGGGCTTTTTTATTGGATACATGTAATAAATTGTTTAAAATATATCAGCAATTGATTTTTTTAAATCTATGATAACATTCCATTTATGAAACCACAATATTCACGAGTTTTTTCGGAACATAGATCGTTCTTCTTATCGTTTTCCCCTCTATGAAACGCTGGACATTTTTATGCGAAAGTGCCAATTTTATGGCGTCTTCCTGTGAAATACCTGCATCTGCATCCATGGTGGCTCGGACTTTTCCATTCACCTGGGCAACAAGTTCGAAGGTATCGAAAACGATCTTTGCCCCATCCCACACTGGCCAACCTGACGCAAATACAGTACTCTTATTCCCTAATATCTCCCACAACTCCTCTGAAAGGTGCGGCGCAAATGGAGCCATCAGGCGAACAAGAATCTCCATTATATCCTTATATATCACCTTCTGCTGGGCAATAGTATTAAGGAGTTCCATCATAAATGCAATGGTGGTGTTAAATTCCAGATTCTCCATATGCTCGGTGACATCACGGATTGTTTTGTGTACCAGGGCAATTAGCGTTTTATCATCAGGCATTCCAGGAGTTAGATCACGTGCATACACAATCCGATAAATCCTGTCAAAGAATCTCCGGACACCACTAATGCCCTTATCCTGAAAATCACCACCCTGTGTGTACGGTCCCAGAAACATCAGGTAGGTTCTGAAACAATCTGCGCCATAGGTATCAATAAATGAATCGGGATTGACAACATTCCCGCGGCTTTTCGACATCTTTGCACCATCCTTGATGATAAGCCCATGAGCCCGGAACCGTTTAAAAGGCTCGTCAAAGTCAATATGCCCCATATCCTTTAACGCCATAGTGATAAAGCGGGTGTACAGTAAATGAAGAACCGCATGTTCATTCCCGCCTATATACATATCGACTGGCAGCCATTTTTTCGTACGCTCCCTGTTAAAGGGGATGTCATTAAACTCTGTTGAAGGATACCGGAAAAAATACCATGCAGAGTCGAGGAAGTTGTCCATCACATCGGTTTCACGATTTGCGGAACCGCCGCACCTGGGACAGGTGGTTTTCACAAACGTTTCATTTCGGACAAGCGGTGAACGACCCGAGCCATCAGGCTGAAAATCATCCATTTCAGGCAGAACTACCGGCAGATCACTTTCGGGAACAGCCTGCGGACCGCACGATGGGCAGTGAATAACCGGAATTGGCGGCCCCCAGTACCGCTGACGTGAAATACACCAGTCTCTCAGGCGGAAATTTACCATTTTTCTCCCGTGCCCATGGTCTGCAAACCACCTTGTAATGGCAGTGATAGCCTCACGAGACGGGATTCCGTCGAACTGCCCGGAATTGACCATAATCCCCTCGCCTGTGTAAGCTTCTTTTAGTTGATGAAGGCTGCCATCGAGAGAAATCACCTCTATGATGGGAAGATCGAAGGCTTTGGCGAATTCAAAATCACGCTCATCATGTGCAGGCACAGCCATTATTGCACCGGTTCCATACCCAAAAAGAACATAATCGGCAACCCAAATGGGGATACGTTCCCCACTGGCGGGGTTTACAGCATATCCTCCGGTGAAAATACCCGTCTTTCCCCCTGCATCTTCGATACGTTCCATTTCTGTTTTATTAACTGCTTCATCAACATATTTTTCAACAATTTCCTTCTGTTCGGGAGAGGTAATTTTTTTAACAAGAGGATGTTCCGGGGCAAGAACCATATAAGTAGCACCGAAAACAGTATCGGGTCTGGTTGTAAAAACACGCATTTTTTCTTCGCATCCCTCAATCTCAAAATCTATTTCCGCTCCATCACTCTTCCCTATCCAGTTACGCTGTGCTGTTTTTGTGATATCCGACCAGTCAATCGTATCAAGATTGGAATTCAGTTGCTCGGCGTATTTTGTGATTCGGAAGAACCACTGGAGCATTTTCTTCTGTATAACTTTTGTACTGCAACGCTCGCATGCACCGCCAATAACCTGCTCTGCAGCCAGAACCGTTTTGCAGGACGGGCACCAGTTTAACGGAGCCTCAGCACGGTAAGCAAGCTCGTGTTTGAATAATTGCACAAATATCCATTGAGTCCATTTATAGTACGATTTATCGGTGGTATCAACCTGACGTGACCAGTCAAACATGTTACCGATCATGGAGAGCTGTTTATTCCTGAAATTTTTAATATTTTGAGGAACCAGTTCGGCAGGATGCACACCCATCTTTATGGCAAAGTTCTCTGAATGCAACCCGAAAGCATCAAATCCGATAGGTTCGAAAACGTCATATCCCTTCATTCTCACAAATCGACCGTAAATATCAGACCCGGTAAAGGCATATACATTACCCACATGAAGCCCCTCAGCGGATGGATACGGGAACATCATTAGATTGTAAAACGGTTTTACAGCTTTATCAAGGTCGATAGTATAGTCGCCGTTCTCTTCCCAGCGTTTTCTCCACTTTTTTTCTATTTCCCTGTGATCATATTTTACTTCTGAATCCCTGCTCATTCTATCCTCACTTACCTGTTCTCAATAATAGTGACATAATCCTTTTTAAAAATCTGTTAAATATACAATGAAGTATATATTTGGTAATATAATTATTAAACGATTTAGTTTCAATGAGATTTCAACGAAACGTATGGATCACATTGGTGAAAAATTGAAGTAGCCTTCTATATACTTATTTATAGAGAGAAAAATACGGGGCTTATGAAACTAATTCGGATTAGCTTGCTCATTAGTGTTTATCTTTGGTTCATTGAGTTTTACAAGTACTTTTGAAATACGGTTACCATTTATTTCTTTCATTATGAATATTATATTGCCCCACTTGAATTCCTCGCCTTCACTGGGAATGGTACCCAGTTGATGGTAAATAAAACCTGCCAGCGTGTCAAAATCTTCATTTGGAAGTTCAGCATTAATAATTTCATTCACATCATCTATATCGAGGCCGGCATCTATCAGAACTGTCCGGTTATTTATCCATAGATAATCACGTTCATCCTGATCGTATTCGTCCTGAATCTCCCCTACAATTTCCTCAAGTAAATCCTCAAGGGCGACAATACCCTCTGTCCCGCCGTATTCATCAACCACTACGGCGATATGAATCTTGGTTTTTTTAAATTCCTTGAGAAGTATTGATATTTTCTTAGTTTCAGGAACATAATAGGCTTTTCGCATTGTTTCGGTTATGGAAAAGTTCTTCTTACCCTTTACTGCAATAACAGGGAGAACATCCTTTGCATAAATCACACCCATTATATTATCTATTCTGCCGTCATAAACAGGTATACGCGAATGCCCTTCTTTTTCAAATAGCGAGATAAGTTCATCCACACCAATTCCCTTTTCTACTGCAATTATATCAATACGGGGAACCATGACCTCACGGGCAGTAGTGTCGAAAAAGTCAATAACACCCTGGATCATTTCATTCTCTTCCTTCTCAATCACACCTTCTTCGCTCTCAGATTTGACAAATTCTTTAAGCGCTTCTTCTTTTGCGGCCAACTCGGTATTTTTCTCGATAAAAACCGATAAAATAACATCCAAAAGGGTAGTCAGAGGCAATAAAAGAACGTGGAATAACGTTAGAAAGTATGCAAACCGGGGTACAGTACTCTCGTACTCACCCATTGAAATCAGCCTCCCCAGAATCCCTTCAGCAAAAATAAACGTACAGAAACAAACAACAAACACAACAGGTCCGATAAAAGTGCTTATGAAACCCTGTGCAAATCTTAACTGCAAAAGGAGAGTGTATAATAAAACGGTCCCGAACACCATCGTCATTATCTTCCCGGATAACAACATCAGATAAAAACGCCGTTTGTTTTTGATTATCCCGTAGATCAGAGTAGAGCCGCGGACTTTGTTTTGCATCAGCTTTTCAATTGAATCCCTTGAAATGGAACCGAAAGCAATTTCAGCACCAGAAAAGGCTATAGTTACAATCAACGCTATTATAAAACAAATAAACATTAGTGAAGGCAGAATCACTGTATATCTCCACTCTTGAAATAATTATCAACCAAGGTATCTGTATCTTTAACCATAGTTTCATAGGCTTCTTTACTGTCATGCTTACGACCGGTCAGGTGAAGCAGACCATGAGTAACCAGGCGAACAATCTCTTCCTCATAGAGTACATTATAGTTCACTGCCTGCTCCCGCGCCCGATCCAGGGAAATATATACCTCACCTTCAATATTTTCAGAATTTACATCTGAAAGTTTGAAGCTCAAAACATCCGTCGAACCTTTACGCCTTTTGTACTTTTCATTCAATGATGTCATGTCAGAATCACCGATAAAAACAATATTTATCTCGCATTCCCTCACACCCCTCGATTTCAATACATTGACAGCAAAAGTACGTAAATTACCATTATCAAGGGGGGAAAAATCTCTGATTCCCTCGCTCACAATGACAGAAACATCCATCATTCTTTTTTATTCTCCTTAATAAGCTACTCTAACATTTAATCATTATTTTTTATTCGATGCCGAGAGCGGTACGGGGGTTTTCTCAGGTTCACCATTTTCTTTCTGCCACGGATATTCAATACGGCCGTGGTGGGCAGCGACGAGAACAGGGAGAAAACTCTCTTCAATATTATGCAGATCCTTTAATGTAATGTCACACTCATCAAGTTCCCCTTCCATAAATCGCTTTTCGATTATGGTATTTATGAGTGTTTTCAATTTTCCGGGGGAACGTTCATGAATAGTGCGGCTTGCGGCTTCGACAAGATCGGCAAGCATGACAACACTGGCTTCGCGAGTCTGCGGTTTCGGACCGGGATACCTGAATGCAACTTCATCAACAGCCTCACCTCCGGCGTTATCCTCCGCTTTGTGATGAAAAGAAGCCATGAGGCTTGTACCGTGGTGCTGCCTGATTATATCCAGAATAGCCTCAGGCAAACCGTATTTGACACCAAGCTCATTACCCTCCTTAACATGAGAAGCAATGACCAAAGCGCTCATATGCGGCGACAGACGGTCATGGGGATTTTCACCACCCATTTGATTCTCAATGAAGTATTCAGGAATAACGGATTTGCCAATATCGTGATAGTAAGAACCGACGCGGGCAAGGAGAGGATTGGCACCTATTCTTTCCGCTCCTGCCTCAGCGAGAGCACCGACCGTTAATGAACCTGAAAATGTTCCGGGAGCTTTTACTGCCATTTCTTTAAGCAGAGGATTATTTAGATCGGAAAGCTCAAGCAGTGTTATATCTCATAGCTTTGATATTGCAGGTTGGGCTGATGTATTTCCTTGGAGGGAGTGTCGGCGCTCTTTCTGTATGCTATGGATTCCACCACATGATAGCTCTCAGGGTGCACAGCGCTTGCATCCAGTCGTTCATGGAAACCACAGCAATAACCATGGTAAGAGGGACAAAAAACATTGATCTGTAAAACTGTTTCCTGTGGCGTACCCGGCCTACAGAAAGAGCGCCGACACTCCCTCCAAGGAAATACATCAGCCCAACCTGCATATCTGCACCTGAAACAAAAGTGACTACCAGTAAAGATATCCCCAAAGATATCATTATGCCCATTACAC
>JBHPFF010000029.1:0-28199 GCA_042572165.1 Candidatus Latescibacterota bacterium | reverse complement strand
CAAAAATGTTGCCCCGGAAGTAATAGATATTTAATCGGGATTCTGTGTTTTTATTGCTAAAAAATAATGTTCATTGTCAAATTTTAAGTCAATAATAGAGTAACAAGGCAGTTTTTGATGAAACTTACACCAACCGCAATTCCTGATGTGCTGATTATTAAGATGGATGTAATCGAGGATGAACGTGGATTTTTTACGGAATTATATCAGGTGCATAAATTCGCTGAAGCCGGGATTAACCATGCTTTCGTCCAGGATAACCGTGCCGGCTCACGACAGGGTGTTTTACGCGGCATGCACTATCAGATACGACAAACACAGGGGAAACTTGTTCAGGCGATCGTTGGAACGGTATACGATGTTGTCATTGACCTTCGGCACCGCTCACCAACTTTCGGGAAATGGGTTGGAAACTATCTCTCTGACAAAGAAAAAATTCAACTATGGATTCCCCCGGGCTTTGCTCATGGTTATTATGTAATGAGTGAATGGGCCGAGATTTTTTACAAAGCGACAGATTTTTATGCTCCTCAATGGGAACGTACTCTCTTGTGGAATGATCCGGATATCGGTATAGAATGGCCTCTGATAGATGGGCACCAGCCAATTGTATCATTAAAAGATGCTCAGGGAAAGAGACTTGCTGACGCGGAACTTTTCGATAGTTCGAATAATATCCGTTCCCCGTTCCGTTCTCCGTAGCACTGCGAAGGATAAGGTGAATATGAAAAGGATAGTAAAACTTTGTGTTTTTTGTGTTGGAATTATTGCGCTATTTCTGGGATGCGGGGATTCGGGTGAAAAAAAGGAAACTTCAGAACAGGCTAAAAGACTGACAATCGGTGTTATTCCGAAAGGTACCACCCATGAATTCTGGAAATCAATACATGCCGGTGCTATAAAAGCTAAGCGGGAACTGAATGTTGATATCATCTGGAAAGGTCCCCTTAAGGAGGACGACCGTGAAGAACAGCTACAGATCGTCGAAACATTTATTTCAAGTAAGGTAAGTGCTATTGTTCTTGCTCCACTTGATGACCGATCCCTTGTAAGACCGGTACGTGATGCGAAAGCCCAGGGTATTCCAACCATCGTCATTGATTCTGATCTTCAGGGAGAAATCCATGTATCGTTTATTGCCACAGACAATTACAAAGGCGGAGTGCTTGCCGCAGAGCGCATAGGGGAACTTCTGAACGGCAAAGGGGAAATGTTAGTACTTCGCTATCAGGAAGGCAGCGCGTCAACAAACAATCGTGAGCAGGGATTTCTCGATACTATTAATTCCAAATTTCCGGAAATTAATATACTTTCGGATAATCAGTATGCTGGCGCCACTACTGAAACCGCATTCAGGGCGAGTGAAAATCTCCTTAACCGTTTCGGCAGGGTGGATGCAATATTTACACCCAACGAGTCAAGTACCTTCGGGTGCTTGAGGGCTCTTCAGGACAGGGGGTTTGCGGGTAATTTAGTATTTGTTGGTTTCGATTCATCGGAAAAACTTGTCGAGGCTCTTGAAAAGGGAGAGCTTCAGGGTTTGGTTCTGCAGAATCCTTTCGCTATGGGATACCTCGGAGTTAAGACCGCTGTTGCCTATCTTAGTGATGGATTAGTGGAAAAACTTATTGATACCGGTGTTACCATCGCTACGCCTGAAAACATGAACGATCCCGAGATCAGACAACTACTCTCACTTGATCTTTCCGAATATCTGGACTGAATCTTCCTTAAGGTTTGCTGCAGTGAGTGATAAGGACACAACCATCCTCTCAATGAGCGGTATTGTAAAATCATTCGGAGGAGTTAAAGCAATCAGAGGAGTTGATCTCGATATCCTCAGGGGTGAGGTGCATGCACTCATCGGAGAGAACGGTGCCGGGAAATCGACACTCATGAAAATTCTTTCCGGTGCGATTCAGGCTGACAGGGGAGAGATGGTTCTTGACGGCAGTCCTTACAATCCAAAGAATCCCCTTCATGCCCGCAACTGCGGTATTTCCATGGTTTACCAGGAACTGAACCTGGCTCCCCATCTCACCGTTGAAGAAAATCTTATGCTTGGGGTTGAGAGTGCGCGGTTCGGATTTATACGGCGAGATGTTTATTCTTCCCGTATCGCTCGGGCGCTCGAAACACTACGTCACTCCGATATCAAACCTAAAGCGAAAGTGAGAGACCTTTCTCCGGCGGCGCGTCAGCTCGTTGAGATTGCGCGTGGACTTATCACTGAAACGATGGTCTTTGTGCTTGACGAGCCGACTTCTTCGCTTTCACGCGTTGATGCCGAACATCTCTTTGATGTTGTAAAAACACTTAAGAATCATGGTGTAAGTATTATCTATATCAGTCATTTCCTGGAAGAAGTTAAATGTGTGGCGGATCGTTTCACAGTTCTGAGAGATGGGGAGGCGGTTGGAGAGGGAAATGTAAGTGAAACTCCCATCGAAAAAATTATAGAAATGATGGTAGGACGCCCTATCACCGAAATGTTTCCCCGTATACCTCATAAAATTGGAGAAGAGTTGTTCAGTGTCCGTAAACTGAAAGGTATAGGGTTGCCTGTTGATGTCTCTTTTTCGGTTCGACGGGGAGAGATACTGGGGATTGGGGGTCTTGTGGGCGCCGGAAGAACGGAAACCCTCCGGGTGTTGTACGGCCTTAATGACCTGAAGGAAGGCGGGATCAAAATCGCAGCTTATCCAGACACCTCATTCTTCGGCACAGGTATAACCGGAAAAATTAAACCCCACAAGATGATAAAACGGAATGTGGCTTTTCTTTCGGAAGACCGTAAAAACGAGGGACTTGCTCTGGAGCGGTCAATTGCAGAAAATATTACGTTTTCCAGCCTGCCTGACCTTGCACGGTGGGGAATGGTCAGGGATACCACGATCAAACGTGTCTCCCGAAAGTGGTCGGAGAGGATGTCAGTCAAATTCGATCGGATAACCGACAGGGCAGACAGTCTATCGGGTGGTAATCAACAGAAGGTTGTTCTGGCACGCCTTCTTGAGGAGGATGCCGATATTTTTCTTCTCGATGAGCCGACACGCGGTGTTGATGTGGGATCGAAAGTCCAGATATTCCGTCTCATCGGAGAACTCGCGGCACAGGGAAAAGCGGTGATCATTGTCAGTTCCTATCTTCCGGAACTGCTTGGAGTTTGCGATACAATAGCTGTCATGCATCGCGGAGTTCTTGGACCAAAACGTCCAGCCTCGGAGTGGAACGAATATACGATAATGAACGAAGCAACTTCAGGGATTTTTTGAGGTAGGACATGAACGAGACACTGGCTGCACCGTCTGGACGCAGAGAAGTTGGGGAAAAGAATCTTAAAAAGATTTTGTCACTATTAGGCCCGTTTATCGGACTCGGGATCATCATACTGTTATTCAGTTTTCTTGAACCGGAAAAGTTTCCCACCTTTTACAATTTTCTCACAGTTGCGAACCAGACTGTAATAGTGGCTCTTGCTGCAATGGGTATGACCTATATCATTATCTCCGGTGGTATCGATCTGAGTGTCGGTTCAGTCATCGCATTGACCACGGTTGTAACAGCCCTCCTGGTTGACAGCGGGATAAATCCTTTGTTTGCGGCTGCAGCAGGTGTTATGTCCGGTATGCTTTCCGGGATGATTGTGGGACTTCTTGTTGGTTGGCTTGGTATTATTCCCTTTATCGCAACCCTTGGTATGATGGGGATAGACCGTGGCGTTGCCAAATGGCTTGCCGGTCAGCAGAAAGTGGATGCCCCTATGACGTGGCTGTGGGAAATCATGGCCAGTTCACCGCAGTGGAAATGGATGATGGTTTCGCCGGGTGTGTGGCTCATGATGATTGCGGCGGTTGTCGTTGCTGTTATGTTGAAATATTCACTCTTCGGACGTTATACGTTCGCTATCGGTTCGAACGAATCGACAGCGCGTCTTTGCGGTGTCCGTGTCGAGAGAATGAAATTCTATATTTATACATTCGGGGGTTTCATGGCCGGTATCGCAGGTGTTATGCAGTTTTCAAGATTGACTGTTGGTGATCCAACCGTTGCGGTTGGACGTGAACTTGATGTTATCGCTGCAGTGGTTATCGGCGGAGGTTCACTCAGCGGAGGTGAGGGTTCAATACTTGGAACGATGATTGGAGCATTCATTATGGCGTTTCTACGTAATGGCTGCAATATGACGGGAATACCGAATTACGTCCAGGAGATCATTATAGGTGTTATTATTATCAGTGCGGTAGCGATAGATAAATTCAGGCATAAAAAGATTAGTTAGTGATTATAAGATAACACCGGATACTACTGCCGCTTTGGTTTTGATCCTCCTGCCTTTCACCCTTTGTAGTAATACTGCGGAGAACGGGTCGATATCCATCTTGTTAATAGGGGACACGAAAATGTAGCGGAGAGCCTTGAAACGCATTGAAGGGGGTAATCACCCTTAATAAGGGCGACACAGGGTGATTAGAAAGACAGTGTCGAGACGATAAATATTTTAATATATAAGCGGTTTAACCATAGTAATAATGATAATTTATATAATTATTATCGGTAAGCTTTATTGACATATATTTAAAAATTTTATATATTATTTAACTTAAAACACGTTCATTACATGCGGAAACCGGAACGTATAAAACCGTTTCAGTGCAGGACTGACTCTATTATCATTCATCCTTCGAAGCGCTACGGAGAACGGATAAGATTTTATTTTCTTGCTAGCACGTTCATTTCATGCGGAAACCGGAACGTATAAAACCGTTTCAGTGCGAGAGTGGCGGAACTGGCAGACGCGTCAGATTTAGGATCTGGTGAGTATCCCTCATGGGGGTTCAAATCCCCCCTCTCGCACCAAGTCATCCTGAACGTAGTGAAGGATCAACGGAAAGTGAAGGTTATGCCAAAGGTAGAAATCAAAGAAACCGTCGGATGTACAAAAAAACTGCGAGTCGAGATTGAACCTGAAAGACTCGAAGAGGAAATTAAGTCGACTGTCAGGAAAGTAAAACAGAACACACAGATACCTGGTTTCAGAAAAGGGAAAGCGCCAGAATCCATGCTCCTGAAGCGTTTTGGGCCGACCATCAGACAGGAAGCTGTGGGAGACATGATTCCTAAAGTGTTGCAGGAGGTTTTTAAAGACGAGGGAATAAAACCGGTTAACGATCCGAATATCACAGATTTAAAATTTGATGAAACCGGTCCGATTACATTTACTGTTGCAGTTGAAGAGCTTCCCGAGATTGATGTGAGCAGTTTCGAGGGATTAAAAGTTACCAAAGAGATACGAGAAGTTACCGATGAGGATGTTGATAACGAGATAGAGCGCATCCGCCAGTACCAGGCGACTGAGGAAGAAGTTGATCGTGGTGCCCAAAAAGACGATATACTTATTGCCAATCTCCAGAAGCTCGATACCTCTGGTGTCCCGATCATCGGTGAAAAGATGGAAAATCATGTTATTTATCTTAATGGAACAACCACGCCATCACCGGAGTTTGATGAGCAGATTATTGGTATGGAAAAAGGTAATAAGAAAATAATTCGGTTCACCTATGATGAATCTATAGACAATCCACAGCTTGTTGGTACTTCCGATGCCTATGAGGTTGAAATAGTCCAGGTTTTGGAAAGAAATGTTCCGGAATTGACCGAGGAATTTATCACATCGTTTGGCGATTACTCCGATATCGAGGATTTTCGTACAAAAATGCGGGATCGCATTGAAAGACAGTTTGATTCACAAACTGAGAGAAAACTCCATAATGATCTTATGGAAAATTTTATTAAACTGTTGCCTTTCGAGGTTCCTAACAGCATGGTGGAACGGATAACCGAATCTGAGATTGAAAGAATAAAGAAGAAAAATCCTGACGAGACATTCGATGAAGATGCTTTTAGATCCAGTATAAGGCCTGATGCGGTACGTTCCGTGCAGACTTATCTAACTATTAATACAGTCGGAGAAAAGCAGAATATCGAAGTAACAAAGGAAGAAGTTGATGAACGCATACAAGTGCTTGCCTCACTATATGATACAAATCCCAGGGAAATGAAACGAAGCCTGATAAAAGATGGCCGTCTTGATGAAATAAAAAATGATATAGCACAAAATAAAGCGTTTAACTGGATAGTGGAGGTTGCTGATGTGAAGGTTGAAAAAATCAAGGAACAGCCTGAACAGTCTCATATTGTGAAACCATAACGCCCGTTCCCCGCAGTTTTTACGACTACGAAGGATGAAGGAGAGTATAATGAATTATATTCCGTATGTTATTGAACAAACAGGACAAATAGAAAGATCTTATGATATTTTTTCACGGCTTCTAAAGGACAGGATAATATTTATCGGAAGCGAGATTACTGATCAGGTTGCGAATGTTGTATCAGCCGAGTTGTTGTTTTTGGAAGCCGATGATCCTGATAAAGATATCTACATGTATATCAATTCACCCGGTGGTAACGTTCACAGCGGCTTGGCAATACTTGACACCATGGAGTATGTAAAACCAGCTGTCTGTACGACATGCCTTGGTTTGGCGGCGAGTATGGCTGCGGTTCTTCTTGCGGCAGGAACTAAAGGAAAGCGCTCAAGTCTTCCGCATGCACGGATTATGATTCATCAGCCTTTTGGCGGTGGACGCGGCCCTGCAGCTGATATTGAGATCATGGCAAAGGAAATTGTAAAAACTCGTGATGTTATCGTTGATATACTAACCAATAAATGTAAACGTTCACGCGATCAGGTTCTTAAAGATATTGATCGGGATTATTATATGTCTGCAAAAGAGTCTAAAGATTACGGGCTTATCGATGCTGTCATTACCAGAAGGGAAGAAATAAAAAAATAATGAGAAAAGGATCTCATAAGACTGACATGACCTGTTCATTTTGCGGCAGAGGGTATTCGATAGTTGATAAAATGATTTCAGGTCAGAATGTCCAGATATGTTCTGATTGTGTAAGAACATGTTATGATATTCTCAGGGAATCATCGGGAAACAAAATGGCAGCAATTGATTTCGATATTCCTACTCCTGAAGAAATAAAGGATAAGCTCGATGATTATGTAATAGGTCAGGAGCGGTCAAAAATGATGCTAAGCGTCGCTGTCTATAACCATTATAAGCGTATTAAATATAAGGGTAATACGGAAAGCATTGATCTTGAGAAAGACAATATATTGCTTGTTGGGCCCACCGGTACTGGAAAAACGCTTCTTGCTCAGACACTTGCCAGGATATTGAAAGTTCCTTTTACTATCGCGGATGCAACCGTATTGACAGAAGCGGGATATGTTGGTGAAGATGTTGAAAATATTCTCGTGAGGCTTCTACAGGCTGCAGATTATGATGTTGAGCGGGCTCAGATCGGTATCGTATATATTGATGAAATAGATAAAATCGCGCGTAAATCTGCTAATCCGTCAATAACCCGTGATGTATCCGGTGAGGGCGTTCAGCAGGCTCTGCTCAAGATACTTGAAGGCACAGTTTCCAGCGTACCTCCAAAAGGCGGCCGTAAACACCCCGAGCAGGCGATGATTCAGATTGATACAACCAACATCCTGTTTATTTGCGGTGGAGCATTTGAGAACCTTGATAATGTTATTCGCAGGCGTGTTTACCAGAAAACGATGGGATTCGGTGCCGAAATCAAATCATCCCATGATTTAAAAATCGGTGAGATACTTGCCCAGCTGGAGCCCGAGGATCTCAATAAATATGGATTAATTCCTGAAATTATAGGCAGATTGCCACTTGTATGTGCATTGGATGAATTGGACAAAAACGCTTTGATTACTATTTTGACAAAGCCTAAGAACGCTCTTGTCCGCCAGTATATCAAGTTTTTTGAAATGGATGATATTGAACTGGTATTTGACCAAAAGGCACTTGACAGAGTGGTTGAACTAAGTGTTGATAAAGGCACCGGTGCGCGCGGTTTGAAAGGAGTTCTTGGTAAAGCCATGATGGAAGTCATGTTCAAGGTTCCTTCTCTTAAAGGTGTAAAGCGTGTGATTGTCAACGAAAAAACCATAAACAGCGGCAAGATGCCGGTTTTCGAGGGTGAAGACGGTGCTGTGCTGAAAATTGCCTAATACTGGAAATTCATTTAAGGGGCATTTTTCTTTTTCCTATTCATCCTTCGAAGTAGTTACTGTTACGGAGAACGGGAATGATGTTCCTGATTAAGCGCTGGTAAGGTGATACCTGAAATTACATTTTTTCGTTCAGTTCATTCGCTCAAAGATTGCCCGTCAACGGGATTACCCGAGATATGTATTTCCGGACGCTCGAATGTCGGTAAATCCTCGGTGATAAATCGTCTAGCCAACAGGCGCAAACTGGCAAAAATCTCTCAGACACCGGGAAAAACACAGTCACTCAACTATTATCAGGCAGGTACTGCTTATTACCTTGTTGATCTTCCCGGATATGGCTATGCAAAGATTTCCAAGTCAAGACGACAGGAGTTTGCAACTCTTATAGAACCCTATCTCAATGAACGTCAGGAACTTGTGGGGATAATCCAGCTTTTTGATGCTCGCCACGGGCCAATTGCTGGCGATTACGAAATGCTGGAGTGGTTGAGAACATGGGGAAGGAATATACTGTATGTTTTTACCAAGGCGGATAAACTTTCCGCCAACGCCAGAAAGATATTAATAAAAACTTATAAAAAGGAGTGTGGAGTGGACAGCATTGTGATGTTATCCGCAATTACAGGTATGGGATTGCATGAACTACGATCATGGATAAGTAAAACCCTCACAATCAATAAAATCAGTACAGGCATGGATAAATAAAACTCTCAAATAATAAATAAAATAAAAAAAGGTAATACACATGAAAACACGTCTGTTCAGCCCAGGACCCGTTATGGTTCCCGAAAAAGTTCTTCTCAAGATGGCAGAACCGGTTTTTCACCACAGGACACCGGAATACGAAAATCTTTTTGCCGAAATCAATACCAAACTCAAAAAGGTGTTTATGACAGAAGGCGATGTTTTTACACTGGCGTCTTCCGGCACCGGTGCTATGGAAACCGCTGTAGTCAATGTCCTGTCAAAAAGCGATAAGGCTATTTGTGTCCGCAGCGGTAAATTCGGTGAACGCTGGTTCGAGATTTGCACGGCTTATGGTATTGAGACCATTCCGATAGATATAGAGTGGGGTCATGCGGTTACACCCAATGACATTAAAAAGGCGCTTGATGAAAATCCCGGTGTTACTGCGGTGTTCACCACACAGTCGGAGACATCGACCGGTATTTTAACCGACCTCAAGTCAATTGGCGAGGTTATGAAAGGCTATGAGGCAGCGCTTGTAACCGACGCAGTGTCCGGGCTGGGCGCTCACGAATTGAGACCGGATGAATGGGGGATTGATATGGTTGTCGCCGGTTCACAGAAGACGATAATGCTTCCTCCGGGCCTGGGATTCATCTCGGTATCAAAAAATGCATGGAAATGGGTTGAACGTTCCAATTTGCCAAAGTACTACTGGGATCTTAAAAAATACAAGAAATCGTTAGAAATAAACCAGAATCCGTTTACACCCCCTGTGACTCTTCTGGTCGGATTGAATGAATCGCTTGATATAATACTCGGCGAAGGTCTTGAGAATATGTGGAAGAGACATGCCCGCGTGGCACAGGCGATGCGGGAGGGTGTAAAAGCTCTGGGTCTTGATATATTTGCAAAGGACTATTCAAACGTTCTGACAGCAATTTGTGTTCCCGAAGGAATTGACGGCGGTGCATTGGTAAAACTGTTGAAAAAGAACGGGATTTTTCCAGCCGGCGGCCAGGCGCACCTCAAGGGCAAGATCATACGCATAGCCCATATCGGTTATCTTGATGATTATGACGTGCTTACTGCGCTCTCAGGTCTTGAATTTTCCCTGAAGGAAGCAGGGTTTTCATTCACACACGGAGAGTCCTTGAAAGCGGCACAAAAAGTTTTGTTAGCATGAACTATTCCAAAGGATAAGAGATAAGGCAGAAGTCTAATTAATTGTCACTCTGAACATCGTGAAGAGTTTTTAAAACAGGAGACTAATTTAGATGCATAAAGTTCTAATAAGTGATAATGTAGCCCGTGAATGTGTCGATATTCTCCAGGCGGTTGACGGGGTTGAGGTTGATTTCAATACGAACCTGAGCCCAGAAGAACTTAAATCCATTATCGGTGAGTATGATGCACTCGTTGTACGGAGTGCGACAAAGGTTTATGAGGATGTCATTGATGTCGCTAAAAAACTTAAAGTTATAGGCAGGGCAGGTGCCGGTGTGGATAATATTGATGTTTCAAAAGCGACAGATGCTGGTATAGTTGTCATGAACACGCCCGGTGGGAATACAGTTTCGACAGCCGAACATGCGTTCAGTCTGATAATGGCTCTTTCAAGAAATATTGCCCAGGCTGACCGCTCGATGAAGGATGGGGAGTGGGGCCGCAAGAAATACGTTGGTGTTGAGGTAAGGGGCAAAACGCTCGGTATTATCGGACTCGGTAACATCGGAAGATCTCTGGCACAGCGTGCTTCGGCTTTTGAAATGAAAGTTCTTGGTGTCGATCCATTTATTTCTAAAAAAATGGCTCAACGGTATAGTATTGAGCTTACTACTCTTGATGAGATATGGGGAAAATCCGATTATATCTCGGTTCATACTCCTCTCAATAACAGTACGCGTCATCTGATAAATTCTGGTACACTGGCGAAATGCAAGGACGGTGTCCGTATTATCAACTGTGCCCGCGGCGGTATTGTCAATGAAGAAGACCTTCTTGCTGCAATAGAATCGGGTAAAGTTGCAGGTGCGGCACTTGATGTGTATGAGAAGGAACCGCCGGATAAAAACTCCGTTGTTATGAGTGACAAGATTCTCTGCACACCGCACCTCGGGGCATCGACTACTGAGGCACAGGATATTGTCGCTGCCATGATTGCCGAGCAGCTCAGGGATTACTTTCTTACCGGTGAGGTGAGAAACGCAGTCAACATGCCCTCTCTTGTACCTGAGGTATTCGAGAAGATAAAACCATACATACGGCTTTGCAAAAATATGGGCGCCATGCTCGGACAGCTCTGTACAGGACAGCTGTCAAGTATCGATATTACTTATTACGGCGAGGTGCATCATTTTGATACATGGACGATAACATCGTCAGCCCTCGAGGGAGTATTCACCAGAGGATACGCCGAGGGTGTTAACTTGCTTAATGCAGCAAGCACTGCTGAGAAACTCGGCATCAAGGTAAATGAAATCAAGTCTTCCGAGGAGAAGGATTACAAGAACTGTATTGAGATGTCCATTACTACCGATAAAGGTGCAATTAATGCGCTGGGGACTATTTTTGGGAAGAATGATCAGCGAATTATGCGTTTGTACGATTATGAACTTGATTTCGTTCCCGAGGGTAACGTACTTATTTGCGGTAATAAGGATCTCCCCGGTATCATCGGTAACATCGGTACAGTATTGGGGAAAAAAGGTATCAACATTGCCCATATGACCTGGGCGAGGAAAAGTCCTGCCGGAGAAGCGATCGTTGTCCTAAATACAGACGATGTGCTTGACAATAAAACACGTGACGAAGTTTTAGCGATCACCGGCATCGAATGGGCTGTCTTTCTTGTTTTATAAAGTTTATTTTTATATGTTATTGATCCTTCCGGTTTTTTTATGCCGGAAGGATTTTTTTTATTTCCATGACCGTATCACCTCTTTTATTTTAAGATGGAAAGTATTATTGTAAGGAATGTACCATTAAAGAAATTTCTAATATAAAGGTGATCATGATATGAACAGTGAACTGTTTGATTACCCTGTGGATGGCACACTCGATCTTCACATGTTCAATCCGAAGGACGTGAAATCGGCATTGTCTGAATATCTTCACCAGTGCCGCATCGAAAAAATACATTACGTAAAGATTATTCATGGCAAGGGTCACGGTGTACTCAAACAGATTGTGCATTCCTATCTGAAAAAATGCGGGTTCGTAAAAGAGTTCAGAACCGCTCCCGATGCCTCAGGCTGGGGAGCAACCATTGCTATCCTCGAACCTATGGAAAATGAGAGCGCTTCAACAGAAAATTAATTTTTCTCAAAAAGAGGTAGAAAGGGTATAGGACATGAACAAACCCGGAATAATTCCCAATATTATGTTTATAATATTGTTATGCTGGACATTTCCATCGATGGGGGATGTTTCATTACCGTCTGTTTTTAGTGAAAACATGGTTATTCAGAGAGACAGGAAGATACCGGTGTGGGGTTGGGCAAACCCCGATGAAACGTTAACGGTTTCAATTTCAGGTCAGAAAGCATCCGTAAAAGCAAACAACAATGGCGAATGGATGGTTAATTTGAAACCGTTACAGGCTGGCGGTCCGTTTGACCTGACAATCAGAGGTAACAATACTATTGTGCTTTCGAATGTTCTCATTGGGGATGTGTGGCTGTGTTCAGGTCAGTCAAACATGGAACTTCCGGTTCATTATTGTAACGATAGTATCAATGAGATCGCAAATGCCATGCACCCGAAACTTCGTCTTTTTCAGATAGATAATACGCTTTCACCTGAACCGCTTGAGGATTGCAAAGGCATCTGGGAAGTCTGCCGTCCCAGTACAATTGGTAAATTCTCTGCGACAGCTTACTATTTTGGGCGTGAGGTCATAAAGGAACTGGATGTTCCTGTAGGGCTAATTCATGCGTCTTGGGGCGGAACTACCGCTGAAGTCTGGATGAGCAGTGACGCTTTGAAATCCGATCCTGATTTCCACAGTATTGTTGACCGCTGGGAACCCGTATTAAGGGAAAAGTCACAGGAACTTGTTAACTATTACATTAAGATGGGGCAGTATCACGAAGATGTCTATCATATAGAGTATGCTGGAAAACCTCTTGGAAATATTCAGCGACCTCCGGAATCTCCCGTGAAAATGGCCTGGTTACCGCATATACCGAGTTGGGTTCACAATGCCATGATAGCGCCGCTTGTACCTTATGCAATAAAGGGAGTTATCTGGTATCAGGGTGAATCAAACTCGGGCAGAGCATACCAGTACCGTAAACTTCTACCGGCTCTGATTAATGATTGGCGCAGGCTTTTTGGGCAGGGTGATTTCCCGTTTTTGATTGTCCAACTCGCAAACATCAGGGAGCCGGATAAGGAACCGCAGGAGAACACGTGGGCGGAACTAAGAGAAGCTCAGCTCATGGCTCTCGATGTCCCTCGTACTGCACTGGCAGTGACAATCGATATAGGTGATGCCCATCATGTACATCCAAAAAACAAACAGGATGTCGGCAAACGGCTGGCTCTCGGGGCTTTAAAGGTTGCCTATAACAGGGATATTGTCCATTCCGGTCCAATCTATGATTCAAAGACTGTGAGAGACGGGATGATTCATCTGCGTTTCACAAATATTGGCAGCGGTCTCGTTACGACGGTTGGCGAATCTCTCAAGGGTTTTGCCATTGCCGGTGAGGATAAGAAGTTTGTATGGGCAAAAGCGCTTATTGAAGGTGATGAGGTTATTGTGCGGAGCGACGATGTGCCGAATCCTGTGGCTGTTAGGTATGGCTGGGCGATGAATCCCGTATGTAATTTATATAACAGAGAGGGATTACCGGCTTCACCTTTCAGGACTGATGACTGGCCGGGGATTACTGTTAACAATAAGTAGTTTTTTATCGGCGTTATCATTTCACCAGTTATGAAATATCTTTCTTGAAAAAATTCTGAATTTCAACTATCTTGCGATAATGATTGGAAATCATTGTATTCTTTATCGAAATCTGTAATAATAACGAGAGTGAATTTAATTGGCAGTTCCTAAGGTACGAGAAAAATGGGGTTCGCGTATCGGCGTAATACTTGCCGTAGCGGGTTCGGCAGTGGGGCTTGGGAATTTTCTTCGATTTCCCGTTCAGGCTGCTGAGAACGGTGGAGGAGCTTTTCTCATTCCTTATTTCATTTCATTGGTGCTTTTGGGTATCCCGTTAATGCTTACAGAATGGACTCTTGGCCGTTATGGAGGACAACATGGATACGGGACAGCGCCATCGATTTTCGCTATTACCACGCGTAATCATTTTCTAAAATATTTCGGTGTTATCGGTATTTTCGGTCCCACTATTATTTTTATCTGGTATACGTATGTAGAATCATGGCTTCTGGGGTTTGCCGTGCACGCCCTTCTGGGTAATCTTATGGAAGCGGCATCGGACGGCTCGACAATGAAAGCGTTCCTCCAAACCTACCAGGGACTGACTGAAGAAAGCAGTGTCGGTAGTTTCGCAATGACCTACCTGTTTTTTCTGATCACATTTGCCGTAAATTTCTGGGTTATATTCCATGGTGTAAAAGGCGGAATAGAGAAGTTTTCAAAGATCACCATGCCCGCCCTGTTTATACTTGGTTTTATAATCCTTGTGAGAGTGATAACCCTCGGATCACCCAACGCCGCAAATCCCGACTGGAATGTTTCCAACGGTTTCGGATATCTTTGGAACCTTGATTTTTCCCTGCTGAAGGATCCATCTGTATGGATGGCTGCCGCGGGACAGGTATTTTTCACGCTCTCTGTTGGTATCGGAATGATTCTTACTTATGCAAGCTATCTCGACCGTGAGGACGATGTTGTGCTTTCGGGTATGACATCGGTGAGCATCAATGAATTCACTGAGGTTATCATTGCAGGTTCAATTATCATACCGGCAGCCTATGTGTTCATGGGTCCGGCAGGTCTTACTGAAATAGCCGAAGGGGGGGCTTTTGACCTTGGTTTTGTTACAATGCCCCAGATTTTTTCTTATATGGCCGGTGGCTGGTTTTTTGCCTTTGTGTGGTTTTTAATGCTGTTTATAGCCGGAGCCACCAGTTCGGTTTCAATGCTCCAGCCTGCTGTGGCATTTGTTGATGATGAGTTTCATCTCGGACGTAAAAAAGCGGTTGCTGTTATCGGAATTTTCTGTTTCGCAGCCTGTCATGGAGTAATTTTTGGGCTTTCGCACGGTGTTCTCGATGACATGGATTTCTGGAGCGGGACTTTCAGTCTGGTTCTTCTGGGAACGATTGAAGCCATTATTTTCGGGTGGATTTTCGGCATAGACCGTGCATGGAAAGAAATCCACAGAGGGGCGGATGTTAAGCTTCCGTGGATATTCCGTATTGTAATCAAGTATATAACACCATCATTTCTGCTTATTATTCTTTTCACCTGGACCTATCAGCAGGCTATACCCATACTGAAAATGGAAGGTGTTTCTCCTGAAAACCGCATCTGGGTTATGCTGACACGTATACTCTTAATATCATTGATTGTGGTTCTCATTATGCTTATTAAACGGGCATGGCGCGGACGCCCCCTTCCGGACATCGATTTTGACGAAGAGGAGATAATGTAATGACAGCAGGAGGGTGGATATTGTTGCTGCTATCATGGGGTGCTATTACAGGTCTTGCTGTGTATTGTTTTACAGTAATGATCAGAGGCGGAAAACTTTAACAAGTTGATAATTATGGAATTTTACTGATTGACATTTTTTCCCGTTATTTGTTTTTTAGTTATTGTTGAGATAAATAAGTGTTTTTTTGAATGTGAACTTTTACAGAATAACCGTGATAGGAATTCACCATGAAGAGAAGACCGGATAAAGACCATTATTATCTTAATATCGCCAGAGAGGTCGCCTGCCGTTCTACCTGTTTGCGCCGATTTTTCGGTGCGGTTATTGTAAAAAACGACCAGATTGTTTCCACAGGTTATGCGGGGGCGGCGCGAAATACAAAAAACTGTACCGATATAGGTGTGTGTCCGAGGCAGAAGGCGGGTATACCACGCGGTGAACGGTACGAATTATGCAGAAGCGTGCATGCAGAAATGAATGCCATAATTCACGCTTCCAGAACAGATATGATTGATTCGACACTGTATCTTGTTGGATTGGATGCACAGGATGGAGTGGTTGTTGACGGCGCTAAGCCCTGTAAGATATGTACAAGGCTCATTATTAATGCCGGTATTAAAACTGTAAAAGTTCTGAATCCTGAGGATAAGATTACATCTTTTGAGGTGGTTGATTTTATTAAGAACGAAGAAATCGATCTAAATGATGCCCGCGGATACTGACCGTAAACATTCACGCTAATAAAACTTTCTATCCAGAGAGTAAATGATAGAGGTAATTAAAAACATAGAAGATATGCGACGCATTTCCGCGGAGAAACGTGCCGAAGGAAAAATAATTGGGTTTGTGCCTACCATGGGTGCCCTCCACGAGGGTCACCTGAGCCTTGTGCGGCGCGCACTGGATCGTTCTGATTTTGTTGTGGTAAGTATTTTTGTTAATCCCACCCAGTTCGGACCTCACGAGGATTTTAATAAATATCCACGTAACCACGAGGATGATATGCATAAACTTGAGTCGCTGGGTGCCCATCTCATTTTCGCTCCGGGCAGTAACACCATATATCCTGAGGATTATTCTACCTATGTTATAGTAGAGGGGATTACTGAGGGTCTCTGCGGCCGGTCACGTCCCGTTCATTTCAGGGGTGTTGCCACTGTGGTTGCCAAGCTTTTTAATATTGTAATGCCTCATATTGCGGTATTCGGTCAGAAGGATGCCCAGCAGTTGGCGGTTATTAGGAGAATGGTCAGGGATCTCAACATGGACATTGAGATTGATGCCGGTCCTATAATCCGTGAACCGGATGGTCTTGCCATGAGCTCACGTAACAACTTTCTCAATCCTGAGGAACACCGTCAGGCAACAGTGCTATATCGGGCTCTATGTTCAGCGGAAGAACTTGTCAAATCCGGTGTAACCCGTTCTGTTGACATAATCAAGAAAATACATGAAGAGATCAATGTATCATCTTTGGCAAGAATAGAATATATTGAAATAGTGCATGTTGAAAATATGAATCCTGTTGAAAATATTTCGAACAGGGCTTTATTAGCACTGGCAGTCAGGTTTGGCTCCACACGTCTTATCGATAATGTGATACTTAAAGTTAGTGAGGGTGATTAACATGCAGATTGAGACAACTTTTACGGAAGCCGTAGCAAGAAAATATCCCGAGCAGGTTGTTATTGTTCTGGCAAAGGAACGCTCGAGTCGTGTGAATCCTATCACAATCGGCTGGATTATGCCCACTTCTCATAACCCTCCGATGTTTGCATTTTCTGTCGCTTTTACCAGATATTCATTTGAGGTGATACGTAAAGCGGGAGAATTTGTTATTGCGTTTCCGTCTGAATTTCAAGCAAAGGAAACCCTCTTGTTCGGGACATCATCGGGGCGGGATACTGATAAGTTAAAAGAATCCGGTATTGCTGTCATTCCGGCAAAAAAGGTTGACTGTCTCTTGCTTCAGGATGCCGTTGCGAATTTTGAATGCCGGCTCGCGGGAGAATTCACCACAGGCGATCATGTGATTTTTACCGGCGAGGTTATTGCATCTCATGTAAATCCCGATTCACCGAACCGCCTTTATACTGTGGCGAAAGGTTATAAAATGTCGGGAATTTCAATTAAAAACAACTCATAAACAGAAATGAATTCATGCAGAGAACGCTTTTAAAATCAAAACTTCATGGCGCTACGGTTACTCAAACGGAACTGTATTATGATGGAAGTATTACCATTGACGTACATCTTATGGAAATGGCGGATATAGTCGAAAATGAGCGTGTTCAGATAGTCAATGTGAACAACGGTGTCCGTTTTGAAACATATGTCATTCGGGGTGAAAAAGGATCGGGGATGATCTGTTTGAACGGTCCTGCCGCCAGACTGGGGATTAAAGGTGATATTATTCATATTCTCAGTTACGATAATATAAGCAGTGAAGAATTAGAAGATTTTACTCCAGGGATTTTTATCCTTAATGAGAAAAACGAAATTATTCAATAATAATTAGGTGTAATTGATGAATGTCACTCTGTTATTTTACAATGTAAGTGGAACTTTATGATTATTCATGAGTAAAATTTTAATGAATAAGCAAATTATTCATTATTGAACTTGACATGGCGTTACAGATTTTTTTTATTGTAGATACTAAAGAGATAGCAGTGTGATAAATATGCCCAGGAGTTCTATCATGCGTTCAGTGTGTTTAAAGACTTTTTTCTGCGGTTTGTGTGTGTTTTTCTATATTAGTTCTGTATTTACTGTTCATGCTCAGACGGGTGTTTCACAAAACAGTGGCTCAAGTATTCTCAGGTCCTGGAAAAAGCCCACAGTAAACCTCAGAAGCATGAGTCTTCTTGATCCAAGCCGTTTCAGCATGAAAAACCAGTATTCGATGAGTTATTCATCGAGTGGCGGTTCCGGCACAATTATGGGAATGTATCTTAATACAATGGAGTACCGTTTCAACATGCCGCTGGTTATGAGACTCAAGGTTGCATATCAGATGTCAAACGACAAAATGTTAGGCTCGCAGCAAAATTTTGGAGGACCATTTAACAATCAGTACGGAAAAGTGTTTGTTCCGTCTTTTGATATTGTCTATAAACCCTGGAAAAACATGACCATGAGTTTTCACTATCGGGATTATACTAATTATTCTCAAAATTATGGTTATGGGGCCGATAATGGATATGGTTACGAACGTTACGGCAGGTACCGCTATTCACCCTTTATGAGATATTGATATTATCGAACAGAATCATATGGTGTTTTTTTGTGATTTACAGTTTATAATAAGCTGGGGAATGCATAACATGCTTATGTAGTTCCCTTTTTTCATTTATTTGGCGTTTATTTTACCGTATGACGAAAAGTTTTAACATAGTAACATGTATTTCCATTCTGGTTATAGTTCTTTCCTTAATATCGATCTTTTTTCTCCAACGGGCTATTAATCCACAGGACACCGCAACTGAAACGGTAGTCAATTCTTCGGTAAGAGTTGCGGTTCTTAACGGATGCGGGAGAGAAGGTCTTGCTTCTAAGTGTGTTCAGTTGCTGAGAGCGAAAGGTTTTGATGTCGTCAATGGTCTTGGAGAAAATGCCGATTCATTTGATTTTGACATTTCCGTAGTTCTATCCAGAAAAAGTTCGTGGGAAAAAGCAGAACTTCTTGCGGAAACTCTCGGTGTTGAAGAAATTTTAGATCAGCGCTCTGACGATCCATATCTAATTGAAGATGTTGTGGTTATCCTGGGTAGAGACTGGAATACACTACAGTTACCATGGGAGGATTTTATCGATTGAATGTTGTAAAAAACGAAACCACGGAAATCTATTTAAATCGAATTATTCATCATATTATTGAAAAGAAAGGTGAAGATATCGTTGTTATTGATTTGCGTGGCATATCGAGCATTACTGACTATTTTATTATAGCTACCGGTACCTCAAATATTCATCTTAAAGCCATAGCAGATGAAATTCGTGAAAAGCTGAAGAAAGAAAACAATATCATTCCCTGGCATACCGAAGGTTACAGGACACAAAAATGGATACTCCTTGATTATGTGAATGTTGTAGTGCATATTTTTGATCCTGTTACACGGTCTTATTATTCACTTGAAAAACTATGGGAAGATGCTGAAATAAAAAAGGTAGAAACGGAGAATTACTGAACAATTAACGTTTACAGAACAGGTTTTCGGGATGAGTATTTTGGTGGTTGGTTCACTTGCGTTTGATGATGTTGTAACACGACATACCCGGGTGAAAAATGTGATAGGTGGTTCGGCGCTTCATTTTTCTGCCGCAGCCTCTCTTTTTTCTCCTGTCCGTATTGTGGGTGTTGTGGGAGATGATTTTCCTCTCGAGGAGATTGAATTCCTCAGGCGAAGAGGTGTAAACACAGATGGGATCGAGGTGGTAAAAGGAGGAAAGACATTTCGCTGGGGGGGAGAATATGAGAGCGATATGAATATCCGTAAAACCACCAACCTTGAACTCAATGTCTTCAAAGATTTCAATCCGGTGCTTGATGATGAATCCCGAAAAGCCGAATACGTCTTCCTGGGGAACATTGATCCCGATATTCAATTACATTTACTGGAACAGGTTGATAATCCTAAGTTTGTTGCTGCGGATACTATTGAGTGTTACCTTGAGGATAAGCCGGACAGGTTCCGCGAGGTTCTTAAAAGAATACAGTTGCTTATTATTAACGATTCTGAAGCCCGTTTATTTACCGGAACGCATGCAAACATTTCCTCTGCAAAAGCGCTTCTTGATTACGGCCCGGATAATGTGATAATAAAAAAAGGGGAGCATGGTTCCCTTTTAGCTTCAAGGGATAAAATTTTCGTAGTACCTGCTTACCCCATTGAAAACGTCGTTGATCCTACCGGTGCGGGTGACAGCTATGCCGGCGGTACAATGGGATACATCGCGATGAAGAAGTCATGGGATTTTCAGACTCTTAAAAATGCAGTTGTTTATGGCGGTCTCGCAGCCTCATTTCTTGTCGAGGGTTTCAGCCTCGATACCCTGAGGGATTTAACAGCTGAGGCTCTGGATGAACGATTAAATCATTTCCGCTCCATAACCTTGTATTGAGTGAAAAACGGGGAAATATCATGCCGGTTGAGACTTTGAAATGGAAAGAAAAAGGTCTTGAAATCATAGATCAGCGGTTTTTACCATTAGAAGAGAAACGATCACTTCTTACCACCACGGAGGAAGTAGCCGAGTCTATTGAAACGCTTGCTGTCAGGGGCGCTCCGGCAATCGGAGTGGCAGCAGCTTATGGGGTTGTTATTGCTGCAATGGAAAATACTGAGGAAAACCATGTTAGGGCAGCCATCAACCGTTTAAGACTGACACGTCCCACAGCGGTTAACCTATTTCATGCTCTTGACAGGATGAGTGCCGGGCTAAACGATGCGTTTGAATCACAGGATCCTGTTAAAAGGTTGCTTGAGTGTGCTCACAGCATATACGAAGAAGATATGCAGAAATGCAGAATCCTTTCACAATACGGCGCCCGGCTGCTTAATGATGGTGATACAGTTCTCACCCACTGTAATGCCGGAGGTCTGGCGACATCCGGCTATGGTACCGCTCTGGGTATTATTTATTCAGCCTGTGAGGAAGGAAAGCGCATCACTGTTTATGCTGATGAAACGAGACCTCTGCTGCAGGGTGCGCGTCTCACAGCATGGGAACTTTCAAAAAGCGGTGTGCCTGTGACAGTTATCTGTGACAGCATGGCTGCAGTGGTTATGTGTCAGGGCAAAATTGATCATGTCATTGTAGGCGCAGACCGTATTGCTGCCAACGGCGATACTGCAAATAAGATCGGAACATACGGTCTTTCGGTATGTGCCAGAGAACATGAAGTTCCGTTTTATGTTGCCGCACCACTTACAAGTTTTGATTTTTCACTGGCATCAGGTGATGATATCCCGATAGAGGAGCGTAATCCCCGCGAAATACATACTCCGTTCGGAACACGTATTGCTCCTGATAATATCTTTTATTATAATCCTGCATTCGATGTGACTCCCGTCGGGAATATTTCTTCAATCATTTCAGAAAAGGGTATCGCTTATCCTCCATTTGAAAATGCATTAGAATCCTGGAATCCTGAGCGGAGTGTTTCTGACTTATAAAAACAAAAATAATGTACCGTAGAAAATATGACGAACAATATTATTAGTGTTTTGCCTGATTATCATATCCATACAAAACTCTGCAATCATGCTGAGGGCGAGATGGAGGACTATGTAGAACAGGCTCTCAAAATAGGTCTGAAGGAGATTGGTTTTGCCGGCCATATGCCGGTGATGCCGGAACCGCATTTATGTATGAGCTACAATAAGTTACCATATTATATTGAGAAAATACATGAAATCCAGAAAACCTATAAAGACCGTATTTCAATCCGCCTGGGATGCGAAATGGACATAGTTCATGACCGAATCGGAGAGATAAAAAATATCATTGACGAATATGAATTCGATTATATCATCGGCTCTATTCATTATCTTGACGGTTGGCCGTTCGATCAGGAACAATACAAGGAAGCATTTGAAAAAGGTGATTTAGATGATATTTATTTACATTTTTTCGATGCAGTAATTTCTGCAGTCGAGACAGGCCTTTATGATATTGTCGGACATGTTGATAATATTAAACGAATGGGGTTCCGCCCGCCGGATGATCTTACATATCAGTATAATCGTGTTGCTTCAGTAATAAAATCCATGAATTGTGTGGTGGAGTTAAACACAAGCGGATTCGACTCAGCCTGCTGTGAGCAGTATCCATCAACAGAATTTCTCAAAATACTTTACCGGCACGGTATACCTGTTACAGCCGGATCTGATTCTCATGATCCAAAACAGGTGGGAAAATATTATGAGAGAGCATTATCGGTACTAAGGGAAGCCGGATATCAACATATTGTTTATTTTAAAGGCAGGGAAAGAATTATGAAATCTTTGCCTCAATTTGACAACCTTGATGCTGTTCATACGGCGCAGGGATGAGAATATGAAAACATTCCTTTGTGCTGCTTCTTCGGGCTTGCTTCTCTGCTGTTCTTTCCCTCCCGTAGGTCTCGGTTTTCTGGCTTATGTTGCTATAGTACCTATGTTTTTTGTTGTTGAATCTTCTAATCTGCGAGCTGTAAGTGTTTATGCATGGATTTCAGGTCTTGTATTTCTTGGGCTTTCCCTGTCGTGGATACGTCATATAACATGGGTGGGAATGATATTAGCGGTACTAATTCTTGCGTTATTCTATGCGATTCCATTTATATGCGCCAAATTTCTCAGTGAATTCAAACCATGGCTCGGTTTATTAATTTTTCCCTTTTCTATAGCCGGGATTGAATGGATTAGATCTTTTGATCAGCTCGCTTTTCCCTGGATGATTATCGGAAATTCTCAGACTTACTATCCGTGGCTTATCCAGTTTGCTGATATAACCAGTGCGTATGGAGTATCATGCTGGGTTGCGGCGGTTAATGTTTCAGTCTATATTCTTATAAAAAAGAGGTCGACAGGTCGGTTTATTCTTTTGACGTTACTTTTTGTAGTTCCATTAATATATTCCCGGATAGTTCTTCACCGTTCCACGTCATCCGGTAATCAGATAACGGTTGCTCTTATTCAGGGAAATGTAACGCCGGAAGAAAAATGGGGTTATAATATGAGAGAATGGAATATAAATCTTTATCGTTCACTGAGCATAGAAGCCGCAGCCTGTGACCCCGATTTAATTGTGTGGCCAGAAACTGCCATACCGTCATATCTTTCAGAGCACAGCCCGAGCAGATCCAAAATCCATTCGCTTGTTGATTCTCTCAATATACCGGTGTTTACCGGAGTACCAACTGAAGATATAAATACGGAAGAAACGTGGAATTCAGCAGGATTATTCATACCAGGGGAGGAAGAGATCAGGCGTTACCACAAAATACATCTTGTTCCGTTTGGAGAAGCGATCCCTCTGGACAATATATTTCCGATACTCAGAAAAATCGATTTCGATCAGGCAAACTGGAATGAAGGTGCTGAAACGGTGGTGTTTGAACCACCCGGGCTTCCGCCTTTCAATGCTGCAATTTGTTTTGAATCGATCTTCCCGGATTTAATAAGAAAATTCATTGTCAAAGGTTCTCAGTTTATCGTAGTTATCACCAATGACATATGGTTCGGTCCATTCGCATCACCCATTCAGCATGCGATGATATCGGTTATGAGGGCGATCGAGTTTCACAGACCGATAATACGCTGTGCCAATACGGGCATTTCAATGATTATTGATTCAAACGGGAATATAGTAAAAAGAACAGAAACATTTAAGCGTACAACACTTGTTGGTTCGATAGTTCCCTCTCAGGAAAAAACCGTTTATGCACGTTTCGGAAATATATTCAGTCTCGTATCATTTGTTATTTTTGCTATTTCAAATATTTACTGTTTTATAATAAGGTATTATGCATCTGTAAGGAAATCCGCATGAAACGTTCAATCATATTGATAGCTTTATTTTTTTGTTTCACAGCTAATAGTGCTTTTGGTGAATACTACCCTAATTGGGAAGGTTTCCCGCCTGTATATTCCATGAAAGATATTATAGAATTTAACGGTAATATTTACGGAGCTACAAAAGGCGGATTTTTGCGCTATAATCCCTCAACGAAGGAATATAAATTCTATTATAAAAACCACGGTCTTGTCAGTAATAATGTACTCAGTATAGCTGCTGCCTCACAAAAAATATTTCTTGGCTTTGAAGAGGACGGATTATGGAGTTTTGATCCTTATTCCGACTCTTTTAAACAGATTATTTTCCCCGAATATCATGTTAAAACCTCTTCACATCTTGATGGAATAGCTGTTTATGACATATTTGTAAAAAATGATAGTATTCTTTATATAGGCCATGAAGAAGGTGTTGATAGATTGAATCTTCACACTGAAGAACTGCGCACTTACTCAAATCTCGGTCCAGAAATATCTCAGAATACACAGATAAACGAAGTAAAGGTGTTTAATAATAAAATTTGGGCCTGTACCAATCTCGGTTTGGCAGTTGCAGATGAAGACAATCCAAATCTTGAATTTGAAGAAAATTGGATAAATTATACGTATACTTCATATTATGGTGGTACTGCCATAACAAGTATTATTAATGTTGTTGATGCCTATCAGGACACTGTTTATTTAGGTAGTAACGGAAGCGGTATACTCATTTTAAACGAAGATAGGGAAAAACTTGAACCCACATCCCTTATGAAAGGTTATGTTTATGCATTTTCAAAAGCGATGGATCGCTATTGGGCTGCAACTGATCAGGGTTTGTGCTCGAAACATATAAATACGTGGTCATTAACGGATGAAAGCTATACCGACCTTACTGCACTTGTTCCCGGTGAAGAGAACAGATTATGGGTTGGAACCATGCAAAACGGGCTGAAGTCTTATACCGAAAGCGGCTATGTTTTCATCCCTTCGCAGAGTAAAATGCGGAACGTTGCATTTTATGATATTGACATCAGCACCGATAATTCTGTCTGGTTTGCCACAACACCGCTTTACCATGCTGAAGGTAATATAAATTTAACTATTAATCGGCTTCTGGGGAATTCATGGACAATATATGGTAAAAACTATGGATCATGGATATACAGAACAGTATCCATACTGGCTGACACTAAAGGGCGAGTTTGGGCTGCAACATGGGGTAAAGGTTTATTTAGTTTTGAAGATGATATAGCCCAGAATATAAATCCGTCAAAGGATATACTGCGCCCCACGATCGCTGATTTTTATGTAGTCTGCACCGATCTGGCTGAGGACAGGCAAGGCAACATCTGGGTTGCGAATCATCAGGTGGATCCTCCGGAACATGCGATCGAGTCCGTTCCATCTTCCGGGGCTGTCGTCCTCGATGTCGGTTATGGTTTAACCATTGATAATCACCAGATATATTCACCGGCGGATGATGGACTTCCCACTGCTACGATAATGAGAATTTGTCCTGATGAGGACGGCTGGGTTTGGCTTGGTACCTTTCAAATGGGAGTAACCGGTATTTATGTCGGTGATGATCCTTTTGATAAGTCTGATACCGAAGTCCATGAACTCACCCTCGATAACGGTATTCATTCTATGAAAATAAACGCTTTTGCCTATGACCATGAGGGATATGTATGGGTGGGAACGGATGGAGGATTGAACCGCATTACAAAAAAGAGCGGTCATATCCTGATCGTTGAAGATATGAACAAAACTCTGGAAAGTGCAGACCGGGAAGTTAATATCATTGAAGTTGACAGGTTCAATAACAAATGGATCGGTACGATTAATGGTTTGATAAAACTCAATAGCAAGAATGAACATGAAAACGTCTATACCACATATAACAGCGGTCTTTTCTCAAATACCATTTTTTCATTGAAATATGACAATTCGGATGATATTCTCTGGGTGGGAACTGACTCGGGCATAAATAAGTTCGATGTATTCAGTGGTAAAATATCAGAAGGCACGAAAACAATTCACTTCTATCCCAATCCTTTTGAAATATGGGGATATGATTCCATGGCTGTCTTTACAAACCTCAAATCAGGAAGTACAGTCCGTATTTATTCATTTTCCGGCGTTCTGATAAATGAATTACCAGTAGAAGACGATTCTCAAAGCTGGAACGGAAAAAATTTTGAAGGGAACTATGTTGGTTCCGGAGTTTATTTCTTTACCGGAATTGACCCGAACGACCGTAAGTTCAAGGATAAATTTGTTGTGGTGAGGAGGTAAATGTGTTTGATCATCTCGGTCGCCTTCTCAAGCATTCGGTTGTCTACGGCATGGCTGAAACCATTTCTCGTGGAATAAGCTTTGTTCTTGTATTTATTTATGTTAGAGTGCTTTCGGAGGGTGATCTTGGGATCAGAACTGCGGTGTATGTCGCCTCGGCATTTTTATGTATCCTGTACACCCTCGGGCTTGACAACGCTTTTCTGCGTTTTTTTATGGATGAGGAACTGACTGATAAAAAAAAGGATATATTTTCATCCGCTTTTTCCTTTTCTCTTTTGCTTGGCATACTGATCTTTATCGCTGTCTTTTTTCAATCTGAATCGGCCTCATATTTCATAACAAAAAGTTATTCTTATGGCTATATCACTCGTCTTTTATTCATGATCATTATCTTTGACACTTTAGTTATTTATCCCACACTGGTGCTGAGGGCTGAAGGCAGGTTCAAATACTATTCATTTATCTCTTTTGCACGGTTTTTTCTTTTTATCGTTCTCAATGTAGTACTTGTTTGTCTGTTGAAACGTGGTCTAAAGGGTATTTTTGAGGCGAATCTTATTGTTGTTATTACTGTTTTCGTTTTACTGCTTCCCGTATTTAAAAATTATTTTCATAAACGGATATCTTTTCCCCTGCTGAAACGAATGTTCGCTTTTGGTATACCGACGATTTTCTCAATACTTTGCATGCGTGTTATTGATCTATCAGACAGGCAGATTATCCTGCGTTTTCTCGGAGAAAGAGGGGATATTGAACTCGGCAGGTATGCGGTACCTTATACTCTCGGGATGGTGGGGATTATGGTTTTTGTGCATTCATTCAGACTTGCATGGCAGCCGTTTTTTCTTTCAATAAAAAACAACCCAGACTCTCGTAATCTTTTTTCGCGAATTACCACTTACTATGCCATGTTCATCGGGATGGTGTTTCTCGGCATAACTCTATTCAGGAAAGAAATATTTTCGCTATATGCTCCAGAATACTCGCTTTCCCTGTCAAAAATAATTCCGTTTGTTGCGCTGGCATATGTTTTTTTCGGATTCTATATTATCATGCTCGCAGGTATTTATATTAAAGATAAAACAGTGTATCTTCCCATTGTAACCTTTATAGCTGCAGCGTTAAATCTCGGGCTTAATTTTATTTTTATTCCTGCTTTCGGTATTATTGGAGCAGCATATACAACTATTATTGCTTATATTACCATGGTAATTTTAATGTATGTAATATCTTTTATTACGTATCGAGTGAATTATGAATATAAACGCCTCGGAATAGTATTAATCAGCACTGCAGGAACGATAGTACTCTCGTTAGTCTATAAACCGGATAATGTCGGTCTGAGATTTCTGTATCATACTCTGCTTTTTTTGATTCCACCGATGATATATCTTTACAGCGGTTTTCTCAGCCCTGAAGAACATAATCGTCTTAAAAATGTGATTGTCAAGTATGTAAAATTTGCTAAATAGGTGAAAACAATGAATAATACAAACGACAGGGACATTTTTTTCGATGCTCTAAACAATCTTCCTGAGGATATTCTCAGTGCGAAGTATAATGGTTGTGATACCGAAAAAAAGAACCTGAGCAAAAAAATACGGAAAAATCGCTTTCACGAAACCATCGATCTGCATGGTCTCACCAAGGCAGAGGCTTTGAATGTTTTGAGGAATGCATTAATCATGGCGAGAGGAAAAAATCAGAGAATTCTTGTTATTACCGGTAAGGGGAACAACAGTGACGGTGGATATGGAGTTCTGCGTGAAACGGTTTGGAATTTTCTTCAAAAAGCAGGTTCTCTATATGTTCGTGAATTTGATTTTGCCTCGCGGCAAAACGGCGGTGACGGGGCTATTGAGATTTTGACAAAATAATCTTTTTATCATACTTGTTAAATCTATTATTTTTAAGGTTAAATAA
>JBHPFF010000028.1:0-28473 GCA_042572165.1 Candidatus Latescibacterota bacterium | reverse complement strand
TTTTGATAGTGAGGACGAGGCTCGTGAGGCAATCGATATTCTCACCCGTACCGGATATAATGCAAGGATGAGGAGGTAACGTGCGCTTCTCTATTAAATCTAACGGTCCTTTTGCCGGTAAAGCAAGGCTGACGGGCGACCTTGGTTTAACGCTTTCTGTCATGGCATTCGGCATGTTTTCTCCGCATCCTGTAACCATTTGTAATCCTTCACCCTCGCATGAGGTTGAAACGTTACGAAAATATTTGGAACAACATGGAACTGAATTTAACGATACAGAAGATGGATTCAGAATTTCCGGCGGGATCTTGAATGGCGATATTACTATCGGCAATGACATTCCTGAATCGGTAGTACATATTATTGTCAGCGGAGCGGTTTTTTCAGGGCAATCTGTCAGGATTATAGATGGATTGACCGGAAGGATTGCTTTGGTGGAGTTTCTGAAGCCTGTTTTGAAAAATACAGGCCTTACTGATGATTATATTACCGGAGATGGAGATGATGTTTTGATTAACGGAAGTGTGTGGGCACCACGGGATGTGGTGACTGTCCGTTCTACCGGAGCTTTTGAAACATACTGCGCTGCAGGATTGGCTGCCCGAAAGTCGGTAAACATTGCATTTCCACAGCAAACTGTATCCCATTCAATGAAGCTGGTACAGTTTTTCGGTTATCATATCGCAAAACCGGAAAATGGTTTGGAGCAAAAAGCAAAGCTTGCAAGACGGATGTCGAAGGCTTCAGGGGAAACACCGCTTGAAACAAAGTGTTTAAAATGGGAGGGACGTCAGTGTGAGAAAATAGTGATTCCAGGGGATACAACAATCGCCGCAGCATTGGCAGGAGCTTCATCGGTGGTGCAAAAGTCTGATATCGTTCTGGAGAACGTGTTATGGGAGCAGGGTAGACGCGGGTTTTTTGAAGCACTCCGCCGTATGAAAGGATCGGTTGATGTTGAAAGTATTCATAAGGGAGATTTTTTCGAGTCGGCTGATCTCAGGGTACGGTGGAATAAACTTGAGGGGATAGAACTCTCACCGGCACAGGCGCAGTCAATGATTACTGAACTCCTTATACTGGGTGCTGTAGCGGCCTCTGCGCATGGAGAAACAGTAGTAAATGATGTAAAGAATGAACCGGGTCTGGGAAGGGATGTATTTGCATTGCTTTCAAGAGGACTTGAAATGCTCGGTTGCCATGTAGGCGACTATGCCGATGGATTGGTATTGACTGGAGGAAACGAATTACTTGGTGATCTTGTTGATTCTGGGGGAAGACCCGGCTTAGCCCTTGCTCTTACTGTTGCGGGTATAAGCGCTGCGGGAACCACAACTGTCTTTGGTATCGACCGTGATATCTATCCTGTTAATGTTTTTATGAATATTTGTGATGAGCTTTCATCTGAATTGACTTTTGCGGATTAGAGATATTTGCCCCGGGAATTATTTTCCGGTATAATCATTTGCAGGAAATGTGTTTGCTTAGTATTATTACCATTATACCAAATTAATTTATAGGTACTTACAGGAGAAAAAGCATGAAATTTATTATCAGGCTCTTTATGGGTATTACTGCTCTATTATTTATTCTAATTGCAGCGATCAAATTTGTCAGGAATTGTTCCTGGAGAGAAGCAACAGGTATAGCAGAGGAGTTCTGGAATGAGATAAAAGAGTCCTGTTGCCGATGTTGCAATGATAAAGCGGACACTGCAAGAAAGGCCTGAATCGGATGAAAATCAGCGGCACCACAGCTTTGTACGGAATAATCGGTGACCCGATTGAGCACACACTGTCACCGCTTATGCATAACAGCACCATCGCTGAAATGGGAATTGATGCTGTCTATGTGCCTTTTCATGTAAAACCTCATGATCTTGAACAGGCTGTACGTGGGATGAAGGTTTTCGATATAAAAGGATTAAATGTCACAGCTCCGCACAAAACACGGGTTATCGAGTTTCTGGATCGTATCACCGACGATGCAGAAGCTATCGGTGCGGTTAATACCATTATTAACGATAATGATATCCTGACCGGGGATAATACTGATGTGTACGGTTTTTTAAAGTGTCTGGAGAAAGGTGGGATTGAGAATCTGCCGGAGCGAGTGTGTGTGATCGGTGCGGGCGGAGCTGCACGTGGAGTTGTGTATGCCTGCGCAAAAAAGGACGAAGTCACTGAAATAGTGATAATAAACCGCACACTTGCCAGAGCGGAAAAGCTTGCAGCAGACCTATCACAAGTCTCCGGGACTTCAATAACTACGATGCCGGCAGAGAAAAAAGTATTCGAAAGTATGCTGCCATCAGCCGGTCTGATCATCAATACCACATCGGTTGGAATGTATCCACAGGTTGATGTTTCACCTGTTCCTGATCCGGCGGTTTTCCACGACAAACAGGTTGTTTGCGATATTATTTATAATCCTCTGGAAACCAGTTTTCTCAAAGATGCAGCCTTAAAAGGAGCACATACTGTCGGGGGGCTTGGTATGCTTGTATATCAGGGCGCCCGCTCGCTTTCGCTCTGGTCAGGGATGGATGCTCCTGTTGAAGCGATGCTCAGTGTTCTGAGAGAAAATTTGTTGCGTGTGTCATAATGAACTGTAAAGCAGTAAGTTAAACGAAATATCAAAACTGGAACTCCGTGAAAAATGCAAAAAGTCCATGTCGTACTTGGCGAACGTTCGTATGATATCATCATTGAGGGTGGAAGTTTATCCCGTGTCGGATCATTTGTTAGGGAGTGCTATGGTGAAGAATTGTCAAGGGTGTGTGTTATTAGCTCCCGGACAGTGGCTGACTTGTACCTCGAAACAGTCTGTAACTCGTTGTCGGAGATGGGTTATGACAATGTCCGTATCGTAATACCAGATGGCGAGGAACAAAAAACGCTTGACACGTACGAACGTATCACAACACAACTTATAGAGTTGCGGTTCGAGCGGAAAAGCTTAATAATTCCCCTCGGCGGAGGTGTGGTAGGAGATGTTTCAGGGTTTGTTGCGGCGACATTTTTACGCGGTATTCCTTTTATTCATGTTCCTACAACAATCGTAGCGCAGGTTGATTCTTCCATTGGCGGGAAGGTTGCTGTAAATCATCCTCTGGGAAAGAACCTCATTGGAAGTTTTTATCAACCCGGCGGCGTATGGATTGATACACGGGTTCTGAGCACTCTTGAACACCGCGAGGTCGTCAGCGGAATGGCAGAAGCGATAAAACACGCTATTATCAGGGATGAGGGATTTTTCGCGTTCTACGAGGAAAACCTGGAATCAATTATGTCATTCGAGGCAACAGATGACATCATGGAGAGTTTTATTGCCTGGAACTGCCGTATAAAGGCTGAAATTGTGTCTGCTGACGAGCGTGAAAGCGGACTTCGATCCATCCTCAACTACGGCCACACAGTCGGACACGCCCTTGAAACTGTAACTGATTATGGGCGTTTTACACATGGTGATGCTGTAATACTTGGTATGTTCGCAGCGGGAAGGATAGCTGTCCGGAAAGGGCTAATGAGCGAGCATGACCTGAATCGCCAGAACAGGCTCCTCGAAAGAGTGGGGATTAACCGGGAGATTGAGGGTATCACCCGGGATGATATGATTGAGGCTATGACCCGGGACAAGAAAGTTACCGGAGGGCGTGTGCGTTTTGCTCTTCCGCACGGTATCGGCACGGTAAAGATACATGATGATGTGACATGGGACGAGATCGGTGATGGAATTGAATATATGATTGAGTATGCTTCCGGGAAATAGAAAGCTATAATGTTATTATTCAGAAAGGGTATCTATGTACCTTGATGATTTAGTAAAACAGGTGAAAGAAGCAGCCCTTCTGACAGGGGAATTTGTTCTGTCAAGCGGGAGGAAGAGTAATTATTACCTTGACAAGTACCGCATTGAAACCCAGCCCGAAATTCTCGATGCCGTTGCTGACGGGCTCAAGCAAAAAATACCCGCTGAAACTGAACTTCTTGCAGGACCGGAACTCGGTGCAATACCGCTTGTTACTGCTGTCGGGCTGAAAACGAGGATTCCATTCCTCCTGGTACGAAAGAAAGCGAAAGACTACGGCACAAAAAACATTGTGGAAGGTATTTTTAAAAAGGGTCAGAAGGTCGTTCTGGTCGAGGATGTGCTCACCACAGGAACACAGGCGGTTAATGCCGCTGACAGTCTGCTTGAGCTTGAACTGGAAGTCCTGAAAATTGTATGTATCATAGACCGCGAGGAAGGGGCGCGGGAAGCTGTTGAAAAGGCGGGTTATATATTTGATCCGCTTATGACACGGAGTATGATGGGAATTTAAATAACAGCGAATGCAGGAGACATTGTTCAGAAATGTGAATAATAATGTATTCAATTAACCGGAAAAGGCTATTTTCTGAATTCTGACACAGTGATTCTAATTTCCGATAAGTTGCTTACTTGATCCTTATATCAATAATATGATTTTTATTAATAATCATTAAAGCGTCGTTTTTATCCTTGATTACGATAAAATTTTCAGGGAGATTCATAAAATCAGATAAACGTGTATCAAGATCGTACTGTATTTCTCCCGATATATTACGGCCGTCAATAAGAGACATAGTTACGATGACTGTTTGACGAGGTATAGATCTGTCTTTCATGTTTCCCTCCAGTATTTTAAAGATAATAAGATGTTTTTCATAATATCGTTTGAGTGAAAGCTATTGTCAAGCACGAGGCGTGAAATAAATTAATGGAGCATTATATTCAGGCAGTTACCTTGCGCTGGTACAATGCATGTGCTTTCTATGCAGTTACTCTTGCAAAGGGTATCAGGGCACTGGGGCACAGGGTGACTTTTTTCAGCGGATTTGATACTCCCGCGGTTCAAAAGGCACGTGAATGGGGAATTGAAGTTGACAATTCGGACGGATACTCCTCGCATAACCCGTTATCGTATATCAGACTTGCGGGTATATACAGGAAATTTGCTCGTGAGAACAGGATAACACTGGTAAATGTGCATCACGGCCGTGATCATGTATTATGGGCATGGGCATTAAGAGACACCGGGATACCGCTTGTCAGGACTTCCGGCGACCAGATACCGCCGTCCAATCATATAGGCGCTCGATTTCTTGTAAAGAATAAAACCGCGGGAATCATTGCATCATGCGGGACTGTGCGTAAATTTTATTCAGAAAGGTTTGGAATTGAACCCGAAAAGATCCCTGTTATACATGGCGGCGTTGACAGCGATTATTACACTAGTAATTATCTCCGGAATGTTTTAAGGGATAGTCTTGGTTTACCCGTGGACGCCTTTGTTTTTGGTATTCTGGCGCGATTTTCTCCGGATAAAGGGCATGAATACTTTTTTCGTGCTGCCCAAATAGTTGCGAAAAAGTATCCTGAAGCCTGGTTTCTCGTATCGGGATGGAAAGCTCAGTTCAACGAGCAAGATATGCGATCCATGGCCGAACAAGCGGGAATAAGTGATAAAACGCGATTTACAGGGCGTTATTCGGATTCTCGTGAGCTTATCGGTTCTATTGATGTTGGTGTGATAGCATCTGTCAGATCGGAGACAATCTGCCGCATTGCAATGGAATATATGGCTATGGGAATCCCGGTTATCGCCACCGATACCAATGCTGTACCGGAAATTATTCGTCACGGTGAGACCGGACTGGTTGTTCCAGCCGGTGACCCGGAAGCAATGTCTTCTGCAATGGAACAGATACTCAAATCGAAAGAAAAAACACGTGAATTCGGCGAAAGAGGATGTGAAATCGTTGCTGCCGAATATTCACTTACATCTTTTGCCGCACAAACTCTCGAAGCATACAGGGGCATAACCGGTAATGGTTAAAAAGGAAAAAACAAGAAGTTCATCATCACAAAGCTATACAATCGAGCCGGTTGAACTCGTTGAGGTAATGGATGAGTTCTCCAAGCTTCTCAAGAAGATTGAACTCTATAACCCACATGTTGACAAAGACCTCATTAAACGTGCACTGAGATTCGCTGCAATTGCGCATGCCGGACAGCACCGCAAATCGGGTAAACCTTTCATATATCATGGTATACAGACTGCGGGGATTCTTGCAGACCTTCATCTCGATTCGGTGATGATAGCCTGCGGAATCCTTCATGATGTGGTTGAGGATACATCGGTCAACCTGAAAGATGTCAGAAAAGAATTCGGCAGGGAAATTGAGAATATTATTGCCGGGCTTACCAAAATATCAAGTTTACAGTTAAAAAGCCTTGAAGAACAGCAGGCGGAAAATTTTCGCAAAATGATCCTCTATACAGCAAAGGATGTACGGACGGTTCTGGTGAAATTTGCAGACAGGCTTCACAACCTGCGCACCCTCAGGTTTCTTCCGGCTGAAAAAAGACGTCAGATATCCCATGAAACTCTTGAGGTTTTTGCTCCCCTTGCTCACCGTTTTGGCATATATACTATCAAACGTGAACTGGAGGATCGTGCTTTCCGCTGGCTTAATCCCAAAGAATACAGGGAAGTTAAAAGAAAAGTGAATTCAGTCGTAAAGGAAAGTGATAATTACCTCGAGGATTTTATTGAGCCGGTAAAAAAACGTCTTACAAAGGAAACTATCGAACATCGGATTCAGTGGCGGCTTAAGCATTATCACAGTATTTACATGAAAATGTTACGTGATGACAAAAAAATTGACGAATTATATGATATCTATGCGATCAGGATCATTGTCAATTCTATTGCGGAATGCTACCATACGTTCGGTATTATGCACTCCATGTTTACTCCTGTTGTAGACCGCATCAAGGATTTCATTGCAACCCCTAAGTTCAACATGTATCAATCCCTTCACACCACGATCATGGGACCCAGAGGGCGAATGGTGGAAGTTCAGATACGAACCCACGAAATGCACCAGACCGCAGAAACAGGGATTGCCGCTCACTGGCGTTATAAAGAAGGGAAAGTGGATTCGGACGAAATAGATTCTTATATGGTGTGGCTCAGAAAGATTGTTGACTGGCAAAGCGGTACACCGGAACCGAAAGAATTTCTCCATGAACTTAAAATGGATCTCTTTCAGGACGAGGTTTTCGTATTTACTCCAAAAGGCGACCTCCTTCAACTACCGGTGGATGCAACCGCACTCGATTTCGCATTTGCTCTCCACACAGAGATTGGTCTTCACTGCAACGGAGCTAAAGTTAACGGCAGAATAGCTCCACTCGATACAAAATTACACAGCGGCGAGGGTGTGGAAATTCTAACTAATCCAAACAAACATCCCAGTTCGGGCTGGTTAAACATAGTCAAAACAGCTAAGGCACGCAGTGTGATACGTCGCTGGATAAAACGTCAGCATTATAATGAGAGCCATGCTCTCGGCATCGACATGCTTTCAAAGATCGAAAAGCAGTTAGATAAAAAACTCGCCGGGAAAGACCATGACGCGCTTGTGAAAAAATACCACTATCGTGATTGGGATCATTTTCTCGCCGGACTGGGATCAGGAACAATTTCGCTTCACAGTGTACAGAATTATTTTGGTTTGGCAGAAAAACATAAGCGCGAGCGTCAGAAATTTGTGACAAAAACTCCAGTGGGCGTGACAATTCAGGGAATGGAAAATCTCCTCGTGAATTTTGCACAGTGCTGTAAACCTTTGCCGGGAGATACAATTGTTGGTTTCATCACCAGAGGCCGTGGAATGGTCATTCATCGAAGCGATTGCAAAAATATTCAAAATTCCGGTGAAGACATGAGGCGTGCCCTTCATGTCGACTGGAAACCGACAGAGGAAATGTTTTTTGTTGCCAGCATCCGTATTGAGGCAATAAACCGCAGAAACCTGCTGTGCGATATAACTACCGCTATATCCAAATCCAGATGCAGCATTCGTTCGGCTCAGATTACCACAAATGATGATCTGGTTGTAGATGATTTCGATGTTGAGGTAAAGGACATTAATGATCTGCAGAAACTTATGAATACGATTCGCACAGTAAAAGGTGTCAATCGGGTAGAACGTCTTGACATGAGGTCATAGAAGAGTAATCCATAACACGATGAACAAAATCAGTCCCGTAATTCCCACTGTTTTCCCCTCTGATCAGGTAATCTGTGGTTTTACCACACGCTATGGCGGAGTTTCATTATCGCCATTCGATGAGCTTAATCTCTGTTATGAAACCATCGATGAACAGAACTCTGTAAAAAAGAATTATGATCTCCTCTGCTGTTTACTGGGTGTTGAGGCAGAAAATATAAGGGTTATGGAGCAGGCACATACCTGTAACATAGATATCGTCGAATCAGGAGGTATCTCAAAGGCAGCAGACGGGCTTGTTACATCAACGCCTGGTATTATTCTCGGTATACAGATTGCTGATTGTATTCCGCTCTTGCTTTACGATCCCGTACATGGAGTTACAGCCTCTGTTCACTGCGGATGGCGTTCACTTGTTAATGGTATAGCCGAAAAGGCTGTGAATATCATGGTTGGGCACAGAAGCGGAACTCTCGGCAACAACAACGCCAGACCAGCGGATATAATTGCAGCAATGGGACCGTCTGCCGGTCCATGCTGTTATGAGATCGGCGATGAGGTTGCTATGCGTTTACACTCCGGATCAGTAGTCGAGCGGGATAGCAGATTGTTCGGTGATTTGCGTACAGAATTAGCATTACGCCTTATGAAAGCAGGTTTGAAAGAACACTCAATTGAAGTTTTTTCAGATTGTACCATCTGTAACAGCTCGTTATATTACTCCCATCGCCGGGATGGCAGTCTTTCGGGCCGTATGCTGGGCTATATAATGATAAAATCAAACTAATAATTTAAAGGAATCTTCGTGTGACCTATGCACATGCCTTAATTTTGGGAATAATTCAGGGTTTGACAGAATTCATACCGGTATCATCATCAGGGCATCTTGTTCTGGCTCAACAGTTTTTCGGGTTAAAGGAAAATATGCTGTATTTCGATATTTTCGTTCATGCGGGAACATTACCGGCTGTCATTATAGTATTCAGGAAATCCATTGCCAAGCTTATTACAGGATGTTATATGGATATACGGTCACTTTCAAAAGGAAATAGTTCAATAAAAAATGTTTTTAAAAATTCACATGATATCCGGCTGCTCATTGCTCTCACTGTGGGAACCCTCCCGGCGGTCATTGCGGGTTTAACCATGAAGGATGCCATCGAAGCACTTTTTCAATCAACATACGCTGTTTTTGCAGCGTTATCGGGTACAGGCTTGATTCTTTCCGCTACATTCTTTGTAAAGAAAGGTAAAAAGCACATCAGCCCTGTCACGGGATTTTTAGTAGGTGCAGTACAGGCGCTGGCGATCATTCCGGGCATTTCACGGTCGGGTTCTACGATATCCACCGCTCTTTTCTGTGGTATCAAACGCGAGGATGCGGGCGAATTCTCTTTTTTACTCTCCATTCCTGTTATAGCCGGAACGGCTCTTTTTGCAATAAAGGACAATGCCGGGGCTGGATTTTCTTCAATCGCTTTGGGACCCTGTTTAGTTGGTGCTTTCGCCGCATTCCTGACTGGATGGGGTGCTCTTGTTGTGCTCATGAGGATTGTAAAACGGGGGAAAATTGGATATTTCGGTTTATACTGTTTTGTTGTGGTTCTGGCAGGAGTACTAATCCATGTTTAAAACCCGTTATGAATTTATTACTTGTCAATATCAGAGGATGAATTGAAGGAACGCACTGTCTCAATAACTTCGTCTTATGACGGTATCAGTCAAAAGGTTGCATTTATTCAGATTGAGAACAAATCCCGGCCGCTCGTAGTCGCTCTTCATACCTGGGGTTATGATTACACCCAGGACTCGCGTAACGAATATTTTAAACATTGTGCCGAACGTGAATGGAACTGTATCTTCCCCGACTTTCGCGGCAGGAACAACAGACCTGAAGCCTGCGGTTCGGAAGCTGCTCTTACCGATATCCTCGATGCCGTGCAATGGGCTAAATCTGTGTTCACAATAGACCCTAGAAGGGTGTTCCTTGCTGGAGCAAGCGGTGGCGGGCATATGGCACTCAATGCGGCAGGTCATGCGCCATCAGTCTGGACTGCGGTGAGTGTGTGGTCTCCCATCAGTGATTGTGCACGCTGGCACAGGGAAACTATCGAGCGGGGTCTTCTGTACGCCTCCGACCTTGAAAAAGCCTGCGGGGGCGCTCCCGGAACATCCAGAGACATAGACAGTGAATACGCCAAACGCTCGCCGCTTACTTCTTTATGGCGGGCACACATTATTCCTATTGATATCAACAACGGGATACACGACGGCCATACCGGATTGGGCGGGGAGGGATCGGTTCCTGTCGGTCACAGCATACGTGCATATAACGAACTGGTTACGGCAACGGGAAAATCAAAGAAAATGATCTCAGAGGATGTGATTGACTATATCGAGCGGGAAGAACACATTCCTGAAAAATACCACACAGGAAACTGCGCCGATTCAACCTTCAGTCGCAGGATATATCTGAGGCGGACATCAGGACTCACACGATTGACACTCTTTGATGGGGGAAATGAGATACTATATGATGAGGCGTTCCGGTGGTTTGACCGGTTTTGAGCTGTTTCATAATTCAGTTATCTTAACCAGCTTCGGCTGCCCCATAACTCCATACGGTACAAACTGATATGCATCTGTCTGGTTTTCTTCACCGCAGAATTCATCAGGCCCGTTACTGTCGAGTTCGTCTCCTCTGACATGATGAAGAGGTCCTAGAGTGTTTCGGAGAGTGCCGATAACCTCGATTTCCACTATATTTGTACCATTTTTTAGTGCGCCGGTAATGTCTCCACGGTAGGGCGGGAAAGGTAAAGAGCCGATCTCAGTACCATTGGCTTTCACAACTAAAGAACTGCCTTTCGCTCCGGAAAGATCCAGTTCATACCGTTCCGAGCCGGTCAGCTCAATGTCGAACTCAATTTTATAGACAATAGAGCCGGAATAGAATGGGTACCCCTGTTCAACCCAGCTTCCGACTGCAAGCGTCTCAGGCTCCTTAATAATCGGAAAACCATCCTTCTCTGATCCGACAGCGAAATCACCAAAGATGTATACGTTTTCTATCTCCGTATCCCAGAGAAAGTCAGTTGCAGCGGTGATAGTGTTAATTCCTTCTAATATCTTGCCTTCGAGGTTCAGGACAGAGAAATTCTTGTCGATGTGCCACTTGCCCTGTGTCGGTTCAACTGCGGTGTCGTTGATCTTCACTGTAAATCGGTCGGCATTTTCCATCGCGAGGAATATCTTTTCGGGTATGTCACTGACAGTAAATGTAAAGGTGAAAACAGTTTTGTTGGTTCGTGTGCGTACATTACGCTTTTCAAGCACCCAGGGCTGGTACCCCCGGTATTCGTCGATGCCTGTCTCATGCCAGATGGATTTTTTAGCTTTCCACACCGGTTCATCTTTTACAAGTGTTTTTCCATCCATCTCAAGGGTACAGCGGTCAAGAGTTAGAGTGTTGTCCTGGAGCCTCTGGAACGAATAGGGCCCCTCGATTGTCAGTGGTTTTTCGGTAAAAGGTGCTGGTTGTCCGGTCACAGATGTCTGTGTCTGATCAATTAGAAATATCCTGCTTCCTGACGGATAAAGCCGTGTTTTAATGATTGTGCTCCCATTCTTGATCACAGAATCATAGCGGAAAGCGCGGCCGCTTAACGGTTCAAGTTCTACGACTCCGCCGAGAGCGTTTACCGTTATGGTAACATCTTTCTGCTCGTTCCTGTCAGTGTTGGCAAGGAAAAGCATATGCGTAGAGGCTTCGATACGGTGGTTGAGCAAAATCGAGCGTGTCTCAGATCCGTTATCCGCAGTAATCGTGATATCACGGCTGAATTTATTAACAATTAATTCCGCTGCTTTATGAGGATTGTTAGGTATTGTTGTTACATTTTTTCTTTTAACAAATTCGGAAAGACGGTCGCTTGCCTCACCGTCAATTCGCGATGGAACTTCACCCATGATAACAACCGAACCGTCGAAAGAATCAAATATATCAAGAGTGAATGCTCGCCAAGTTAGTGAAGGTGGCAAAATGACCGCAGAATATTCAGCATTCCCGACTTTCAGAACCTTATCTGCCCCCATTCCGTGACGTCTCAGTATTCGTTCGTCTCCCAGGTCGAAAGAGATGTGCCTGGCAACGAATTCTTCAACAAGTTCGTGGTACGAGTGTTCGATCGAAGTAAGATTTTCACCACCGTCATCTGCGCTCACATCAAAGGCGCCGTAGCAGGAATCCACCGGAACCATGACGAGAACCTGTGCTGTACTTCGTCCCTGGCTTACAACCCAGGAGGACCTGGCAAGGTAATCATTAATGACACGTATATGTTCCCAGTATGGCTGGTGGTAGGAGAATGTAGGAGGATATTCTCTCTTGCGCTCCCCTTTCATGGAAAAAAGGGTACTATGGGGAGTGATGGAGGTAACACCGAGTGCAAAGTGGTAATCAGCGACCCGTTTCATATCTGCAAAACTCATGGCATAGCCCCCGCCGCCGAAATTTCGGCAGATAACACGCTTTTTATTCAGCTGGTTAGCCACACTTGCCGCCTGTTTTATAACACATGGTTTTCCGGTTGATTGCCCGGGGCGGTCTATACCGGGAACGTCCATGAACTCGTAATGCGGCATTATAGCCCCACCGGACGGTATCATTGTGGAAAAATGAACATCGTTCGGGTAGTGACCTGTAAAGAGGAGATCGTGCTCCCTGCACCAGGATGAAATGGTAAGGGTGAATGTTTGGAGAAAACACTCGTTAACCGCCTGCCAGAAATGGCATCTGAAAGCGAATCCTTCCTCGGTATTTCTCACCAGATGATGAAGATGTTCTAATGGAGAGTAACCGTGAATTTTTTCGAAAAATCCGGCAAACCCGGGAGACCAGGGAAAAGAATATTTTGTTATATTATCGTTGTTAAGTCTTGTGATAGAACGGTTTACATTTGGTTCACAGGTATAAACTCCCGGCATAAATTCCCCAAAATCATACCGGAAAAGTTTGGAATATTTTTCGTGGGTATTCTCAATAAACGCTTGAACGGTCTTCGGATTCAGAACATCCACATTGTTCTCACCGTTGAAAAGAGCATTCCCTCTTGTGAACCGGCGTTCCACAAAAACACCCACACCGGAAAGGTCAGAGGGTCTTTCCGTGAGGAGTTGAGGAATTCCATCGTCACCTTTACCGGTAAATGCAAGTGCTTTCTCCAGCATATCTTTGTCAAGCCTGGATGCATCCTCGATCCATGAAAGTGCCATTGCGAGATTATCGTCGTTATCCTCTATAGTGGCGCCGCCTCCATATCCGCTGGTCATTCTGTCTTCGTCACAGAACCAGCATTCCATTCCCGCGTCACGGGCGGTTTCCACACTGCGGCGGACTATCCTCATCCATTCATCGCTAAGGTATATGGTGCGAAGTCCGGTACCGGAATGTATGAAAAATCCGCCGAAACCCTTTCGTCTCATTTCACGAATTCCGGTTTCTATCTCAGCTGGTTCAATCACATCGTTCCATGACCAGCAGGTAGAAGGCCGGAACTGTTTCGGGGGATTGACAAATTCTTTAAGATCCATAGTTTACCTTTCGCAAAGTCTGCAGTAAACCTTTCTTTATACTTCAGGCAGGTTATTAATTGTACTAAAATAAGTTCTTTAGTACCATAAGTGCAACTGGAATGTATTTTTTATTCAGAATAATGTCCCGCCCAAGAATTAATTCTTTTCGGGAACAGATGACCTGATAACACGTTTATGGAGCGTTTTCCAGACAAAAACAGCCATCATAAAAGCAGTTATCCCCATGATAGCGAACGGCCATCTAAGACCAATAACAGATGCTATAGTGCCGCCGATAAATGGTCCCATCCCAATGCCCAGGCATGTCACACTTCCGGTTAATCCATATGCGCTGCCGATCTTTTCCTTTGAGATCATGTTCGAAACCAGTGTGTTTACTGATGTGATGAGACCGCCGAATACAAGTCCTAACAGACACATTTCAATGAAAAGAACGGTTATAGAGTTTGCAAATGACTGAGGTATGGAGAATATTCCAGACATGATAAGCGATAAAATAAGAATACGCTCATGACCTAATATATCACCGAGACGTCCGAGAACAAAAGACGATATCCCCATGAGAAGGGCAGTAATCCCGACAAATATCCCGGTCAGTGAAACAGCTCCCGAACTCTTTCCGGAGAGCATCTCTATGTAAAGCGGTAAAATGGGAGTAATCATCATTCTCAGGACATAAATAAAGAAGAAAATAAGAAGAATTGTTTTAAAACCTGCGGTATGAATTATATTTTTGATGGTAGTGATACCGGTTGTCTTACTTTTTCGAGGCGGAACAAATCGTTCCCTTGCGCCGAGAAAAACCAGTATAGTTCCGAAAAAAAGAATAATAAATGCAAGTCCGCACGGTAATCTGAAGCCGTAATGCTCCGCCAGTACCCCGCCAAACAGGGGGCCTGTTGCCGCTCCTAAAAATAACGCTGTCTGCATCAATCCGAGACTTATACCCAGGTTAGCAGATGGAGTGATACTCGACACAAGAGTAACCGATGCAGCAACCGTGCCGGTCGCGGCTCCCTGGCAAATGCGAAGGATGAGCAAGTGCCAGGGATTCGTAGCAAGCCCCATAAGTCCAAGAATTATGGAACCGGCCAACATGGAACGTATGACCATGAGCTTGCGTCCATATCTGTCCGCGACCAATCCCCACAGTGGAGCGGAAAAGGTCATGGTAATACCAAACGCCAGAGATGACCATCCCATCCATAGAAGGATATCACTCTCATTATCCACTCCGAGAAATCGAAAATAAAACGGAAAGAATGGAAGAACAAAGGAAAATCCCACACCCGATAAAAACTGGGCTGTAAACATGACTGCCACAGTGATCCGCCATGAGCGGGGATTGCCGTTATCTTGCGATGGATCGGTAAACTTTTTCATTAGTATATTAATCTCATATTGATGTAAATAATCAGTGTAAACTAAATTCAAGTAAAAGTAATATAACCAATTAGAGTACCTGATGTCAATCTGCTGAGCGAATAATTTTATTAAAAAATTTAATAGTATAATCACGATGATGTATAAAATTATTTTCTCTTCTAAATTCTGGATGCTGATTTCTAAATTCCTGTGGATGGGGAAACAGGAGCAGCAAGATTTTATAAATTCCTCTTGACTCAATAGCTATATTGCGATATACTATCTGTCAGGGAGGTGTTTTAGAATGCTTTTAAAAAAAATTGATTTTGAAAAACTGGAAATGGCATCAGAGATATTCAAAGCTTTCGGTAATCCTATCAGAATCAGGATAATTGATGCTTTACTGGACAAGCCACTTCGTGTTATGGAGCTGGCAGAACTGTTAGACTATCCTCAGCCTATTATTAGTCAGCAGCTAAAGATACTCAGAAGCGTTGGTATTGTAAAAAAGATAATGGAAGGAAGAATCTACCATTATGCGCTCACCAATCAGCATTACTCTCAGATGGTCAAGTGCATGAAAGGGTGCCTCGGGATATAAGAGAGTTTGCAGTGTTTTCCCATTTTATTATCCTCAAATGATGCTTGTATGTTGATCATATCCCCAGTTCTTTCTTCAAATATTGTCCGGTATAGGAATGTTTGATCAGTGCAATTTCCTCGGGAGTCCCCTTAGCCACGACGTTTCCTCCGCGGTCGCCGCCTTCCGGACCCAGATCGATTAGGTAATCAGCCGATTTTATCACATCCATATTATGCTCGATCACGATTACGGTGTTACCCGACTCCACAAGTCGTGCCACCACATTGAGGAGCATTTTTACATCCTCGAAATGAAGGCCTGTTGTGGGTTCGTCGAGAATGTAGATAGTCCGCCCGGTGCTGACTTTGGAAAGCTCGCTCGCCAGTTTGATCCTCTGGGCTTCACCACCGGAAAGAGTTGTCGCCTGCTGACCGAGATGAATGTAGCCAAGTCCCACATCCTTTAGTATCCCGAGCTTGCGCCGCAAGACGGGAATATTCCCGAATATATCCAAGGCCTCCTCGCATGTGAGATCAAGTACATCAGCAATAGAAAAGCCTCCGTACCGGATATCCAGTGTTTCGCGGTTGTACCTGCGCCCCTTGCATTCTTCACAGGGTACATAAACATCTGGCAGGAAATGCATTTCAATCTTGATAATACCAGCACCCTGGCACCGTTCACAGCGTCCGCCTTTCACATTGAATGAAAAACGTCCCGGTTTGTAACCACGTACCTTTGATTCAGGAAGCTGGCTGAACAGAACCCTCAACGGAGTAAACAGCCCGGTATACGTTGCAGGATTGGAGCGCGGTGTCCTGCCGATGGGTGACTGGTCGATGCTTATAACCTTATCAACGTGCTGAATACCGCTTATTTTAGTATAGGGCAGGGGATCGGTATTTGCTTTCATAAGTTTTCTTGCCAGCGCCGGATAGAGCGTCATATTAATAAGCGTTGATTTGCCCGAACCGGAAACTCCGGTAACACATATAAATTTACCGAGCGGAATATCGACCTTCAGCGACTTGAGATTATTACCGGTGGCGCCTTTGACCGTCAAAATATTCCTGTTACCCGTTCGACGGTTAGCAGGTACATCAATTTTTTTTCTGCGGGAAAGGTACTTTCCAGTAAGAGTCGATGACCTTGCAACCTTTACAGGACTGCCCGATGCGACCACCTGTCCGCCGTGAATCCCCGCAAGTGGGCCAAGGTCAATGATATAATCAGCATGTCTCATGGTTTCACGGTCGTGTTCAACCACGAGAACGGTATTGCCGAGGTCTCTGAGTGAGAGGAGCGTGTCCAGAAGTCTCTTGTTATCGCGTTGATGTAAACCGATGGATGGCTCGTCAAGGATATAGAGAACTCCAACGAGCTGACTGCCAATCTGGGTAGCGAGCCGGATTCGCTGGGCTTCACCACCTGAAAGCGTCCCGGTTACTCTGTTGAGGGTAATATAATCGAGTCCCACGTTGTTCATGAAAGTAAGGCGCTGCTTGATTTCCTTGAGGATCTGTCGGGCAATCCGTTCTTCGTATTCAGTAAGTTGTAATGTCCGGAAAAAGCTCAGTGCCTCCTCAATCGAAAGACAGGTGGTTTCATGAATATTCTTATCTCTGAATATTACCGCCAGCGCCTCTTTTTTCAGCCGTGCTCCGCCGCATTCATAGCAGGGTACCGCGCGCATGAAGCCCCCGATCCAAGTTCGTATTTGCGATGATTCAGTTTGTTTGTAGCGGCGTACTAGATTAGGTATCACACCCTCGAAAGGACCATTGTATTCACCCTTTGAACGGCCGTTTGAACTGCGGTATCTAAACTTGATCGAGGTTCTGTCGGAGCCATAAAGCACCACATCCCTGAATTTTTTAGGGAGTTTTTCGTACGGCTTTGTAATATCCTCGCCATAATGATCCGCTACGCTGAATATCTGCATATAATACCAGTGTCCGCGTGGTATACCCCAGGGTTTGATAGCTCCTTCAAGGATGGACAGCGTAGGGTCGGGAACAACTTTTTCAGAATCGATCTCAAGAATTGTTCCGAGACCCGAACAGGCAGGGCATGCCCCGTAAGGACTGTTAAAACTGAAAAGTCTCGGTTCGATCTCTTCAAGACTGATGCCGCAGTCATGGCAGGCGAAATGCTCACTGAACAGAGTATCCCTTTCACCCGGGATGTTAACGATCACAAGTCCATCGGCAAGCTTAAGGGTGGTTTCCACTGAATCGGTCAGACGGGTTCGAATTTTATCAGATACGACGAGGCGGTCGACGACAACCTCAATAGTATGTTTAATGTTTTTATCTAGGGTGATGGGTTCATCAAGAGGCATGATTTCACCGTCAACACGCACCCGGAGATAACCATCAGCCTGGATACGTTTGAAAAGCTCGCGGTATTCCCCTTTTCTTCCCCTTACAAGCGGCGCCAGTACCTGTATGCGTGATTTTTCAGGCAGTGACATGACATTATCCACGATTTCCTGGGGAGTTTGCTGGCTTATTTTCTTACCGCAGGAGGGACAATGTGGAATGCCGATACGGGCATACAGGAGTCTGAGGTAATCGTATATCTCAGTGACAGTCCCAACAGTGGATCTCGGGTTGTGTGAACCCTTGCTCTGCTCGATGGATATTGCAGGAGAAAGCCCCTCAATGTATTCAACATCCGGCTTTTCCATGAGACCCAGGAACTGGCGGGCATAGGCAGAAAGACTTTCTACGTAACGACGCTGACCCTCGGCATAAATGGTATCGAATGCAAGAGAAGATTTCCCGGAACCCGATAGACCGGTTATAACAGTTAGTGTATTGCGCGGGATAGTTACATCTATATTTTTGAGATTGTGTTCTCTCGCGCCTTTTACGAAAATGCAATCTTTAAGATTATTTATATTTTTTTTCTTCATTTCTTATCTCAACGTTTAATATCATATATTCAAAGTCAAACTGTATTGCTATAATATACTATTTTTTTTCTATTGATGATAATACTATGGATAACTTTCAGTTTTTTTAAATTACCGGAAAAATATCCGAACAATGGTGCTGGAATTATATTGTTTTTGAAAAAGTAAGAGCTAATTTTGAAATGTGTTGAAACTGAATTTACTTGCAAATCAATAATATAAAAATTATATTAAAAATTTAATTATATTAATTTTTTTACAACTGATTCTTCTATGAATAATAATAAAACCAACGAAATTCTTATCTGTATGTTCGATTATCCGGAAGAAAACAACTTTAATACTGACAGTCCCAACTAATTTTTTGAAAATCTTTTCATTGGCGTTTATAAATAAGAAAGATATTGACTGTACTCAGATGGAAAAAATTATTGACCGTTGCATACTGTTAATTTCCCAGAAGGTTACAGATGCTGATATCAATGATATTCTTTCGAATATTTTATTTGATTAATACATAAAATAAAGGAGTGCTCCGATTCCAAAGGCAAAATCACTGGTTATTGTTGAATCACCTGTAAAGGCCAAAACTATTAATAAATTCCTTGGTTCAGGATATGTCGTTAAGCCGACAGGGGGGCATCTTATTGACCTTCCCGAGAATGAGATTGGCATTGATCTTGAGAACGGATTTATTCCTAAATATAGAATTATCAAAGGTAAAAAAAGGATAGTGCAGGAACTGAAAAAGACTGCTGAGGGGGTTGATACCGTCTACCTTGCCACAGATCCAGATCGTGAGGGCGAAGCCATAGCCTGGCATGTGGCGAACAGCATCGCAGGAAAAAATCAGGCTTTGTACCGTGTTATGATAAATCAGATCACAAAGGATGCTGTTTTGAAAGCTATCGAGAACAAGGGTGAACTTGATATGCAAAAGGTTGATGCCCAGCAGGCGCGTCGCGTTCTTGACAGACTTGTGGGTTATAAAGTGAGCCCAGTACTCTGGAAGACCATTTATAAAGGATTATCTGCAGGGCGAGTGCAGTCAGTTGCGCTCAGGTTGATAGTTGAACGCGATCAAGAAATAGAAGCATTTGTTCCCGAAGAATACTGGATAATCAAAGCACTGCTTGCTTCAGAAAAAAACGAGGAATTTGAAGTAAAACTGATAAAAAAGAACGGTGAGGCATTTAAGATAAAAAATTCGGAAGAATCCGAGGCTGTCGTCCGGGAGATTTCGTCACTGCCGTTCAATGTGAAGGATGTATCCACCAATAAAACTAAACGAAATCCTTCCCCGCCATTCATTACCAGTACGTTTCAACAGGAAGCCTCACGGAGGCGAGGATTCAATGTTTACAAAACCATGCGTGTTGCTCAATCCCTCTACGAGGGTGTTGAGCTTGGGGAGGGTTCTGTCGGTCTTATAACCTATATGAGAACTGATTCCACTCGTATAGCCCCTGAGGCACTTGGAGAAGCCCGTAATTATATTAAGAATAAATGGGGCAGTGACCACCTGCCTTCCAAGGCTAACATATACAGGACAAAGAAAAGCGCACAGGATGCTCATGAAGCCATTCGTCCAGCTTCTCTGTACAATACTCCTGAAAAGGTGAAACATTTTTTAACACCTGATCAATTCAAGCTATATTCCCTTATCTGGAACAGGTTTGTTGCATCCCAGATGAAACCAGCAGAATACACTGTTGTTACTATTGATGTTGCTGCAGGTCCGTATGAATTGAGGTCGACTTCAAAACATCTCGACTATCAAGGTTTCCTTATGGTTTATAAGGATATAAAAGATGTTGATGAGGATGATGAGACATCATCGTTACCACTTCCCGCAGTAAAAAAGGGAGATGTATTGATTCTGCGTGATGTTCTTCAATCTCAACACTTTACAAAACCGCCCCCCTTCTATAACGAGGCTTCACTTGTCAGGGAACTTGAAGCCAGGGGTATTGGAAGACCGTCTACGTATGCACAGATCATCAATACCATACAAACGCGAAAATATGTAGATCGTGAAAAAGGAAAGCTGGTGGCAACCGAACTCGGGAAAGATGTGAACAAAATTCTTGTTTCTAATTTTCCTGATGTGTTCAGTGTTGGTTTTACTGCAAATATGGAAGAAGAGCTTGATAAAATTGAATCTGGCGAGTATGAATGGCAAAATGTGGTGGATGATTTTTACGGTCCGTTTAACGAATCGCTTGAAAAAATCAAGGGCAAGAGCGGGGAATTGAAGAAATCCCTTATCGAGACTACCGACGAAAAATGCGAAAAATGCGAAAGACCCATGGTTATCAGGTGGGGACGTAACGGAAAATTTCTGGCATGCTCCGGTTTTCCCGAATGCAAGAATACAAAACCTCTTGAAGAGCCTGAACTGCAAACTACTGATGTACGGTGTGATAAATGCGGTTCATTGATGCATATAAAGACTGGGAGGTACGGCCGCTTTCTCGCCTGTTCAAATTATCCGAAATGTAGAAATATCAAGCCTTTTTCCTTGGATATAAAATGTCCTGAGGAAGGGTGCGATGGTGATGTCGTTGAAAGAAAAACAAAGAAAGGAAAAATATTTTACGGTTGCAGCCGTTATCCAGACTGCGCCTTTGCAAGCTGGAACAAGCCGGTAGCAGAAAAATGTCGGAACTGCGAATCCCCGACTCTGATCGAAGCCAAGAGCGGGAAGTCGTATTACTGTCCACGGTGTAAAAATAAATTTGAAACTTGAATTTAAAAATGTATACGTATCTAAAAAACTTCCTTAAATACATCGGTGTTCAGAAAAACTGTTCTGAGCATACTGTTGACGCATATTCATGTGATCTTTCCCAGTTTATCCAGTATCTCAGTGAGATTTCGGATGAGGATAATGTGGGGATTGATACTTTCACACGTGATAATATTCGTGAGTATCTATATGTGCTTTCCAATTCCGGTTTAACTAGGAAAAGTATTGGACGTAAACTTGCCTCTATTAAATCGTTCGGGAAATTCCTTACCGTGGAAGGCAAGCTGAAGAAAAATCCCGCCGCTGAGGTTAAGACACCCAAAATCGGGCGAAAGGAACCTGTTTTCCTCAGTCTGGAGGAAATTGAACAGGCAGTTAAAGCTCCAGCTGGTGAGAACATGATGGTGTATCGTGCCCGTGCTGTTATTGAACTATTTTACAGTACTGGTATTCGTCTTTCTGAATTGCACGGTATTGATATCAAGAACATCGATTTTTATAACAATGTCGTCAGGGTTATGGGAAAAGGGAAAAAAGAGCGCATTGTACCTTTCGGACGATTGGCGAAGAAAGCCGTTGAAGAGTATTTGCCATGGAGAAGAACACGTCTTCTCGAATGCGGTCATTCAGAAGAACAGGCGTTATTTATAAATAAAACAGGCGGACGATTAGGACGGCGCAGTATACATTCAACTGTTTCCAGATACCTTCGCATGATTTCAGAGAAGGAACATCTCAGCCCGCATGTTTTAAGGCATTCATTTGCCACACATATGCTTGACAGAGGAGCAGATCTCAGGGCAGTCCAGGAACTTCTGGGACATTCGTCTCTCTCGACGACTCAGGTCTATACTCACGTAACAATGGACAGACTCACAAAAGTCTACCGTCTGGCACATCCGCGCGCTTAATACGGTGAAAACACTGCTGAGGCGGTCTGCCTGATTGTATACTGTATATTTTCTCGCTGTTCATAAATGAGATTATATAGATAAAAGGTTGAAAAAAATCAATAATGGCAGAAAAATATATAACAATTGATAAAATGTAATAATTTTTCATTATATTATACAGTACAATGTCCAATATACTTTTGGCGGTACCCTGAAGATTAATCAATGGGAATCGATACTGGTTGTATTGTGAGGTGATGAAACAATGCGGCAGAATAACAGGATGCATTCCACAACAATACTTGGTTTACGGCGAAACGGCAAAGTTGCGCTGGGTGGTGACGGTCAGGTTACTTACGGCGATACTATTTTTAAATCAGGAGCCATGAAGATCAGGCGTCTTTATAATGATACAATTTTGGCAGGATTTGCCGGAGCGACAGCCGATGCCTTTGCCCTTTTTGAAAAATTCGAAGCCAAACTGGAAGAGTATTCCGGAAACATGCCCAGAGCTGTTGTGGAACTTGCAAAAGAGTGGCGTACTGATAAAATCCTGAGGCGCCTTGAAGCTATGTTGGTGATTATGGACAAGAAAAATTCTTTTATCATTTCGGGAGAGGGAGATGTAATTGAACCTGATGACGGTATCGTAGCGATAGGTTCCGGTTCTCCCTTTGCTCTGGCAGCAGCGCGTGCTTACATGGACAATAGCCGGTTATCGGCTATGAAAATTGTTGAAAAATCACTCCAGATAGCCGCTTCAATCTGTGTTTATACAAATACAAAAATTAATGTAATGGAATTATAGTCATGACAATAAATGAGAAACACAACCCATTGACTCCCCGCCAGATTGTCAAGGAACTCGATAAATATATTATTGGACAGGATAAGGCAAAAAAATCTGTTGCAATAGCACTCAGGAACCGCTGGCGGCGGCGTAATGTTTGTGAGGAGATGCGTGACGAGATCATGCCGAACAATATTATCATGATCGGACCGACAGGTGTTGGCAAGACCGAAATTGCCCGCCGTCTTGCCCATCTTGCCGAGGCACCGTTTATTAAGGTCGAAGCATCCAAGTTTACCGAAGTTGGCTATGTCGGTCGCGATGTAGAATCTATCGTGCGGGATCTTGTGGATCTTGCAGTTAACATGATTAAGGAAAAGCGTGCCAGCGAGGTCAAAGAGTCCGCTGAAAAATTGGCGAATGATGCCATTCTCGATCTTTTGCTCCCTCCGATTAAATCAGAAAAAGCTGCCGGGGGATTACTGAGTGAGGAACGAAGGGAAAAAACCCTTAAAAAACTTCATGACCAGCTCGTCAACGGTCGCCTGGATGATCGAATGGTAGAAGTTGATGTCCCCGAGGAAAGAAATCCGGTTATCGAGGTGTTCACACCCCAGGGTATGGAGGAAATGGGACTCAACCTTCAGGAAGTTTTTGGAGGGATATTATCCGGACGAAAGAAAAGGAGAAATGTGAAAATTTCGGAGGCAAAAACAATCTTCCAGCAGGAACAGAGCCGTAAACTTATAGACATGGACAGTGTCACAAAAGAAGCTTTATCCATGGTTGAAGAATACGGTATTGTCTTTGTTGATGAAATAGATAAAATTGCGGGAAATACCTCGCACGACACCATCGATGTTTCCGGGGAGGGTGTACAGCGTGATATACTTCCGATTGTCGAGGGATCGAATGTCATGACGAAGTATGGGATGGTCAAATCTGACCATATCCTCTTTATTGCTGCCGGGGCGTTTCATTCAAGTAAACCTTCTGATCTTATCCCTGAACTCCAGGGCCGGTTTCCCATCCGTGTGGAACTCGACAGTCTCGGGAAAGAAGATTTTTATCGTATTCTCAAGGAACCTAAAAATGCACTTATCAAGCAGTATCAGGAGCTTCTCAAACCGGATAATGTAGAATTGAGTTTTACCGATGACGCCCTCCGTGAAATAGCTGCCAGCGCCGAAAAGGTCAATACTATGACCGAAAACATAGGTGCCAGAAGGCTTCATACAATCATGACCACCCTACTTGAAAATATACTTTTCGAGGGTCCTAATGAAAAAGGGATTAAGAAGGTACGAATAACCAAAGCAATGGTGCAAAAGGAACTTAAGGATATTATCAGTGATGAGGATTTAAGCAGATATATTCTTTAATGCTGTGAAGTATGAATTAATCATTTAATTTTCCAAGATATTTTCAGAATAAAATTTACAGTTTAAGATGCTCAGGCAATTCATCTCACAGCTCTTCAAATACATGTGAAGGGTAATGATGAATTTTTTATTTATGAATACATGATCATTAAGAAAAGAAGAAGATGTCATGAAAAAAGACCTACTCAGTATTCAGAATTTGACAAGAGAAGATTACGATAAGCTTATTGAAAAGACGATGAAGATTAAAGCTAATATTCCCGCCTATTATGAGGTGTTGCGAGGTCGTACAGTAGTATTGATCTTTGACAAACCCTCTCTCAGAACCCGGGTTACTTTTGAGGTTGCTATGTGCCAGTTCGGGGGCAAAAGCATATATATACCCGGTAATGATGTTTCTCTGGGAAAGCGTGAAACTGTTGCGGACGGTGCGAAAAACCTTTCAAGGTGGGTTGATGGGATCGTCATGCGCACTTTTGGCCACGAAATCATCGAGGAATTGGCTGAGAATGCAACTGTTCCGGTTATAAATGCCCTCACAGACCTTGAACACCCATGTCAGGCTCTTGCATGTATGGTGACACTGAAAGAGCATCTTGGTGATATCATGGGTAAGACCATGGTATTTGTCGGGGACGGCAATAATGTGGCACACAGTCTTATGCTCGCCGCTCCTCTGGCAGGCATGAATTTCATCATGTGCTCTCCCGAGGGATATGAACCGGATGAAAAAATTGCTTCTGCAGCCTCCTCAAGTGCCAGTGAGTATGGAACTTCGTATAATCTTATTTACGATCCGGTGAGCGCCGTGAAAGGTGCTGATCTCGTTTACACTGATGTGTGGGCAAGCATGGGCCAGGAAGCGGAAGCAGCCAAAAGAGCCCGGGTATTTAAAAATTACCAGGTAAACAGCCGGCTGATAGCTCATGCCGGGAAAAATCCTCTGGTGAGTCACTGTTTACCGGCGCACAGGGGTGAAGAGATATCATCGGAAGTGATCGACGGTCATCATAGTATTGTGTTCGACGAGGCTGAAAACCGGTTACATATTCAGAAAGCGATTATCCATGAATTACTTGGAGGAAGGTAAACCTTCATACAGACTATTTCCATGGTTAGCTATTACAGTGATTTATTTTATAGTATTCTCTTGTGCAAAACAGGGTTTCCCACCGGGTGGGCCTGAGGACAGAATATCTCCGTTCCTTGCCGATTCAACCCCGGCTTCACAGGCTGTTGGAGTTTCCACTGACCTGCCTGTAGTTCTTGAATTTTCCGAATCCATGAATGAGGAAAGCATCGAGAATAATCTCTTCATTGTGCCAATTCCGCAGTCATGGCCCGAACTTGAATGGAAGTCACGTAGTAAAGAACTGATTATCCGGTTCAATCAGCCGCTTCGTGAAAATACAACCTATGTCATTTCGATTGGATCGAGTGCCCGCGACATGAGAAATAACCAGCTTGATGATTCTATTATGCTGCCTTTCTCCACCGGGGACATGATTGAAAATGGTAAAATAAGAGGTAAGGTTATTCCGTATCATTTTTTCGATGACAAGAAAGAAAATAATTCTGGTGTGGATGTTGTAGCATTCAATATGAATAATTCTCCAGCTGATCCAGATCCAGGGAATGATATTCCCTCATATATGACTCAGTCGGGTTCCGAAGGGACATATGAAATTGTCGGGTTGTCCGGTGGTCTTTATCGTTTATTTGCGATAGGTGACAGGGATCAGGATGGATTTTATACTGAAGGCTATGATATGATTGGAGTAGCACCCCATGATGTGAGCATTGCCGAGGGGGATTCAGTTGTATTTGCTCCTGACATAACTATATCCGAACATGACACCTCGCATGTCCAGCTCTTTTCTATAAAGGTCCCCGATAATCAGCGGGTGGAATTGTATTTTAACAGCTCTGTCGATCCCTCATCAGCAAAAGTAAGGTTTGATGGGCTTGAAATCATTGACTGGTTCGTACTAGAAGAACGTCCCATGATGGTTTCTGCTGCTACTGAGGTTCAGCAAAATGGGATGCGCTATACTATCGGGGAATTGGAGATAACAGATCGGGGGGGAAACAACATACTGCCATTGGATTTTGTTCCGGAATTTACGGGTACCGACCAGCCGGATACCACAGCACTTGCTGTTGTAGAACTGTATCCTGAACTTCTAACACCAGATGATGGTAATGTTACATTGATTTTTAACAGGGTTCTTGACATTCCCGATGATCCTACCGGAATTCTGACGGATGAAACAAAATCGGAGATGTTGATATCACAAACCGGACCGAATAAAATTGAAATGATTGCCAGAGATGGCTGGCTGGAAAGTAGAGTATATTCTATTTTCTTTGATACTGAAAAACTCAAGGGTTGTGCCGGCAATAGATTAAATGAAACAGATTCGGAACTCAGCTTTAGAGTTGTATCTTCTGATACTCTCGGTTTTATAGAGGGTTCAATAGCTGATTCTACAGGAACTCCGAGCCAGTCCTACCGGTTGATTTTCAAGAACCTCGATGCTGACAGGATAGAGGAAATCACCCTTTTCGGGTCGGATGAATGGTCAACCGGACCGGTGCTGCCGGGTCGGTATATATGTTTCGGCTACCGTGATGATGATGGAGACGGGGCATTAAACAGAGGTTCCTTTTCGCCTTATAAAGCATCGGAACAGGCTTACGCTTATCCGGATACAATCAAAGTGGATTCGAGATGGACAAATGGAGATAATTTATTAATATTCAGGTAACATTCCCATGGAGGTTCTTTTATGAGTGAGTATATCAGTAGAGGAAGGAAAGCAAGAAGATGTTATGGATTTGACGAGGTAGCGCTTGTTCCGGGGAGTGTTACCGTAAATCCCAGGGATGTTGATGTATCTTGGATGTTGGATGACAAAAAAATTGAGATTCCAATTCTTGCAGCCGCGATGGATGGTGTTGTTGACACGAAATTCGCTGTTGCCATGGGAAAAATTGGCGGTATGGCCGTTCTGAATCTCGAAGGTATCCAGATACGGTATGACAATCCGGATGAAGTGATAGAAAAACTTGTAAACGCCAGTCCAGACGAAGCAACAAAACTTGTTCAGGAAATATACCGTGTGCCAATCAAAAAGGAACTTATCGGCAGGCGCATCTCCGAAATCAAGAAAGAAGGCGTTCCGGCGATCGTATCATGTATTCCCCAAAATGCAGATAGCTTTGGAGATATTGCCCAGGATGCCGGAGTGGATATCTTTGTGGTTCAATCGACTGTCACGACAGCACGTCATGTCTCCTCTGAATATGAATCGCTTAATTTCGAGAAATTCTGTAAAAAGATGAATGTTCCGGTGATAGTGGGAAACACGGTTACCTATGAAGCCAGCCTTGAATTGATGCGTACCGGTATATCGGCACTACTTGTCGGGATAGGACCCGGCGCTGCATGCACAACACGCGGAGTGCTGGGGATCGGGGTTCCCCAGGTGACCGCAACTGCTGACTGTGCCGCAGCGCGTGATTTCTATTTCAAACAGACAGGCAGGTATATTCCGATTATCACCGACGGCGGTATGAGAGTTGGCGGCGATATATGCAAGGCGGTTGCCAGTGGTGCCGATGCGGTCATGATAGGATCAATTTTCGCCCGTGCCGAAGAAGCTCCCGGAAAGGGATATCACTGGGGTATGGCAACGTCACATGAGAATCTTCCGCGCGGTACCCGCATTAAAGTCGGTGTTAAGGGAACACTTGAACAGATTCTTTTCGGACCCGCGGAACTTGATGACGGCAGCCAGAACCTCGTTGGAGCACTTCGCACATCGATGGGTGCTCTCGGCGCCACCAATATCAGTGAAATGCAGCTTGCAAGAATCATCATAGCACCCTCGATACAGACCGAAGGCAAGGTATTCCAAGCTGCACAGCGTGTAGGAATGGGCAAATAGAACCAAGAGCAGTAAAGATTTACAGGTCTCCTGTATTTGATAAAAAACCGTAATGGAAACTTGATTGAATAAAAGGATTTCCATGAAAATACTGTGTACAGCGGTGATTTCACTAGCTTTTATTTTCAGCGCCAGTGCCGTCGAGGTTGTTAATATAGCCAGACTGAAATACAGTGGAGGCGGAGACTGGTATTCTAATCCTTCTTC
>JBHPFF010000027.1:0-28572 GCA_042572165.1 Candidatus Latescibacterota bacterium | reverse complement strand
AGTATTAGCCTTCAGGCTGATGGATGGTGGAGGGATGTTACACCGACGAATCCTACCGTTATGAATTGGGGGAATTTAACTCTTGTATACCGGGGAATCAAAATTGACGGTGTTCCAGAACAAAAAACACCATTTCTGGTTACCCAGATCCAGGTGGGTAATTTTAATTCTTCAGCGAATATACGAATATATTATTCAACTGGGAATAACCGTGGAGAATGGATGGATATCGATAATCACATGAATTGCGAATTTGACTTTCTTGACCGTCTCTACTATTTAAATTTCCCGACAGTCTTTTACATGCAGAAAATGTTCAAAACAGGCGAGATGCCATTCAGCTACGAACAGACACTGAAAAAAACCAAAATATTCCTTGCTAGTTTCAAATCCCACCTTGAACATAATGGCGCAATGTACAATGTGGACGACTTGCCAGACGACTGGACAGCTCCGGCAGTTTATCCCGAATGGCTGGATGAGTCGATTTTTATTTGAATTTTAATTTTTTCACACTGAGAATGTGTGATGCTTTTGGAGGTGTTATTATGCCACAAAAATCTTCACGGCGAAGTTTTTTAGGGAAAACAGCCGTTGTAGGCGGAGCAGCTCTTACAGGTGCGCGAAAAGCTGGTGCACAGGCACGAAGACCAACGACTGAACTGATACGAATTGGTTTTTCCTGTGTTGCCAACAACAGTCACATGGGACTCTGGGGATCAACAATAAACGTGCAAGATTTTAACAATTGGCCGGGTCGCACGACTGAAATGATCATTACCCATTGCTGGGACAGAGATTATAAAGCTGCCCAGAAGATTGCAAAACAATATCAATGCGAGGCTGTGAAGAATTATGACGACATGGTTGGAAAAATTGACGCTATGATTTTTGGAGGATTTCACGAAGCCAAATGGTGGGAACAACTCACCAGACCTTACTTGGAGGCAGGCATTCCATGCTACATCGATCGCCCGCTGGGTTACAGCATGAAAACCGCAAAAAAAATCGTTGACACGTCAAAAAAGTACAACGCTCCGATACTTGTCTGTGATGGGCACTGGATACATGAACATGCAAAAATCGCCCGAAAGCTTGTTGAAAAATACCGCAGAGAAGGAAAGACTGTTATCGGTTCGACAGGTTATAACTTTATATGGAAGGATTTCGCTCAACACGGTATTCACGGTCTGTATTACCTGCTTACTGTTTTCGGTCTTGATGTCGAAAGCATCAGCCTTCTTACAGATGGATTCTGGAGAGAAATTACACCCACAAATCAAAAAATACCGACCTATATGAATTTAACCCTTAAGTACAACAGGCTCAAAGTTGAGGGTGTGGATGACCAGACATTTCCTTTTTTAGCCACACAGCTTCAGGGACAGGATGAACATTCCTTTGTCAACAGCCGCATATATTATACCTCTGACCTCAACGGCTGGAGAGGCGAGGGCGAATGGACGGATATTGACAACCGGAAATGTGACTACACCCCCATGGATCGGCGCTACTATTTAAATTTCCCCACCGTTCTCTATATGCAGAGGATGATTAAAACGGGCAAAATGCCGTTCAGCTATGATGAAATGTTGAGGAGAAATAAAATATTTCTCGCGGCGTTTAAATCGTTTTTAGAACACAACGGCGGCATGTACCCTGTTGATGACCTTCCGGATGACTGGGAGGCGCCGACCACATACCCTGACTGGATAGACGAGTCGATATTTGGCTGAATTGAGAACCGCCGGCTTGAAACCATCACACCACCGGCGGTTTTTTATATTACTTTGAAATAGATGATAGAGACTGTATCATACGCTTTCAATGAAATCATTCATTGCCTTCAGTGCAAGGAAATAACGTGCAATCGCCTGTTCCCTGTCGGCAAGGGGCAGCATACATAAAGCATAAAAAGCTTTTACAAAAAACCATCGCAGTTCCCATCCCTTTTCCTCTTTAAAAAGATCGGCATAACCGGCTTTTTTGAGTCTGTCTCTGTACCATTCGCTAAGACCGAGGCGATGAAGGTTTCCCAGTTTCCCCGCACGATTGAAAATTGCATAATCCACGTTGTTTCCCGTGACAGCAATTTTGAATTGTCCCATCCTCAGGGCGGGCAGTTCTCCGGTTAACCAGTCCTCCATTTTATTCAGGTCGAGGATAAAATCTCCACGGTGGACACCTCGGACGCTCACAGGATCAAGAAGAATCCATCGTCCGGTATTTCTGTTGTACAGTATGTTTTCAGGGAAAAAATCACCGTGAAGAAAACGATCCCGGTGCGGTGTGAGAAAATCCCTCATTCGGGGGGTGTCATGAAAATATTTCTCAACCTCGCAAACATTACGGACAGGCTTTCCGGAAAGCTGCATATTCTTCAATGAAATAAGCTGTCTGAAATCAGCATCTGATCGTGCCCATGAAAGACTATTGCGGATGGCAGAGAGCATTGTCTTTTCAGTATAGTCCGCATCAGGTTTTCTCGCATCCAGTCGAAAATATAGGAAAGCAGTGTCGAGTATTTCTCCGAGAATCTTTTTTGCTTCTGCCGGATTACATGAATCATCAAGTAAAAGATCAGAAAGCGTTACCCAGCCGTCCCCGGGAGGATAATATGGCATATCATAATAAATAACATCGGGAAGATCGGGTGAATCCTCGGATTGATCTTCAAGATTTGTCAAGAGCATCTCGGGGAAGAAAAGCTTCAGTTGCTCATTTAGATTCTGTAGAAGCCTTATTTCCCGCACAAGCGCAGTTCTGCTGAAAGCAAGAGCATCGGGATTTGAAGCCTTCCTGATGATTCGCTGTCCCCCGCGCCTACCAAGATACAGTGTTTCGGCAAAACCCGGTCCTTTAAAAATTCTTTCGACCTGAAAATCCATTTTATTATTCCGGTAACTGAATATGTGTCATTAAGCGGTTATACAATTTTGAAAGTATTATGTTCTTTATTATAACATATTTTCTGTTCATTGCGCAAAGCGGAATGAACCAAAGAAAGGGCACCCCCGGGAAAAGAAAAAATATACATCCTGTTTAATAACCGGAATAATAAAAGAATAAAAAATAGCAGAAGAATTATCAACATATTATCTCTATTATGATTGAATATTTTTTTCAATGGACGGTATTTTTCACATAAAAGGTTTTAAACACAGATACCGATTGATTTGTTGTTTTACTTGATGTATACTTTTTCTCACGGCAGTTATGTATACAAAGAGTGCGCTTTATTGTATTTATTTTCACATCTATTAAATGGTCTCATGAAACGGTTATTTGTTTTCATATTCATTACGTTTTTAACAATTTTCACCGCGTGTATTACCGGTGACAACGGTAAAGACAAGGATAGAGATGTCGATAAAACCTTTGCTGTTTCAGGCTATGTGATTGACAAAAAAGGTGCAGGGATTTCATCAATTACTGTTACACTTGCCGGAGAGACCATATCTTCAGCAGAACCTGATTCCGTGTATAAAACAGGGTCAACTAATAAGTATGGCAAATATTTGTTTACCGATGTCTCCAACGGTAACTATATTGTTATCCCCTACAAACTGAATTGCACTTTTACTCCGGAATACAGAACAATAACTGTCAATGGAGCTAATGAAATATTGCAGAGTTTCACCGTTTCTTACGGAAGCGGCGATGCGGGAACACATCTTTACTACCCGATGAAAACAGGTACAAGCTGGTTATATAGTTATTCAGGAAATGACTACGACGATGAAGATCCCTTCTTTTCCGGCACTTATTTAATCACAATAATCGGCACTGAGGTTTTAAGCAACGGCAGCGAATACTGGATATTTTTTGATGAGGATATGAATGATACCGTTAATATGCGGATTGATAATGAAATTGTATACCTTTACAGTGCCGGCTGGTATGAGAAAGCTGCTGCAAAAATCACAGGAGCGGCAAAATCCTCCGTATCTTCCCGTGTTTTTTCTGCTTTAAAGGCTGGTGACTCGTTAGTACCGGATGAACTGCCATATTATAAACTTAACGTTGAACCCGGAACAAAATGGGAACTCTTCAGTTTTAGCGAGGAATCAGGAACGACCACTATGACTGCAGAATACATCGGCACTGAAAATGTAACGATTGATTCGGGTACATTCGAGAACTGCAAAAAGTTCAGAACTTTTTTCACCTATGTTTCCCCGGATTATACATATACACGGGAAACCTACCGATGGCTTGCTCCGGATGTAGGGGAAGTCAGGATATCATTAAAGGATCACCATGATGCCGAGCTGACTATTGAGGAAGACGACCAGATTGTATCCTGGGAAATCCCGCAATAGCCGGCTTGTGCACAGTTTTACATTATTGTGTAGTCGGCGAATGCTTTCATAATAAGAACCCCTACAGCGGCGCCGGGATCCTCTTTTCCGATGGATTTTTCGCCGTAGTAAGATGGGCGGCCGTGTTTAGCTACCATATCCCTTGTGCTTTCCGCTCCCATGACCGCCGCAGAGTACGCCTCTGAGAATCCTTCACTGAGACTTTTACCATCCTGAGCCGCTTTCCCAAGTTCATTCACAGCAGGTTCAAAAGCATCGATTATGGTTTTGTCACCCGGCATGGCTTTACCGCGAGCCATAATGCCCTCGATGAAAGCGTTCATCATTTCATGAATATCAGTGAGTGTGATTTCCTGTTTGCCCGCCGCCGCTTTTCCCGCTTTCATGAAACCGGTTGCAATGAGAGTACCCATAGTCGAGGGAGATGTGTTTGCGATGATCATGCCCGCTTTCACAAGGAGCTTACCGACATCGTTTTCCTCATAATCATTTAGGGCAGCAACCACCCCCTCAAATCCCCGGCACATGGTAATCCCGAGATCACCGTCACCCAGTTCCGAGTCAAGCTCGGTGAGACGCTCTCTGTTTTGAACTACATTATCTTTTATTGACTGAATGATAGCAGTTACATCGTTCACGTTCAGACTGGTCATTGTCGTATCTCCTGCTATAGTTGAACCTGTTCGAAGAACGGTGTATTGGCAGGCTTTGTAAGAAACTTCTTAAGTTCGGAATCGAGGCGAAGCAGGGTGATGGATGCTCCCGCCATCTCCATGGATGTCGCAAATTCACCTATGTAAGGACAAAAAGTACTTATTCCTTCATCCCGGAATATCTTTTGTACAGCGCGGTACATGATATACAATTCTTCCTTAGGGGTTGCGCCGAGGCTGTTAACAAGTACCGAGACCTCGTCGCCCCTTTTAAAAGGCAGATCGTCAAGAACCGGGCGTAGCATTTCATCGATAATTTCATCGGCTTTTCCGAGAGGGCCTTTTCTGATCCCGGGTTCGCCATGGATGCCCATACCGATTTCCATCTCACCCTCGCGAATTTCGAAAGTCGGTTTTCCGACCTCAGGGATTGTGCACGACGACAGAGCCACACCCATTGTTCTCATACTGGCACACACCTTCTCTGCAATACGTTTAACCTCGTCGAGCGATACCATCTCTTCCGCGTAAGCACCGGCAATCTTGTAGACATAAAAAAGACCGGCAACACCCCGCCGTTTGGTCTCATTCCCTTTAGGAGCAGAGGCGACATCATCGCTGACTATCACCTGCTCAACCCGTATATTTTCCATTTCAGCCATTTCGGCTGCCATATCAAAATTCATTATGTCTCCGCCGTAATTACCGAAGATATAAAGTACTCCGGCTCCGCTGTCAATTGCTCTGGTAACATCGAGCATGTTTTGTGAACTGGGTGACTGGAAAACATCGCCAACAGAACAACCATCAAGCATGCCCTGACCGACATATCCGAGGAACACCGGCAAATGACCCGAACCTCCCCCTGTTGCCAGTCCAACCTTGCCTTTCTTTTTTTCAGCGGTAGCTATACACCTCAGATTGTTGCCAATGCATGTAAGTTTACCAGGATGAGCAAGAAGAATGCCCTCAAGCATCTCATCAACGAAATGAACCGGATCATTAATAAATTTTCTCATGATTAACCTCGTGAAATTAGTGAATTGGTACTGTCTGATAAAAGTTAAACCGCATAGCTGAACTTGTATCACAGCCTGTTAAAACTATAGTAATTCACATTACTCTTTATGTCAAATACTACTTTACTATTAATGAAAAAAATATTCATTTAAATTAGTGTTGCAACAGAGGAATAATTTGGTTAATGTAGGAAAAGAATGTGTTATTGAAAAATTTTAAATGCGGGGTGCAGCGATGGAGAATACGGTTATTAATAAAAATAAACAAATAAATAAACTCTTAAAACTTTTTCCGGGGGAAGACGACCAACTGAAAAAGGTTATTGAACTTTCCGAAAAAAAGGCTCTTGCTAACGAAATAGGTGTCATACTACCCGGTGGTTGCGGTCAGATACCGGTTGTGTATGCAAAGGGCAGATGCCTTCCGGAAGCGTGGGAGAATTCGCTTGTTGCACTTTTTTCCTATGGAGCGTTGTTTGAAACTCAATATGATAAGGATGGCGACCCCCCGAGTATTGACAGTACCATGATGATGATAATTGAGGATCCTTTGTCGGAGCCCATGATTCACCGGTCGTTTCCCGGAGGGCTGGAAGACCTTGAAGAGTACCGTGAGGAGGTTGTTGACGGCATAAAAAATCACTGGGTAAGGAATCCGGATAATCCTGATGATAACAGATGGGAATATACGTACAACGAAAGAATGTTCGAGTACAGGGTTCCCGGATTTGATGAACCTATCAACCAGTTTGAAGGTATGGCGAAGGCACTTGCGAAATCTCCCATTACAAGAAGAGCGCAAATGGTATCGTGGCAGCCATGGATGGACCTCGGGGCGTATGATCCCGCATGCTGGCAATCATTGTGGGGAAGAATCATGAGAGATGAGGATGGCACGGCATATCTCAATTTGAACATGAGATTCAGAAGCAGGGATGCCTACAAGGCTGCTTTCATGAATGATTTTGCTTTTATCGATCTGGGGAAAAAATTGTCCGGCAGAGTTTCGGAGTTACGGGGAGAAGAAATAAAACCGGGGCGTTTTGTCGACCAGTCGGATTCCTATCATATCTATGGGAGCTATTTCGATGAATTTTTAAATGGTTTTATTAAATTGTTATTTGACAGAAAGGATTTTAAAGACAGGACATGGACAAAGGAATTTGCCCAGCCTTTCTTTGATGAGGCAAAACCGCTTATTAAAAAGAAAATAGAAGAGCAGGATGAGAAATACTTGTAGTTATTACTCCGGTAATTAAAAAGGATGCATAAGTATCAATTTAATACAATACTACGCACAGTTTAAGGGGCTAACGCCTGAACTAAGCCGACCGGCCACGGCGGTTTGTCAAACCAAACCAGGCTTAATCCGGATCGACTTGAGTGATTCGTTAGATTTCTATTTATTTACTTTCAAATGGCGAAAGTCGTCACCTGTAAGTTTTGTGCATCTGACGAGTTCTCTTGATAATAGGTCTTCCCGAATAGCTGCTACAAATTTTCCCATTGCTTTTTCTTTTACATTGTCAGGATGAACTTTATTAGTATGAACAGTATCAAGAAAAACGTATCCTTTCTTAATGACTTCGTCAGGACAGTATAGCCAACATTGATTAAGCTGATCAAGAAATTCCCCCTTCAAGCGGTCAGCATTTTCTGTCCCGCTGTAAAAGCCTCTTAAACAACGCACCAATTCCTTGTAGCTAGCTTCCTTACGTTGATACTGCTCCCAGAGACGCTTCCGCCACTCATTTACAAACCAGGCGATGACTGCACCGAATAGGGGCAGCGCAAATTTCCAAAACTCTACTGACAAGAAAATAGTTTTCATATAATTTCTTCCTTTTTAATCTAACGATCTGCGGTTCACTTGCCATCGCTATCTATAATAATAATCGCCAGAGTTAACGCGGTAAGATGAAACCGCTGGTTAGGCGTACCGTCCGAGCAGACTTTTATTGTTGCCAAGGAAATCTCTTTAAGACAAACACTGTGTTGCTGAAAGTGAATTTCCTCTCAAATTTTTCGGTAAGGGTATCTAGCAGCTTAAGTGCTTCTAGGTAATTCCGGTGGACATCTATCTTCCTGATGTTTGGACCTTTACCATATCTATAATTTTTGACTTTCTTGGCTCGAGGAAACTTTTGTATACGCTCTTGCTGAATCAGTCCGGGCTTGATCTTGTTCAGATCTTTCCACAATTCCATTAGGTCATGAGTATAACGCATTTCTTCATTTGCTTGGACGATCAGAACTTTTATTGACTTCTCAATGGCAAGTTGAATTTCCCAATAAGAGATTAAGAAACGCTCGTTCTTATTTGAAAGAATATCGGCAACAGCCTTTTGCATATGCACCTCAATTCCTTGTGATAATTCACGGCATTGCTTATGCTTGAATTGAGATGTTCCGACGTTGTTGCTAATTGATCTCGTCAGGTTGACAACATCCCGAACGGATTGCTTAAAAGCCTTTGCCTCTGGACTGTCAGCCGGAATGTTGGGCGGATATTTCACTAACAACGATTCCTTTTCAAAAGGGAGAATCTCCTTGGGGAAGATGAAGTCGCTTGTTTCTCCTTTGTGTACAATGACCCTTAGCGGAATGTCTAGTTCATAGAAGACACCATTGTACAATAAAACCCCCTTAGATGCCTTACGCTTCGGTAGGGTTGTAGCCGGACCATACTTGGTTTCGTACCATTTCCTTATGGGGAGAATTATGTATTTAAACCAAGACTCGGTCTTGTAGTTGTCGGGCTGTTTGCCGTTAACACTTACAAGGTACGTTTTGATAAATATGTCGGCGGCAGCAAAAGGGCGAGCCGATATGTCGATTTCCTCTTTGCTTAGGATCGGGTCTATGACTTCTAACTGGGAGATGATGAGGGCTTCGAATTCTTCGTCGCTCATAGTGTACTTAGCTTCTTTGGTCGATATGCCTATGGCTTATATAGTTTTCTATGTTAAGAACCTATTCGCTGCGTTGCAGCGCAACGAGTATACAGCTATTTGCGCTGTATAAGACCTCAATGAAAAATCGGGAAAAAGTGTAATATTATAAATATCAATCTGTTGAGTCATAATTATCACAAGTTTAGTAGGAATTATATACAGTCTGTATATAACCCCGCTCGACATATAGTATTCATTAAGAGAGTAAACAAGTTCTGGACTAATCGAATTCTTTCGAGATGATTGGGGACTATGAGAGAATCCATAAAACTCGTAGAAAAGCATGGCAAATCCCTCGCCTTGCTAAACAAATGTATGGTTATATTTTAATATGGTGGGATAATAAAATATTGTCAAGGTTTTTTGTATATTTGATTCCGTTGAAGGTAAGCCTAACCAGGGCTTATACAGTTTTCTATGCTAAGAACCTATATACGGCAAATATAAATATACCCACAAACCCCATGCAAGCCCTTTAAATACCTTACAATCGACTTTCTCCCTCGATATAGTAAAGCCTTTTTTCCGGATTGCGCATGACTCAGTACGCGCCGCGGACGTTCATTTTCAATGAATAGAGGGAAGTTTCCGCGGTGATGAAGAGGGTTTTACGGTCTGCTCCGCCGAAACATACATTTGCGGGTATTTCAGGAACTTCGATGAGGGCGATTCGCTCACCCTGTGAATTATAGACCATCACGCCCTCCTCACCGGCAAGGTAAATGTTTCCCCGTTCATCCAGGGTCATACCGTCGCAGTCCACCGCCGCGATAAGCCGTGGATTGGAGAGGGTACCCTTACTGTCGATTGAATAGGAATACACTTCCTGTGCGCCCCAGTCGGCGAGATAGAGAATTTTACCGTCCGGCGTTGTGATGAGGCCGTTAGGATATATCATGTTCTCGATGAGAGCGGTGAGGCGCTTATAATCCGGAGAAAGATGAAACACCCTGCTCACAGCCTCCTCGCCGCTCCGGCGTGAGCGGGGATCGGTAAAGAAGATTCCCACCTCGGGATGACTGCAGACATCGTTCGGCCGGTTGAATGACATGCCCCGGTATGAATCCGCAAGTACCTTCGTATTTCCCTTCGGATCGATGGAGACGAGCTTCCTGTCGCTTCCCGCACAGACAATGAGATTGTCCTCGTGATCGAAAAAAAGCCCCACCGCCCCACCCGCAGGTTTGCGGAATGTCGAGAGTTCGCCTTCCACCGACAAGCGAAGTATATGGTCGCGGTGTGAGTCGGTGAAGAAGACATCGCCACGGACGTTTGCGGTGGGACCTTCGGTAAAGGCGAAACCCCCTGCGAGGTGGACAATCTCCGCTCTGGGAGCGACAAGACTGTCCTCTGCTCCCGCAACTGATAGGGATAAAGTAAAGAAAAACAATGGGATCAAAACACTGCTAATGCGACCGTAGTTTAAAAAAGCCATGAACTGTTCCTCAATCTGAAAAATAAATGTTCAATAGGTAATGCCCATATTAATGATTATAATCGGGATTCCTCATAACAAATTCATAAACACACAAAATCCCCATAATTTTGTTAGTAGACGAATAATAACTTTCAAAAATCTTCTTTACAAGTATTATCAGTATGCTAATCGTTTAACTGAATACGTATATACTTGATAAACGGTAAAACTTATATAAATTCTATGCTGAGAACCTATTCGCTTCGTTGCAGCGCAACGAGTATACAGCTATTTGAGCTATATAAGACCCCAATGAAAAATCCAAAATAAATGTGTAATATTATTAATTTCAATTTGTTATATTTTAATTATCCCTAATTTAGCAGGAATCTTATAGAGGCTGGATAAAATAAATTATATAGATAGTTTGTCAATAATAAATATTCGGCATCTTAAAAGAGCCTGCAGAGGTTTTATCCCACTCCTTATGTTCGGGATCTTTTGCACCAAAATATGTGATGTTAAAGAGTTTCTTATTTGCTTTCTTGAAGAGTTTATTATGGAGTAAAACGATAGATATAACCAAATGTACCGCAAGGAACAAAAGGGTCATTTTTTAAATTGCCTAGCTTATCATGTAATACTTTTGCCATGCCCATTTCTATAAAAAATCCTCTATATCCTTTAATAGAAAAATTCAGACCATACGCAACTCCAAGACAAGTAAAATGATAATCAGCACCCGGATCACTTCCGACAATTCTCTCGGACAAAAGATTTATACTTTGTTGGGTATTTTCATTATCTGAAAACTTATATCTAAGATTAAGATGAAACTCATTATGATCATCACCTAGATACATTCCTGCAACTCTAACACCAACTGGTCCAAACCAATACCCAAGAGTTGGATTCATTATCAATGAGAATACCACCCCAAGCTCAGGATATGACTCATGTTTTAGATCTCTTGGTTTTTCTTCAACCATAGCTGGCTCTTCATAAACATCTTTTTTTAAATCTTGAGGTTTTCGTGCTTCGATTTTTTTTAAGATTTCCCAGGGCTTTATATCGATTTGGTATCTAATATTATTGATTGATTCCTGAGACACTTGTTTAAGCTCTATTTTCAACTCACCAGTTTGCTCATCCAGATGAGTTATTCTAAAAATATATCTATTGTCGGGTAACTTGAGTAAAACCGCTGATTGAAATCCTTTTATATCCGGAAATAATTCGAATTTTTCTCTTTCCTCCTTGTCAATTTCTTCACCTACACGTTCACTGATAATAATAATTTCGCCTTCTTCTTCCTGAGCGTAAAGTTGATTAGAGGAGAAATAAAAAATAATGAGAAATAACAATAATGAGAGAAGATATTTTCCAAACATGGCTCCCCTCCTTTTTTTTATGATCCTTTAAGGTCAATATAACAGAAATAGTGCCTAACTAGGGCATATACAGAACTGGTATAATAACCTATATACAGCTATTTGAGCTGTATAAGATCCCAATGAAAAATATAGAAAAAACGTGTAATATCTTAAATATCAATCTGTTGTGTTTTAACTCTGCTGTTCAGGCGCAACAGGGATACATGGCGCAGAACTGATAAATCAAATTAATTTAAAAAGCACATCAATTTTCAACTCTAAGTCACGAAGCGCTCTGTTGTTGCTTGCAACAGCTTGTTATGTGTTTACCTTACCGCTAAAATACTTCTAAATTTGAAATGATTTCTGGTTTCTCTTTATTCGAAATATAACCATAATTGTCACAGATATTAAAATACAGATTATGTAGAATCCAGTCGGGAAGAAATCAAAATAGGGAATAAAACCTATTGCCTTTAATTCTTTTAGTACTATTCGAATCAATCCTTTCGTTATAACATCAGCACTTTTGTTTGGGTAAGCATTGATCATTACAACAATACTCACGTGATATTTCGGCAAATAAACCATATAGGTCGTTGTTCCAATATTTCCACCACCATGTCCAATTGCTTCTTTCCCAGAGGAAAAACTGCGTGTATAGACCTGCACTCCTAATCCGTAGGCTCTCATATTTGCAAAAGGTTTGAATTTTACAAATTGCAGCATTTCATCCATTGATTGCTGCTGCAGAATCTTTCCTTCGAAAAGGGCATGAGACCAACGCGCTAAATTTTCAGCAGTAATAAATATCCCGGAAGAGCCGTATGTAATACTTTCATGAGATGCTCTCGGGAGGAATGTTACATCAATATTCGAATCCCCAAATTGGAAATTATCTCCATATACATGAGCCTGATTCCCCGGGATATTTTCCTCTATGGAAAGATAGGTGTTTTCAATACCCATGGTTTGCCAGAACCGCTCTCTGAATTCAGTAGAAAGAGAGGAACCGGTTGCTTTTTTAATGATTATTGCCATCAATAAATAGTTTGTATTAGAGTAGCGATAGCCGTCCCCAGGTTTAAAATATGGTTCTTTGATGTAACTCAACACCTCTTCGGGTTTCCATATTTTTGTCCTGTCTTTTTTCAGTTCATCCCAAATTTGCTCATTATCCCAAAACATATAAAGGCCGCTTGTATGATTAAGGAGTTGACGTATGGTTATCATGCTATCTACATGGGGATAACTTGGAAGCCATTTTGACAATGGATCTTCGAGCGATAGAACGTTTTCTTCTACAAGCTTTAGTGTAAGAGCAGCAACAACATTTTTGGTGATACTTCCGATGGCAAATAACATATCCGGTTTCATGGCTACAGTATCGTGAGAAATTCCACTTACTCCAGTCCATATTTGTTCGTCAGGGAATATAATCGCTGCGGAAGCACCTCTCACATTGTATTTACTAATTCCCTTGTCAAGAACCTTTTGCATCCGATCTTCTATAGAGTGCTTAAACCCGTAAGAGCAGCCAGTGAGAAAGTGCATGATAGCGACAAAGAATAGTAGTTTGGATTTTATTATACAATACCTTTCAACGTATATATTTTACACATAACGGTCTGCAGTTCACCTGCCACTGGTCTATCTATAGTCAAAAGTTGAAAAACTCACTGAGCTTAGGCGGTCAGATGGAACAGCTAGTTAGGTACAATGCTTATCTATAAATTTAAGCTATATGGAAAAAATCTAAACACCAAAGTTAATGGTAAATCCCAATAAAACAATACATTCACTGAAATCGATCACTTTAATGCTGTTACTTTTCTTCTTAGCATATAAGTACTTGCCTACACCGTAGAAACCTATCTTCCAGAACAGCCTGACATTAATTCCTCCTTCGATGTCATACATGGTACCCTTTACCACAGCATCAGGCTCATTTTCACCTTTTGGGACTTCGAGCCTGCCAATGCCTCCTCCCAGAAAAACATTTGCCCTCTCGCTTTTGAGCAGTTTTGTCATATAAAGCAAATTAATTACAGTTAAGCCGGCTATTTCATATGAATGAGTTGGATCGGCGCTGTTTGTGTAATATTCACCGGAAATCGAAATTGCAACAGGATACTTCCCTGGTTTGATATCCAGTGTAAGCTGATCGCCGCCTAATTTGCCAATAGGGGATCGATCATCACGAAATCCCCCCTCACCTAAGCGAATGGTGAAATAGACTTTTTTCTCTTTAGAAGAATCATCACTAGCCTTTTGTTGATCTTGAGGGTTTTGTTTATGTATTTCTACAGCGTGAAGTTGATTAAATGAGAAATGAACAATACTAATAAATAACGATATAAAAAAAAGACATTTTCTAAACATAACTCACCTGCTTTTTTGACATTAGGTCTATTAGGATAAATAAATCAAAAATTGTGCCTAACGGTTTGCATAAGCGGCTGAAAGGCTACGGCGCACCAACCTTCAATTATATGAAAACTTTGACCGATGCAACAGACTTAACTAATTGGAAACACTGTCCTTCAGACCGCCGCATGCTTTTGTTAGGGCAAAACTCCAGTTTACTATTAACTGTATGTATCAATTAATTATTTTTCTTCTACTTTAGATTACCGCTCTGATAAGCAAAGCCATAGGGCGTAAGCAATACAGCATCTGTTCTTTGGTTACTATACACTTTATCTTTCATTATTCCATTCTTGCAGTTTCCGGTTTATAAACTGAATGACTGCTTGATGTTCATTGTTTCCTCGACCTTGAATCCACATCGGTTCCCCAAAAGAAAAATGGACGTTTTTTGATGAATCGATTTTTCCAAAGTCTTTGACATATTTCCCATTCCCCCAGGCATCAGTTAACAGAGCAAGGGGAACAATGGGAACGTTGGCCTTTTGGGCAAGTTTGATGCCGATCGTGCTAAACTGTGTGGGATCAAATGAGCATGTTCGGGTTGTTTGGGGGAAGGCGATAATTGATATTCCATTTTTCAGTCTGTCCAATCCACCTTCCAGCACGGCCTTCAAATCATGGCGAGGATTCGTCCTACTGATAGCAATAGGATCCCGGGAGCGCATGATGTGTCTAAATACAGGGTACTCAAGCAAACTTTGTTTAACAATATATGTCATTTTCCGAATTGGTAGAATAATACTAGGAAGGATGACTGTTTCAAGGACACTCATGTGATTGCCAATCACAACACATGGAGTCTCGAGTTGTTTAATATTCTCAACTCCGGTAATCTCTATACACATCCCAACGCTTTCTAATGATCGGAGAACATCAAAGCTACTCTGACACCACTCTACATCATCATACCGATTCTGTTTTGCTTTCGCACTTGCTTTAAAGGTAATAGCAAGAAACTGACTATAAAATGTAAGTTCAGGGAAGGTTTTTGCAAACGAGGAAATAGTTTTAGAACTAGTTCTATACACCGCATCCTTATACAGTAATTGTCTCATAAAAGGTTTTATCTCATTTTTAACATCTATCATTGCCATTTGAGGCTTGACTCGCCAAACGGCTTTCAAGGTCTTTTTTTCTCCCGATTCTGTAAGCGTCAACAATCCCAATGATCCAGCAGAAGATTATCAATAACAGGAGAAGCTTTAAAATGGGGCTATCAAAAGTGGTGGCAGCCTGGGTGGCTGCGTTCGAGATCGTACTCATATTGATTACACTACCTTCCAACACAACCTTTTCCATGATAGCAATGGCTTGTTTTAATGCTTTGATTAGAATAACCAACATACTGGCTGAAACCACAAGCATTAAAACAGCACCTCGTTTATAGTGTTTTAGAATAACCTGACCTAGGCCAGGGAACACCAAACCTGATAAAAAGGCTCCTTTTAATGAGTTATTCATTATGCCACTCCATGATACTCCTCTCTATCTATCAGAGACACATAACGACTCGTTTCAGCGGTGCAGGTAAATTCAGCATCCTGGCATGCGAAAAACAGATGAAATTTGAAAATCCGCCAAACTACCTTTAACACAACAAGATAGGCATCCGCTGGAAATGATTGTTAGAAAATCTTAAACAAAGCTGTTTTTCTATTTAGTGATTCCTCAGTTCATTGCTCGTTTGAATCTAACTCATTCCAACCGTCGGTTAGGGTTCTGAGGAAAGCGACCAGATCCTCGAGTTCCTGGTTGGTCAGCCCTAGTTCCCCCAGTTCCTCCATGTTTACGTTCTCAGAGACCTCCGGGGCTGGCCACTCAGCCACGTCGCGGGTGTTGTAGAAGGCCACCACATTGAACAGCGTCTTAAAAACACCATTGTGCATGTAGGGAGGGGTGACCGCCACGTTGCGAAGAGTTGGCACACGAAACTTGCCATTCTGCGCCGGATCATTGACAGTCTTGCCCAAACCAAGGTCAACGAATGCTAAGCCGTCGGGATTCAGCTCCGGTGGCAAAGAGTAGAAGGGATTTTCCGGATTCCGTGGTGTACCCAGGTTATCATATGTGAAATCAGTGAAAAGTGGTGGTGAGCCGTCCTCTGCGGGTCTGCCTGGGTGACAATCAGCACAGTTACCCTTATCTTCAGCCTCGAAAAGCTTTAATCCATGCAGTTCCTGATTACTTAGTTCAGTTTCACCCCGCAGCCAGTGGTCGTACTTCGAGCTGAATGGACTCACCTCGGATGTCTTCTCAAAGGCCTCAATAGCGTCTGCCATGTTGGTGAAGGCTGTACTTGGATTGCTCAAGGCATCGGGGCCGTAGGCTTCAGTGAAAAGCGCGGCGTAGCTAAGGGCTCGTAGTTTCTCGGCAATAGTCAGCGTGTCGGGATTGGCCATTTCCAAGGGATTTAGCGGTGGACCCTGGGCCTGCTCAGCCAAAGAGTTAGCCCGGCCATCCCAGAATAGCCCACCAACCCAGATACCCTCCTCTTTGTTGCGGTGCAAAGGCGGTACGAAAGCTGCATAGGCAATCGTCATATCATTTCGATTGCCATATAGACCAGGACGGGCTCCTTTGGAAACCGGCAAATCCGTTACCGGGTCAGCGAAGGCTATTTCTGGAGCGTGGCAGGCTGAGCAGGCTTGGCCTGGTGGTGTCGAAAGGCTCTTCTCAAAAAACAGCAACTTACCAAGGCGCTCCTTAGTGTTGAAAGCTGAATCAACTGAGACAGTACTTGTACCGCCACCATTTCCCTTTGAGTAATCTCTTTGCGAGCCTTTACAGCCACCGAGAATGCACACTGCTAGCAGAGTAATGATGATTAACAAGCGCAAATAAAATCTCTCCAGGGTAAACATAATTTCTTCACCTTTGGTTGTGTGACGTTAACTCTTTTTTTCTAACGCCTCGGATGAACCGCTCCGGTTGTTATGCTCTCACACCAAGCCCAGTGCTTGTGCAACACCATCACCGTATGCTTGATCCGCTCTGCGGAGATGGGCAACCATCTTCTCTTGGATTTCTTTCGGCACGTTCTTGAGACTGCCGACGATGTTTTCGATCAGCCTTTCTTGCTCGTCGGTCGGCATCAATCGATAAAGGTTGCCCGGCTGAACGTAGTCATCATCAACCCCCCTCTTCTGCTCGTAGCGGTCGGCATCGCCGGAGATCTTCAGCGGGGGCTCTCTGTAAGCAGCGTTTGCCTTTGGACCGCCGAAACTATTCGGCTCGTAGTTCGGTGACGACCCACCGTTGTCATCGAATCTCATGCGCCCGTCGCGTTGATAGTTGTTCGTTTTCGTAGCGTGCGGATAATTTATCGGCAGACGCTCGAAGTTTACGCCCAGGCGATACCGTTGAGCATCCGCATAGGAGAAAATGCGAGCCTGGAGCATTTTGCAAGGTGAGAAGGATATGCCGGGAGGAACATTTGCTGGCGAAAATGCAGCCTGCTCCACTTCGGCAAAGTAGTTCTTGGGATTTCGATTCATCTCCATAATTCCGACCTCGATCAATGGATAGTCGCCGTGAGGCCAGACCTTGGTCAGGTCAAAGGGGTTCCAGCGATAGTGCTCTGCGTCCAATTCAGGCATGATCTGGATGGAGAGAGTCCACTTTGGAAAGTCGCCACGCTCTATCATGTTAAACAGCTGATGAGTATGATAGTCCGCATCCTCGCCGGCAATCCGATCCGCTTCTTCCGGCATTATGCACTGAATGCCCTGTTGGGTCTTGAAGTGGAATTTGACCCAAAAGCGCTCGTTGTTGGCGTTGATGAAGCTATAGGTGTGACTTCCATATCCGTTCATAAAGGGAATCCCCCTTGGGATCCCGCGATCCGAGAACAGAATGGTCACTTGATGCAGTGATTCGGGAACCTGTGACCAGAAATCCCATTGTGGAGTATCCGCCTTCACATTAGTCTGAGGATCACGCTTCTGAGTGTGAATGAAGTCCGGGAACTTAATGGCATCTCGGATGAAGAACGTCGGTGTGTTGTTTCCCACCAGATCCCAGTTTCCTTCTTCAGTGTAGAACTTCAAGGCAAAGCCTCTGACATCTCGCACGGTGTCCGCAGATCCTTTCTCCCCTGCAACAGTAGAAAACCGGCCGAAGACTTCCGTTTTCTTACTAATATCTGAGAATATCTTGGCCTTGGAGTATTTCGTGATGTCCTGCGTGACGGTGAATACACCGTGTGCACCAGCCGCCTTTGCATGCACAACACGCTCAGGAATACGTTCCCGATTGAAGTGGGACAGTTTCTCAAGCAGATGATGATCCTGCATCAATGTCGGGCCGCGTTCTCCGGCTGTCAGAGATGTCTGATTGTCGTCAATGGGTATCCCCGCCGCCGTGGTCAATTTCTTCGAGTCACTCATTGTTCTTCTCCGTTGTGTTTGTTCACTCCCAATGGCATAGTGCCGAAAACTGCCTTCCAGATATGTTCTCCTACTTTCCTGCTTCGCTGTTGGTTGTCACTGGCCTAACGGTCTGCGGTTCACCTGCCGCAACTATCTATAAAAAAATCTCACAGAGACAAGGCAGTCAGGTGCAACCGCTGGTTAGGTCATAAGCATGTTAAGGTGAAAGAAATATTTACAGCAGAATATTATACAGAACGAAAAGTTTTTACTCTTTTGGAATAAGCTGGTTTTACAAATGTTCGAACATTCCATAGGCATGGTTATAGTCGGACGGTAATTGGTGCAAAGCCGGAGTAATGATTTAAAAGGATATGTCTCATAGTACTCAATCCTACATTAGTACTACACAAACAATCAATATGAAAGGTAAATACAGAATTTTGTGGATTCTGTCAAGTAGTTTATAAAGAACTCTTAGCAAATTATCCCAAATAAAAAAGTTAGCTATTTTACTAAACCGTAAATCATGGCTGATAACGCACATTCCGCACAAACTCATTCATATTCACATCCCCGAGGTCGATAGCCTTTCCATCAACCGTCACATTCTGGAAGAGCACGTCCTCCACGGCGTGTTCGTCATCGAATCCAGTCAGCTCGATTCGCGCACCGTCAGGCATATAAGGTTTCCAGTCGGGGCCGTCCTGAAAGCCAATCAACGTATTGTCTCTGAGGGCGGAAACAGCGGAAATATCCTTAAACGTGAGACCCTGAATATGTCCCCGCTCATCCTCCAGTGTCCACCTCGTAACGCCGATCCAGAGGGAGATCAGCCTTCGAGCTTCCTCTATACGTATGTTCTCGAAGCGGATGTTGCTCATTACAGCCGAATCGCAGTGATATATCCGGAGAGCCCACTCGCGTCCCACGTCATGGATCACGTCGCAGTCCTCAAAGATCACGTCGTCCACATCCTCGCGGAGTTCCGCGCCTATGCTCAGGGCATGAGCGAGTTCGTTCCAGAGCACGCACTTCCGCACCCGGATGTTCCTGACCTCCCCCTGCCCTCGGTCAGACTTAATGACGATCAGGTCGTCGAGGGTGCGGAGAAAACAGTTCTCCACAGTAACATCGCGGCTGTTGCAGATGTCGATGCCGTCGGAGTTGGCGCGGTATCCGATGACTTTGATATTGTTCACATGAACACGATCGGAGCGGCGGATGGGGACAGTCCATGGGCTTGAATCCAGCAATATCACTCCTTCCAGGTTAACATCCGCCGAATCACGGATGTAGATCATGTTGCGGGCGTGCACAGGGCAGGCACCGGCGTCGATGATCCCTCTGCCACGGAAGGTAATGTTTTTCCCGCGTAGTACGAAGGAGGGAGAGTAGTTTTTGCGCTTGGTGCGTCTGTTGGTTCGGTAATCATCGTCCGGCTTGATGATACAGCGCACCACCGCACCGCCAGCGATGTAAACCGTAGTACTATCCACGACTTCGAAGCTAGTAACCTCGTGGATACCCGGACCGAAGTAGATGACATTGGGATCATCAGGATCCGGAACGTTCTCCTCGAAAGGATTGGCAAAGATATGGAGAGACTCGTGCCAGTCGTCGTTGACCTCGATGGTCAGATGCCGTGGCTCATCGAGTGTGAGGTTTATCCGCTGACCATCCACTTGCGGAACGATGCCGAACGATGACGGTAATACCTTTACCGATTTGACCATTTCCAGACAGGTCACGGTCACCTGGACTGCGCCCTGCATATCGAAATAGGCAAAGGAGGCAGTCCCGAATCCCTCGTGTGAGACTGTCAAGCGAGGTATAGGCTCAGCCGACGCGACTATCGCTGTGTGGACAGGGACTTCACGGCCTTCCACAGCAACTGTGAAAGCGGTGGATAACTCCTCTTCCGCCGGAGCGGGGTAGATCTTGATATTGTGCGAACATGAAGTGATGGACAGAAGCATGAAGGCGGCTAGAACTACGGAAAACAGACGGTAATACGATCGGTTCTGGGCGTCACAACGGGAAGGTTTCATGGAGTATCTCCGGGTATCTGTGTTGCTTTGTTATTTTACAAAAATAATATTTATTCTAAATTAATATTTCCCAAATCAAAATCATTAGGGATAACATTACGACACAGTTTTGTTCTTATAAGATCAATACATCAGAAATAGTGTCTAACGGTCTGCGGTTCAACTACCACAGCATTTTTTATACTTTTTCCCGCTTCCACATGGGCAGGGCTCATTACGTCTAACTTTCTTTTCAGCTATCTTAGTTTTTAGTGGATTTAATAATATTTCTAAATCGGTAATATCCTCTGGTTTATCCGGTTCCAATCCAATTGTGTATTTCCAGCCTTTTTCTTCAAATTTTGATGCTACTTCTTTCAATCTTTCTTCGGTTTGAACATTAACAACAGCGGGCCTCTTTTTAGTACCTAATTTTGCCGTCTTTTTACCATCATAAATTTTTGCCATCTCTTCACCAGTTAAAATGTTATAGGCTTCAACTACCGCCTAACGGTCTGCGGTTCACCTGCCGCTGTTATCTATAATCAAAATCAAGGCGGTCAGGTGCAACCGCTGGTTAGGTTGCAACTATCGCGTTCGCAACTGTGCTCTGTATATCCAGTTGAACAGAAAAAGAACACCTAGCAAGACCAGGGGACCGGAAATTACCAAATAAACGCTCCAATGGAATCGTCCCCAGCTCCAGACTAGATAGAACAACGCTAAAGCGGTGAACAGGATCGCTCCAACCCATTCCCAACGCCATGCTATGACTAATACGATGACAAAAATGTATACTGGTACTAGATGGATTAGCAGAGCAAGAATTGTTTTCCCAAAGCCATACCCTTCACTGAATACGTCTAAAGCAAACAGACTCAAAAACATTGCGAAAAGAATGCACAGAACCCTCGGAGTCCAGAAGAGCACTCGCTTTGTGTTCGTATTAATTGGTTCCTCCTTAGTATTGCAGCCAAACTAGGGGCTTATACAGAACTGTGCTAAGAACCTATATACAGCTATTTGAGCTATATAAGACCCCAATGAAAAATCTGAAAAAACCGTGTAATATTATAATTATCAATCTGTTAAAATACAATTATCATTAGTTTTGTAGGAATCTTATACAGGCTGTATAAAACCCTAATATCAGCCGGACTTATCACGTTCTTGGCACCGCGGTTTAAAACGTGAGCGTAAATAATCGTCGTTTTGACGTCTTTAAGCCTTGTAAATCTTTTCCCTTCCATGCTTTACATTTTTGGTGGCGTTACGGGTATCGACGACCAATTGTGCATTCTGTACAAGTTCATCGTAATCGATAGTTGAATGATCGGTTGTTATAAGGACAGCGTCATAATTTTTAACGGTTTCAGGTGTCAAGTCTACGCTTTTCAATCCTGCAAGGTCTGGATATTTACGAGTCTTAGTAATGATCGGGACAAATGGATCATGATAATCAGCATACGCCCCCTTTACCAAAAGCATATCGAGCAGTTTTAATGCCGGACTTTCACGGAGGTCATCCACATCCTTCTTATAAGCCACTCCGATTAACAGAACGGATGCATTCTTTAAGGCTTTTCCATGTTCATTCAAAGCGTCCATCAGTTGCTGGATGACATACATTGGCATGGCAGTGTTGATCTCGCCTGCAATTTCAATGAAACGTGTTGGAGAATCATATTCACGTGCCTTCCATGTGAGATAGAATGGATCAATAGGGATGCAGTGTCCTCCGAGTCCCGGTCCCGGATAAAACGGCATAAAACCAAAAGGCTTTGTTTTTGCGGCATCGATCACCTCCCATATATCAATACCCATTTTTGAGTATATAACTTTCAATTCATTGACCAGAGCAATGTTCACACTGCGGAAAATGTTCTCGGTAAGTTTAACGGCTTCCGCTGTGCGGGTTGAGGATACTGGTATTGCCTCAACAACCAGCTGCTGGTAAAGGTATGTGGCAATATCGCACGACTCACTGTTATACCCGCCAACCACTTTAGGTATCTTGCTCGTAGTGAAATCTTTGTTTCCGGGATCTTCCCTTTCAGGAGAATACGCCAGATAAATATCCGAACCGCATCGTAACCCGCTCTTTTCAAGAATCGGCAGCATAACCTCATCGGTAGTGCCGGGATATGTCGTTGATTCGAGAACAACAAGCTGGCCTTTTTTCAAATGAGTATAGATAGATTCCAATGTGGAGGTAATATATGACATATCAGGTTCACGATGAGAGGTCAGCGGCGTAGGCACACAAATAATAATCGCATCTACACGATTTATCTCGGAAAAATCCGAGGTTGTCTCAAACTTCCCCGTTTTATTCATAGCATTTATTACATCGTCTGGAATGTGATTTACATAAGTCCTGCCGGAATGGAGCATTTCAATTTTTGATTGATCAATATCAAATCCTATTGTTGGGAAACCCTGATTTACTGCTACCAGAGTGAGAGGGAGTCCAACATATCCCAGGCCTATTACTCCCACGCAATATGTGCGGTTGTCAATTTTTTCTTTTATAGCAGGATTCATAATTACGTCCTTAACGAGACAGGGGAAAACTAAAGATCAATCCTTAGTATAGCATGGTTATCATATATTAATTTTGCCCGGTAAAAACATTTGGAAAATATAACTCTCAAAGGTTCATATATTATTGATTAAACCATCTTCTCAGGCATGTTATTCTGGTGCCAGAGCTTACTGCCATGTTCCGGAAAGAGCGCTGTACCAGAGTAATGTCGGTTCTACTCAGTGTCCTTGAACTTGCTAATCCAGGCGGCGGTTCGTTTGAGATAGCGATCTCCGAGTTCTTTGCTCGGCTCGATCTCCGAACCCTCGTGCCATTCATTGAAAGAGGTGATGATCATCCAGTCGGGATCGCTCTCGAGCGCATAAGACCAGAGCTCGTTATACAATTCTCCTTCTCTCCTGTCCACATAGAGGTAATTTTTACGGACGCGTGAGTTATCAAACCCGGGGATAACTGTCGCCGAAGAGATCACACCCGCTTCACTGCAGGCTGTTTTGAATTTCTTGTAAAAGGCTTGCATGTCAACACCTCTTTTGATTGTGCCGACAACATTGTATGTGTGAGCACCGTCGAAATTCTCGATAACATCCCTGTTGGTCGAATCGGCGATGAGTACAACATCGTGACGTGCTTTTACCCGTTTGATCACTCCTTTCCAGTCATCCATGGATATCTGGTTCATTGCCCGCCCGTAGATGAAGATTACAGGCTTGCCGCCAAGCCGGAAAAAACCGGGTGTCGAGCCGTAATTATCGAGTGCCCAGAGAAGGTCTGTAACAGCCTCATCGGGATCTTTGTCCGGGATAATCTCGTAATAGAGACTGACCTGCATGCCGCCCTCAGCTGCGGCGTTGAGGATGTTCTCGAACTTTTTCGTTTCCCTTTTCCACCACGTAGCAATGAACACATCTATTCCTGTTTTTCTGCCCCACTCAACATGCAGTCTTGCAACCTCGGGATCCTGCGAATCGTATGGGCCCAGAACGGGTGTGTGGAATGCGCCGAGGTCGTCGTGGTAGCCTCTGCCGTCGGTTCTCCCCGGATCGCGCTCTCTGAAATCACATTCATTCCAATGCGCCCAGCGGCCGGAGATATCCGGGTTCTGATACCAGTTGTAATAAAATGCAAGAACAAGTTTCGGTACATCAGGTGATTTCTGGGCGTGGGAATATCCTTTTGTGGCTATAATAGCAACCAGAACCATGTTTGATAAGAAAGCGAAGCGCAGTACCTGTCGTATCATGATCTATGACCTTCCCGGCAGGAAAGAATGTGGGAAACAAGCGTTGAAAAAGCAATCTTACAACTTATTTATAAATTATCCATATTAACTTAAATATGAGTTAAGAGTTGCTTTCCATGGATATTTCAATGAAACATATCATTTTTTCCGGCTAGATTCAATCGTTTTTTTATGTGTCGGCAGTTCAGTTTTGAAATGTTCCATTCATTTTTGATTGGTTCCAATGAAATGGGTACGGAATAAAGTAGAGACAGGTTTGCAGTTGCATTCCCTGACCGTAAGAATTTCCGGGAAAGATTTGTTCACAACATGGAAGGAATATACTTACTTCATAAATAATAGTTTTTCCGATTGTCTGAAACTTCCAGAGATCAAGGGAAATGATATACCGTGTTTAAAAATTTATGAAATAAAAAAGGAGTGTATTAAAACACTCCACCTTCTATAATAAATTCAATTTTAGATACTATTTTAAAAGCATAAGTTTTTTTGGACTGACTGATATTTCCAGTTTTAATCTGATATGTGTAAACACCGCTGGTCGAATTTTTTAAGAAGACCGTTTTGATAATAAATTGTTATTCTGTTTGCTGTCCATCTGTTGATTCTTCAACGTGTTCCCTAACCACAACGGAACCATCTGAGATGACACTTGATACATCAACCCAGCCTCTGGGATCGCTTGAGGAATAAGCGGTTGTTATTAAATCATCCTTTTCAGTGTTAATAAAAATGAGATCACTCTTCCCAATTCTCTTTGACTTGAAAGTTATTGATGCAAGTGAACCGCTGCCGTTTGCACCCGTAAATCCTTCTTTCAAAGCTCCGATGCCAACAACGACTATACCTTTATCATTATCAAAACTATTTTCCATTTCAAGTACATTTGCATCTGCATCCAAAAAAATAAAATCAATACCACTGGTCTGGATTTCCGTAACCTCGACAACCGAAGGATCAAATGAGATTGTAAAACGGGCTGCAATAAGATTCCTTGCATCATCAACCCATATATACACGTCAATTTCTTCATTTTCCTCAATTTCAACATTCGAGGGATAGAATCTAATTGAAAATACATCCTGTTTATCATCGGATGGTGAGGTGACCCATTTGCACCCGGTAACAACGAGCAAACAAATCAGCAGTGTCATCGTTACTTTTAAAATATTATTTATTTTATATATACCGGGTTTTCTCATGACTTGCCTTTTATTTAACCAGTATTATTCTCTTTGTATCAAAATGTCTACCCTGCCGTAAACTAACTATATAAATACCTGAAGTTACTTCGTTACCTTCATTGTCCGTACCATTCCATACTATTGTATATTTACCGGCATTTCTATTTCTGTTTTCAAGTGTTGCAACCAGCTGACCGATGGCATTGTATATGTTGAGGGTTATTTTGCCGTCTTCATTCAAAGAATAAACTAAGGTCGTACTCATATTGAACGGATTTGGGTAGTTCTGTAACAATCCAAAGGCAAGAGGCATAGTAGTATGAGTAGCTTTTCCGGATAATACCGTATTTTCATTATTAAACTTGTAAAAATGAACTCTTAACTGAGTATTCATGAAGTTTCTTAGATCAGTGTCTGTAAGTTCAATATTGAAATTACCTTCTCCGATCACTTCAAATTCAACCTCAAATATATTTTTTCCCTCCAGTGAAAGTCCGGCATCCAAACTGCCTAAAACAACAGTATTAGCGGTTAGCATATCCCCTGATGATTTGTACTGTACAGGAGCTTCAAAATCAGCGCCGCTCATTGCTAATCCTGAATTTACACTGTTAACCTTTAAAATTGAGCTGTCATAGTCCAGTTTGATTTCAGCACCAAGGAAATCGGTTATGTTCCCGGCATTCATGGTAACCATGAAAGTATCGCCAGTATTATATTCGTTTTTATCCCAGTTTAAGCCAGGTGCAAATTCAAAAGGTGCTGTTTTAGCTGCGATAGCAGGCTTTGCTAAAGCTCCCGAATCCTGAGAATGATACCAGTTGTACATCAGAGCAAATACTGCGAAGTCCTCAAAATCAACTGCTCCATCAGGGGGATAAGGATGATCATCTTTGTACCAGGGAAGAGGTCCCGGTGGATTTGCCCCATCAGGTTTACCTACAATATCACCATAAGTTTTACCCGCATTCCAGTAAACCACAAGCTGAACAAAATCATAGAAATCCACAGTCTTATTGTAATCGAAATCACCAAGCATAGCCGGACCGAGAATTTTTGATCCAACTGCAATATCAGAAAAATGAATTACTTTACCGGTAACCATATTTGTGAATTCATCAATAACGACATCGGTAATGCCCTCAGAATCAAAATCTCCAGAGGGAGTTACAAAAAACATTGTGAGCAAAGCAGGATCAATTCCCAGTTTATCCAGAAGGTCTTTATCATAAGGTATGGTTACTTCAACCGGTACATCAAAGTAATAGGGGCTGACAACTTCACCGTTAACAAGCACCTCAAAGGATACTCCTGATATAATATCTTTTTCGAAAGAAACTTCATTTGTATTGTAATCAGCATGTGCAAAAGTCGGAATGGTGAAATTAACCGTGATTATATCCGAAAAAGCCCCCTCCGGGAAGTCTAATTTCATGCCGTTCAGAATATTAAGAGGATACTGCAGTCCTATAATAATAACCGAATCATTCTCCTCAATTTGTAACGGTATCACTTGGTATTCGCTTACTGTAACAGATGCTTCTGCCGATATTTCGCCGACAGTAGCAACAACATAACCTGAACCCACACGTTGAGCGGTAAATTCACCATTTTTGTCAATTTTACCAATTTCTCCTTCAACAGACCATTGGATATCCGCTCCTTCAACAATATTTTCGAGAATGTTTAAAGCTGTAGCTATATACTGAATAGTTTCCTTTATATTGACAAGTGTATCTCCAGGAGCAATGATAATTTTACTTATGACAACATCAGGCAATACATTTATACTTGTGAAAAGAGTATCCGCCAAACCATCGGAATCCTCTGCTATTATTGAAACCGGTAATCCCGAACCAACATCATCTATGATCGGCGTTCCTGATAAAATACCATTGTTGTCAATTGTCAACCACTCAGGACCTTCAAACATTTCATAATTAATGATTTCATCGCCGTCCTGATCAGTAACTTCAACAGTATCCGCATATGCAACACCCTCATTGGCATCCGATAATTCTGTTGTAATAAAGACAGGCGAATCGTTGACATTTATTACAACAATTACAGTGGACAGTGTATCGGCAAGACCCTCGGCATCTGTAACAGTTATTTTAACTGGAATATCAATACCGACATCTTCATTTGACGGTGTCCCTGAAAGCACACCCATTTCATCCATTGATAACCATGCGGGGCTTTCAAGTAGCTCAAATGTGAAGGTGTCGTCAGTGTCAGGGTCGTCAACTTTCAGTGTGTTGGAATATGCTGTTTCCTCGACTGCATTCGGTAATTCCGTGGTCACGAATACCGGCGCGTTATTGACATTCAGAACATTTATCGTATATGAGGCTTCGGCAGTGGCCTGATAGCTGTCAGTGACCCGGACAGTCACTTGTATGTCTGATGCGACATCTTCATTTGAAGGAGTTCCTGAAAGTACACCGTTATTTGGATCTATAGATAACCACACGGGTCCAGTCGGAAGCGCAAACGTATGTGTATCGCCGTCATCAGAATCAATAATTTCTATAGTTGCCCCGTACTCCTCATTCTCGGTTGCATCCGGGATATCAGACGTTACGATCACAGGTGAAGCGTTTACATTTTTAACATTAATCGTATATGAGACTTCGGCAGTGTCCTGATCGCTGTCAGTCACACGGACAGCCACCTGTATAGCAGACCCGACATCGTCATTTGATGGAGTACCCGAGAGCACACCGTTATTCGGATCTATATATAACCATCCGGGGCCGGTTACAAGCTCAAACGTGTGAGTATCGCCGTCATCAGGGTCATTGACATCTATAGTGACACTGTACGCCACATCTTCGACTGCATTCGGAATCTCAGTGGTTGCGATTACCGGCGGATTGTTGACATCAATAACACCAATAACATCGATCGTATATGAGGCTTCGGCAGTGGCCTGGTTGCTGTCGATCACCTGAACAGTTACAGGTATACCTGAGCCGACATTATCATTTGAGGGAGTTCCCGAGAGTACACCATTATTATCAATATTTAACCAC
>JBHPFF010000026.1:0-28587 GCA_042572165.1 Candidatus Latescibacterota bacterium | reverse complement strand
TGCGATTTTTATTTCAAAAGAAATTATGAATCAATTAAACCAAAGGCAAATATCATTTTGTTTTTTCGGTCTAAAATTATTATCCTATACATATGTTTATTCCTTTTCGCATTAACATCCACCTCTTCTGAATGTGCTGATATTGTAGAAAATATACGGTATTATCATATATCGGATGACAGGATTGCTATTTACTATAATCTCAACTCCCCTGTAAGCTCAAATATATCAGTCGAGGTTTCACTGGATGGCAGTGAAAGTTTTACTGTTAAACCTGATGCTCTCTCCGGTGATGTGGGAGAAAATGTAACTCCAGGCCCAAACAAACGTATCTTATGGAATTTAGAAAAAGGCATCGATCGTCTTCCTGACGATTTTACTATCAGTGTTTTAACCGATGAGATTTCCCAATCTACTCTGTTTAATATTGAGGACGAAAAAAGATCAATCACTGCCGATTTTATTCAATCACCCATAGAACTTGACGGTATCCTGAATGAACCTTCATGGAAAAGTGCAATTCCGGTATCAAACTTCACACAGCAAGAGCCTTTTGAGGGCGATCCGGCAACTGAAAAAACAGAAGTTTGTGTTCTTTACGATGATGTAAATGTATATGTAGGCGTTAAATGTTATGATTCGGAACCTGAGAAGATCATCCATAATGAAATGCAGGTGGACGGCTTTCTGGAGTATGATGATAATTTTACGTTGATCCTTGATACTTTTAACGACAAACGTGGCGGGTTTTATTTCAGAACAAATCCCAACGGGGCCCGTCTGGATGCAAAGATAGGTGGATCCGGAAGTCGTCGAAGAAGAGGGGGCAGCAGCAGACAGCGCGGTGGTGGTAATACTCTTGGAGCGGACAGGGTTAATTACGATTGGAACGGTATATGGGATGTTGCCGCGCGAATCACTGATAATGGCTGGGTTGTCGAAATTGTTATCCCTTTTACCACCCTGCGGTTTAAGAGATCTGAAATACAGGAGTGGGGTATAAATTTCAGGCGGATGATCAAGCGGAAAAATGAACTTGCCCTTTGGTCCTCATGGAGACGTGATGACGGTCTTTTGCAATTGAGCAAGACCGGTATGCTCAACGACCTCAGAGATCTCAAACGTGGAAACCTGATTGAACTCAAACCATTTACGCTTTCAGGCATGGAAAAAACGATAGGTGAAGATATTGATGATAATCTCAAAGCCGGAATCGATGTAAAGTACCCTCTTACATCTAATCTGACACTTGATTTCACTTCGTTTACAGATTTCGCTCAAGTCGAAGCCGATCAGACAGTGATAAATCTGACACGGTTCGATATACGTTATCCGGAAAAACGTGACTTTTTCCTCGAAGGCGCGGAAATTTTTCAATTCAGCTCACAATTCACCAGCCCGTTTTATTCACGGGAGATCGGTATCACACCTGATCGTGAACTAGTCCCCATACTCGCCGGTGCAAAAGTAACCGGAAAGGCAGGCAGATATAATATCGGCGTCCTTAACATGCAGACAGACGAAGAGAAAGATTCTCCCTCGACCAATTATACAGTGGTTCGTGTTAAAAAAGATATTCTGGAAAAATCATCGTTTGGTTTCATTGCAACCAATCTTTATGATACCGATAAGCAGGGGGAACAGGCGCTCGGAATTGATTTTACATATAAAACCGATAAGTTTTTGAAAAACAAAAATATTGAAATCACAACCGATTTTACCGAGAATAGAAAGGAAGATTTTAACCACGGTAATCGAACCGGAAGGTTCATGATTCGATATCCCAATGATCTTGTCGAAGGGTGGATGTATTACAAGTATGTTGGTGAAAATTATAATCCGAAAATGGGATTTGTAGAGCGGAACGGCGTACAGCAATATATGACGCGGCTTGAGTACAATCCCCGTCCGGATATTCCGCATGTGAAACAACTGCACTTATTACTGTATGACCTTGATTTATCTACAGATATGAATGGAAAGCTTTTATCTCGGGAAGCGCGGTTTTCACCATTTGGAGTAACCACAAAATCGGAAGATATTTTCAATATAAATGTAAAAAATTCATTTGAATATATTGAGGAAGACTTTGATATTTTTAATGATGTGATAATTCCACCCGGTGAATATGAGTGGTGGAGTTATGAAGTTTCACTTAGAACGAATTCAGGCAGACCCCTGTCGTTTGATACTGTTTATGAAATGGGTGATTTTTATAACGGCGAAAAAACCTCTATCGGAACCGGTATTAATTACAATCTGAATAAACACTTATCACTGATCACCGATGTTATTTACAATTATCTCACTATTGGCTCAAGAAAATTTGACACAAGGGAATACAGCCTGCGTTTGAATACAAATATATCTACACGGCTTAATGCCCGGACGTATGTGCAATGGAATAATGAAGATAAACTTGCCAACTTAAATTTCCACATTCATTTCATCCCTCAAATCGGCAGCGATATTTATTTTGTTTATAATCATATATGGGATGGTTACTGTGATTATAAAACAACATATAACACAGCGATCGCGAAAATCGCCTATCGAATTGCTTTTTAGATACACTTTGCAAATGCTGGTTAAAATGTTACAGGATGTGGAATTTTATTTTGGTAATTGATTCATTTTCTGCCAGATAACATTTGATTGTTTCACTACCACATGGTTTGTGTTAAGAAATGTGGTATTTATGGTCTCTAAGTGATTGTTAATTCAAGTATTGTATAAGCTCCTATTTTCAAAGGACGCGGGAATCGAACCCGCGTCTCTTTTTAATTTAACTTAATTCTCGATTAGTTCTCCATTATTGACTCTTTGATTTTCTTCACAAATGGATTATTTTTCTTTTGATAATATCTCGACTTCTTTTAACGGAATTTCAAATGCCAAATGATGTTTCATATTGCCAGCTTATTTCACTTCGAGGATCATCAATCAAGTGCCATGTACTTCTGGATTCGCAAGTATCTGAAGGTAAACTCATACTCATAATTGGGAATAATAAAAAATTGCTATTGATGGCAAAGATATTAAGGTGACTGGACAAAAGAAACGTATTCAAGAAATTGTGGCACTGGCAGTGGAAAAGGATTTGACATACATGAGAAGTCAATCAAACATTATGCGAGTGGTAAGGGTGGGATTGAGTATGTTTTGGTTAGGTGGCAAATGAAGACAAGATAAATACCTTTTGTGTGTTTGAGTTGCTGATAAGCTCTTTAACTCTCCCAGAATCCACGATAGAACCCTTAATGGCTATGTTTGTGATGTTATCGAGTTCATATTTGTACGCTAAAAAATTAACTTTTGTATAACACTTGAAAAAAGCTATTATTCTTAAAGAAGAATATAAGTGAGGCAGATTATTAAGAGTTTAAACTTGATGGGATTTTAATAATGGATAGTGATATCGTTTCACAGGCGGTTAAAAATAGAAAACATGAATGGATTGCTTTCTGCCAAAAATTAATTCAGACACCTTCACCCACATATGGAGAAGCGGAAGCGGCAAAACTTATCTTGAGTGAGATGAAAAGACTCGAGTATGATGATGTTTGGATTGATCCCAAAGGAAATGTAATCGGTGTAATCGCTGGTACTGATCCCTGTGCACCGGTAATCAATCTCAATTCGCACATCGACCATGTTACCGTTGGAGACGAAAAGGACTGGAAGTATATGCCATTTTCAGGACATGTGGAAGGAGACCGTATCTACGGGCGGGGTGCATCGGACACCAAAGGCGCAATAGCAGTACAAACCTATGCACCGCGGATTCTTTTGGATTATGGAAAAAGGCCTCGTTCTACAGTGTATACGACATTCGTGGTTGAAGAAGAACTCTGGGGACAGGGAACACTCTATCTTCTTGTAAACTCCAACCTGCATTTCGATCTCTCCATCCTCGGAGAAGGAACCGGCAATCATATAATGCTCGGTCATCGCGGGTGTATAGGGATTTATGTCACCATTTTCGGGAAATCCGCGCATGCATCTATGCCAGAAGAAGGAAAAAATCCAAATTTTGATGCCGCACGGTTCATCCTCGAACTAAAGAAGATTCAGAAATCGTTAAAGCTGCACCGGGAACTGGGTAGAACATCGATGACACCAACGATATACAGCACAGGGGATATATCGAGAAATGTCATTCCTGAAAAAGTCGTCATTTATATTGACTGTCGTCAAACAGTGGAAAGCCGTGATGATCTTGTCATAATTCTGAGGAACATCGCTGATAAACTCGACATCGAAGCACAAATAGATGTAGCGGAATTTGATGTGGGAACCGAGAAAATTTCGGATGGATTTACTACTCCGAGAAGCCACCCGTATGTTCTTCAAGCACGGAACATCATTGCTGAAGCACTCAACCGTGAAGTCACACTGGACTACTGGAGATTCTGTACAGACGGCCGTATTACAGCACGAAATGGAATTACCACATTCGGCTTCAGCCCCTGCGAGGAACATTTGGCGCATACAGTCAATGACAGTGTTTCAATACATCTCATGGAAGAGTCGCTCAGATGTTATCCACGGTTGTTGATGGGAATGAATTCTATATAATCAACATTTTATACGTCAAAGAAACTCTAACCTTGCCAATTCTTGCCATCATTCATGTTAATTCGTGACATCTGTGACATTACTCTAGAAAATAACAAGTGAGGCAGCCATGCAGAATTATGTTAAATAACAACAGATTACGTTGTGCTTTTAAAATACCATATTCATGCTTTATACTCATGACTTTATCACAAGGCTTTTAAATTGAGTTGGATATTCTTTTGTTATTGTTTAACTTTTCTTTAAAGCTAAGTCATTAAACGGATATACGTAGTTTAGTAGTGACATTATCATATTATTTTAAATATAATTGGCTTATTAACTGTGTTCATTAGATATGATTCCCAGAGATAGAGTTTTAACTGCCTTTGAGCATAAAGATCCTGATCGCGTGCCAACCTGGTGTGGGGCATCACCTGAGTTTTTGGAAAAAGCTAAAAGAGAACTGGGAATTGATGATGAGGGTTTGCTATTGCGTATCGGAGATGATTTTCGTCGTGTATTCGCACGTTATGCTGGTCCTGAATTCACATTATCTCCCGGGGCCATATATCGTACACCTTTTGGAATTGAACGCCTTGGAATAGGTTATGGACAACCCCTCAGCCACACTCTTGCCAACGCCACACTAGCAAATATTCACAATTATCCCTGGCCAAATCCCGAATGGATGGATATATCACAAATCCGAAACGATGTCAGAAAATACGAAGGACATTACGCTATACTGGGTGGGGATTGGTCTCCTTTCTGGCACGATGCTATCGACCTGTTAGGTATGGAGAACCTTTACTATAAGATGTACGACTCTCCAATACTTGTTGATGCAGTTATGGAACACATTGTTGATTATTATGCCAGTGTCAGCCAACGTATCTTTGATGCTGCAGCCAATGTAATCGACATCTTCTTCATCGGAAACGATTTTGGAAGTCAGGCTGGACCGCTGATCGGTGAAAAACTCTTCAGGCGTTTTCTTTTACCACATCTTGAACGGTTAATTGACCTGGGTCACACATATGGCAAGAAAGTAATGTTACATTGTTGCGGGGGTTTTGCTCCACTCATACCCTCTATGATAGAGGCTGGACTCGACGGACTGCATGCCATTCAGCCTGACTGTCACGGCATGTGTCTTCGTAAACTTAAAGCTGATTTCGGCGATAAAATCCTTTTCAACGGCTGTATCGATAGTCGCAATGTGCTTATCAACGGCACTCCGGACTCAGTCAGGGAGAAAACCTGTGAGGTTATTGACATTATGAAGACTGGTGGGGGATTCGTTGCAGGAGCCAGCCATGATACTATTTTAGAGGAAACTCCTTTAGAGAATGTATTGATGATGTTTGATACTATCAGAGAGTACGGAATCTACTCCAACTGAGAATAATGTAAATTTGACTGAAACATTGTGGTTAGTTTAGGAAGTAGTAAATAACAATAATAAAATTAAAAAACATCTTATTTTTAATTGAGTGTTCTGTTTTTTCCATATATTATCTATAAATCTGTATAATAACAGTGAGGTAGTGTTTTTGAAAGGTTGCTACGTATGCAGGGAATTAAGCTCGCAATTCATCCGATTGACCTTGGCATAATTATCTTTTATTTGATCGGTATCGTGGGTCTGGGATGCTGGGCAGGTCTGCGGCAGCGCCGCGTGATGGAAAATGATGGCTACTTTCTTGCCGGCAGGTCTCTGACATGGCCTGTTATCGGTCTTGCACTTTTTTCTACAAATATTTCAACCATTCATCTGGTAAGCCTGGCTCAGGAAGGGTATGTCAACGGTCTTGCTTATGGCAACTTTGAGTGGATGGCGGCATTCACCCTTATTGCTCTGGCACTTTTCTTTGCTCCGTTTTATATCCGTTCTAATGTAACGACACTACCGGATTTTCTGGAAAAACGCTACAACCGTTCATGTCGTGACTTGCTTGCAGTTATTTCCATCATTTCTGCCATTTTTATTCACATTGGATTTTCTCTATATACAGGGGCAGTGGTACTGAAAGGTCTTTTCGGTATTGATATCATGGTCAGTATCATCACCATATCGCTTCTGACAGGACTCTATACGATTATCGGAGGTCTTCTGGCGGTAGTTATCACCGAATCGATCCAAACAGTAGTCCTCGTACTCGGGGCTGCATGTATCACCGCAATAGGGTATTTCAAAGTGGGTGGCTGGTCAGGGCTTGCTGAACATGTTGATCCTGTTAAACTTACCATGCTTCGTTCATCCTCAGACCCTTCAGGACTTCCGTGGTACTCGGTGTTTTTAGGTTATCCGATTATAGGATTATGGTACTGGTGTGCTGACCAGACAATTGTCCAGCGTGTTCTGGGTGCCAGAGATGAGAATCATGCACGCGTTGGACCGCTTTTCGCTGGATTTATCAAAATCCTCCCCGTTTTCATCTTTGTTCTTCCGGGGCTTATTTGCCTGGGACTTATCAATCAGGGGAAACTTCCCAACGAGTTGACCGATTCAGCGGATACTTATGCATTCATGATCACGCATCTTCTGCCGATCGGCCTCAAGGGCATTGTCGCTGCAGCCCTTCTTGCGGCGCTTATGAGCACCATTTCTGGCGCTCTTAACTCAATTGCAACACTCTTCAGCTATGATATTTATCGTCGTTGGAAACCCGACACGTCTGAGCGTAAACTGGTGATTGTCGGCCGGATAGTTACATTTATTGCCATGATAGCTGCAATAGTATGGTCCCCGTTCGTCAGTCACTTCCAAAGTATATTTCAGGGTATTGTCGCTATTATCTGTTACATTTCTCCGCCAATCACTGTTGTATTTGTATGCGGTATTTTCTTCAAGCATGCGTCCAGTCGAGGGGCACTTGTGACACTCTGGAGCGGCTTTGTTATGGGTTTTGTAGTATTTTTGCTTGACTGGTTCAAAGCGTATACAGGCTGGAACATACCGGCCATGATGGTAACTTTCTACCTTTTTGTTATCTGCATGATTATTATGGTGGTAGTATCTTTGATAAAACCCCATCAGCATACGGCTGAAAGCGAAGCGCTTGTATGGGGGAGTCCAATGGAAGCTCTGCAAGGAAAGGGCTGGAGTGGAATAGGAAATTATAAGTTTCTCTCTATTCTACTCTTTGGAAGTATAGTTCTGCTTTATATATTATTTTCATAAAATAATTATGGAGCAGATTACAGTGACCTGCCCCCATCTTTTGTACCACTTCTTAAGTTAGTCAGGGCACCGAGTTTTGGGTTGCCATTGTTGTTTTGTAAAATTATCATTTAGTAATGCTGTCCGGAATTATTGACCCAGTATTCGGATTCTTTGGGTATATCCTCCCAATAGGGATAACTTAAGCCGGTGGGATCAAAGACGACATTACCATCAAATACGGCCATTGTAGCCTGGAGTTTTTCATCGCCGCGAAGCCTACCACCGCTTGTATCGAGATAGGTGAAATCTCCCTCCAAAAGTTCAATCACTGCGATATCGGCTGGCGAGCCAACACTCAATGTTCCCAGTTCTGGACGATTAATTTCAAGAGCAGAATTTACCGTTGAACACCTTATAACTTCCTCAAGAGACATACCAATACAGAGAAATTTTGACATGACATTAATCATATTAATAGCTGAACCATTTGTACTTCCACTATGCAGATCAGTACTGATGGAATTTGGAAGATACCCCTGCTTAATTGCTGGAACAGCATTACGCCAAACAAAACTACCTCCTCCGTGACCCACATCGAATATTCTTCCCGTTTTCTGGGCATTGAGAATATCCGGATTTAATTTCCCATTTTCCATTATTATCTGAAAATGGCGGGCGTAGTTGTGGGTATGGATATCACCCGGTCGCATTTTTTCGAGGATGAATTCACGGTATGATCTTTCCGGCCATTCCCCCTGGGGCGGTCTCGGAAACCAATCAAACATTACCGGTAATTCCGCCAGGCTTCCCGCCGCCTCAGCACTGTCCACATTAGCCCAGGGAGTATGAAAATCATCGTACGGCTCGTTTTCACGCCAGTAGTGGGCAGCTTTAAATCCGACAATGATATCAGGGTACTTTTTTGCGGTTTCTACTGCACGTTGAACATTATATTGAAGAGGATTCTGTTCGGCATTAAAATTCATACCACCATCAGCGATATTAAGGAATGCCAGGATTCTCATTCGTGAACTATCAATAATTTCCTTGAAATCCTCAAAATTTTCTGCACCTGATGATCCGGCATCAACACATGTCGTAACCCCGGAATTGAAGCAATGATCATCAGCTATAATATTGTTATAGGCATGAATATGAATATCAATTAAACCGGGAGTTACATAGTAACCTGAGACATCAATCACTTTAAAGTGCTTTTTATAGCCCATGTCTGTCAATTTTGGTTCGTCGGATGGGATATTTTTATCAATACGGGCGATTTTCCCATCTTTAATTGCAATATCTCGTATCCCGTTTATATTATTTGCCGGATCTATGACATGCCCACCTTTCAAAATGAGATCGTATTCTGTACTCTGCTGGGCGCAATCATTTGAAACAGCAATCACACTCACGATTACAAAAAACACTATAACCGTATACTTTTTCATAATTTTGCTGCCTCCTCACCTGATACTGATGGATAAGTTTAAATTTGACCTGATAAATTCTTTAAGATCAAACATTCTAATATTTACCAGGTTAGCAAATTTTCTCTCAGAGTTCCTTTTCTTAAATCGAAAAACTCCTTTTTTAACAAATGCTTAACTTTATAAAATTGGTATTCATCTCAAACAAAGTTATAATTCTTGGGTATTACATACTCCATAAAACCAATATCAATTCTCAGGTAAAAGCTAATTAATTTTATTGGAATAATATACATGGGTTGCAGTATGAAATATTATACTATTTCACCAACATCATCTTCCTCGTCTAACTAAACCCATTCGCTTTTAGGGTGTAGAAATATAATCCACTTGGCATATCCGATGCATTCCATGTGACAGAGTTGTTTCAGTTACCTTACAATGTCTATATAATCAGGTTATCGCTGTATGTAAAGAGAAAACTAATAAAGATTGGAGCAAAAGTTATCAGGCACAGCAGATATATAACGTTTCAAATGGCAGAGGTAGCGGAGTTTCTTGTTCATCCACCGAATATTTTTTGATACTATGGATTTACTATTTATTTGTAGAACTATTCAGAAATTTTCCTCTTAACTAGTCTAGACCCAAATTATTTATTTAGATTTAAAATATTCTGTTATATTTTTATGTCAAGTTGTATTCAGAATGTGATGTAGGTCAAAAAAATTAATTTCAAAATATCTGCCTTGCGGGAGAGATTATTATGAAATCAAAAATCAGCGGTACCGAGTTCGGATCAATAACTATTAATGAAAAAACCTTCGAACATGATGTGATTATCCGTCTGAACGGTGAGGTAAAAAAAAGAAAGAAAAAGCTGTCAAAAGCAGTCTTCGGCTCATCCCATAAAGTGTCGCTTGACGAAGTTAGGCATGTTTATGAAAAAGGCGCTGATCGGCTCATTATTGGATCCGGTCAATACGGTGTTTTGAAACTTTCCGGCGAAGCTGCCGATTTTCTTACGAAAAAGAACTGCCTGATTGAACTTCTGCCCACACCACGGGCTATTAAAATCTGGAATGAAGCTCAGGATAACGTTATCGGACTGTTCCATGTAACATGCTGAATAATTGGAATGGACTCCTGCTGTTACCTTTACTAATTTTACTGTGGAGTAATTTTCACGCTGAGCTCTGAAAGCATTTATCAGCCCTGAAACCGTTCTTTATACTTTAAAATATGGTTTTATCTTTTCAAACAGTACCTCGAATTCTCTTTCAATAGTCTTATCCCACACCAGTTCATAGGGTGCTACACGCATCCTGGTGTTCTTGAATATACCGCGCCTTCTTAGAATTTCTTTTTCCCGTGCAAGCCAGCCGATCTTATCAAATTTCTGCATGGGAAGAAGTAGTTCAAACATTTCACCGGCCTTTTCTTCTTTTCCTTTGCGGAAGTTTTCATAAATACTGGCGAAAACATCCACAAAGCCGGCGCCTGGACAGGAACCGCTGGAACCACCCTTTAGTTCGTTCATAAGGTTTATTCCGTTCGCTCCCGAAAGGACACCTTTCAAAATTCCTTTCCCATTTTTCGTCAGTTCCACCATTCGCTCAAAAACAGGTTCCGCTTCTTCCTTGATGTATGAGACTGCAGGATATTCCCTGGCAATGGAGATAATCATATCTATCGGCATTGCAGGACCGTATGTCCCGCCTGAGTTCTGAACGAAAATCGGTAGAGAGACCGTTCGTGCTAAAGTTCTGAAATATTCGGCAGTTGCTTCCACAGTTGCGTTGCTTGTATAGGGCGGCAGGGAAATAATACCGTCCGCACCGATCGACTCGGCATGTTGTGCAAATTTCAACGAGGTTTTCCAGTAATTGGTCGACTGGACTCCGATGATGACCGGTATCCGGCCGTGAGCAGCTTTCACAATAACTTCCATCGTTTTAAACCGTTCCTCATCGGTCAGCATGTAGAATTCACTAGCCAGTTGCGGCCAGACGATCCCGTGTCCACCGCATTCTATGACATAATCAACCTCTTTTTCGAGCACATTCTCATCAATTTCATAGTCTTCTCGAAAGGGAGTTTGTATGATAGGGAATATACCATTAAATGGTTCCTTTGAACTTCGTGTTTGTGAAACTGCCAAAAGCGGATTTCCCGGTGCAAACGCAGCCGCCCCAATCCCGGCTAGCAGACACCTTTGTATAAATTCCCTGCGCATGACTTTTACAACCATTTCTTCCCTCCTTTTCCAATAAGGCTTTCTATCAAAAGTTTTACACTATTATAGTCTTAAATATTTGTATTTTATTATGTTGGAAAAATTTCGGTTTTCTTCCCACTGATCAATTTCCATCTTAAATCTCCGACAAAGGATCTTAAGTATTAAAAATACAAATTATTATGTCAATAATTGTTGAATCAGTGGGAATGTTGTAAAACGTGACACGAAGAGCCGCGAAGCGCAACATTTTTTCAAGAGAGGGTACGTTCTACGTAGTCGTCCTACTACGAAGTACGAATTGAAAAGTAACAGACTTTTCAATGGTCATGGCATTCCCACAGTTTTTTCATTTTTTCATAATATTTTTTAAAAGCACCAAAAAAGTCTTCAATTTAACTTCCAGCTTTCTATATTTTAGCTGACATTAGACCGATCTTAACAGCATTGTAGTACTGACTCAGAAATTTTATTAAATAAAAGCTGGTATTTCTTGAATCATGTCACTGTGATACGCTTGGGAGTGATTCATGCATATGAAGTACTTTCCATTCGTCTCCTACTTTGACAAAGACAATTGACACAACAAAGGGCCCACCGAATGTTTCTCCTGCTTTGGTTGTGCCCTTTGAGGTACCGGTTCCCGTAAGAACGGCTACTTCGGGTGAGATAACGTTAACGTATTCCTTTACCATCTCGAACTCTTGTTCTTTCAAACCGCTGAAACCTTCACGTACTACATTCAATGCAGATTCCCGTGTAACATGAAGTACCCCGTCATACGCAAGAGCACCTTCGCTGTTGTCTGCAAAATGACTGAACAGACCGTCAGCATCGACCGACAAAGCCGATTCAAGCATCTCGGCATGTTTCGTAATACAAGCGTCCCTTATAACCGAACGCTCGGCGTCGGTCATCGGTCTTCCAGCACCCTGGCACGCAGCAAGCACAATAACCAGAGATAAAGTTAAAAACCTGATAATGTTTGACATTGTAATCTCCCTCTTAAAGCATTTAGAGTTCAGGTTGGTTTTATAAAAGAGGATAACATTTCGTATGTTATTTACATAGTCCTTTTTCCCACATCTCGCGGGTGTATTTCTAATCACTCCACTGGTGATCGATTCGGTTTGCTGTACCCTGGATATAATCAAATGCTGGTTTAATCATATCCCGACCGCTAATATGTTTCATCACGAAGGTCTTTCGGGATCGAAGCTGAGATGATGCTTTTATCAGAGTCTCATGATAAAACTTTTTCCTTAATATAGTGTCTCTGGTTTTTCTGCAGAATTATGTATATCTTTGAAAATAATATGATGTGGAAATTTCATTAATTCAAGCATAAATATTTACCGGCCATCCCACATATTTTCCCTCCATCATAATTCAGAAATAATATTTTGGGGATAGAAGAGAAAATGATTTTGCATAACATTATGATTATTCGATAGGTTAGAAATATATTTTTATAGGGGTAAATTTCATTTTTATGGCTCATCACAATTTTGTTTACCTGACCAGAAAAACAAAAGACAAAATAATAAGAGAAAGAAAAAATTATCAGTTAACAATTTAAATTCAGTGCTGCCAAGGCTTCGCCGTAGGCGAACTTGCTTGGCCTTGACAGCACAAAAAACAACATATTTCTTAATCAGTGGATTGAGCATCTTTTCCTCTCAAGCCCTGTTATAAGGATATTATTTGTAAATTGCAATTATTGTAGGTGCTCATTATTGTGATAAATCATATTTTTTAAAAAATTGTTCTATATCCCTCTCTGTTCGGGCGAATTTCTTTCTTCCTTTTTAAATATGCTTCTTGCAATCGGCACATTTACAGTGATTATAAGAAAAATGAACAAAGCAATCAATACAACACCCGGAATTTTAAAGATATCGCCAATTTTAGCCAGGATATAAAAGCGGGGAGCCCTAGATAAAAAAACTCCAAGCATATATTTGATTAAAGGGTAGCGGCTCATAACAACCAGAAAGCGAATGGGGAAAAAGGGAACCGGTGTAAAGCCAGCTATCACAATTGCAGTAAACGGATTTTTATTGAATAATCCAATAATTTTTCGGACAGTTTTTTTTCTTGTCATTTTTTCGTAAAGATTTGTTTCGCTGATAAAACTGAAGACCGAATAGTTAATAGCCTCGGCAAGCACTGTCCCGACAACAGCAACAAGCGCTACAACAAACGGTGAATAGAATCTTCCATAATACAAAAGAATTGGCTCATGGGGAACCAGGCCGACCAGAAATTCTGACGGGAATGAATAAAAAAAGAGCACAACAAGATTTGTGCTTTTTTGAATTGATTCAGAGGCAAGCCAGATCACCAGAAGCATGAGAATCATGGTGATTTCCAGAGCAAATAGTAAAATTCTAGTCTTGTAATACGGAGTTCTTGACTTTAAATGTGTCATGGAATCAGGATTCATGGATTAAATCTAAAGATAAAAAGCAGATAAGACCAAACCTGACATTACCTTGCTTTGAGGATCTGTAAAGCACCCGTGATCAAATTGTTAAACGGGTTCTCAGTGCTGGATCGTATACACGTATGGCAATAGGTACAGGTATTGTTTTTTGTAAAACCTTCCTTGAGCGCTTCCCATGAAGGATAATCCGTTATGATCAAACCGCATGGGGAAAGGGTACCGTCCGGATTAACAACAAGAAATCTCTCTCCGGCACGACAATTGGGAACAGATTCATTCTCAAAGAAATCAACCATATCATAAAAGAAAGAATCGGCAGTGCGGACAGTGTTATAGTTCTTTTTAAATTCGATCAATAGTTTGACAATTCTTTTGAATTCCGGTATTTCCTCTTTCGGGATCATATAGCTTTTATCATGTGTTCTCAACCAGGTATAGGGACTGAAATTGATAGCAACACTCCAGTCTCTTGCTAACTCAGCCATTCGCGGCAGTTCACGATAGTTATTGCTCTGAACTACGGAATTGAGTGTTATAGCCTTATCCTTTGATGAGTCAAGTTTCGTTATGAGGGTTTCAATATTTCTGAAAAGTCCGGGGATATTTCTGAACTTATCATGCCGTTCATCCGGATAATCCAGTGAAATACTAAAGAAGTCAACACCTTTTTCCAGAAGGCTATAATATTTTTCTTCTGTCAGAAGAGCCGCATTGGTCACAAAAATGATGTATGGCGTGCCGTCAGGTTGTTTCAGGGCCTCAATAACCTGTTCACCATCTCTGCGGAGTAAAGGTTCGCCGCCGGATATCTGAATCACGAGAGGTTTGAGTTCGTGAAAGATCTCACCAAACCTTTCGGGGGAAGCTCTCAGTTTATCAACTGCACCTTCACGGTGGCAGTGGCGGCACCGGGCGTTACAGTTGTGAGTGATTTCAAAAGAGACGCAAAAGGGTCTTTTGGTAAAGTAGTTTATGATACCTCTTCTGGCTAATGAAAGTGTCCTAACAAACGAATTCATAATCTATTAATCTCTTTCGTTCAGTTTTCAGCATGTAAGATCATTTGACACGTAAATATATTAATCCTTTACAGCCTGTCTCCTCAACAGGTCTTTCTTTTCCAGATTAACTGTTAAAGTCTTTCCAGCGAAAAAATCCTGTAATACAACTCCTCTATTTTCTCGTTGTCTTTACGAAGCCTTTTGGCAAGGTCTTTTATAACATTCATAAGAATCTTATTATTCAAATCCATATCGGTATGGAAAAGCTTGAAAAGCTCGTCCTTACTGAAATTGAAGACCACACAGTCGGTTTCGGCTGTTACAGTAGCTGAACGAGGTTCTCCTGTAAAAATTCCCATTTCACCGACAGTTCCAGTTGGAGTTATGTTATGCCATACCTCTCCCGATTGAAACATAATATTGAGCTTGCCTTTAAGAAGAATGAACATATTTTTCGACTCTTCTCCCATACGGTATATTGCTGTTTGGCTCGAATATTTCTGTTTTGTGCAAATATGAATTATTTTTTTAAATTGTTCAATTGTCAGTCCCTCAAAAATTGAAATTTTTCTATACCTTTCAATTATCTCATCAGGATTTCTGAGAAGAGAACGTTGATCCTGGCCTGTTCGACTTTCAACAGGAACTGGATTCTGCTGCTGACGTCTGTCCTCACCTGACCTGCTATGTTCATTCATTACAAACTTCCTTTCTCTATATTTCACGGAGCAAAAGTGGCAGGGGCGAGTAAATGCTCCTGCGAAAAAGATACAACCCGTCAGGTAAAATTACCTGATTAAAAAATTCATACAATTACTGTCATATTATTCCAGGTTGTAAAAAATCGCCCAGTTCAAGTATAAATTCATCCGGCAACCTCCTCATTCGCCCTTTCCAAAAGCGCTCTCATATAACCGATGCTGAAAGCACGGCCGACCCTGTGACCGCCGACAGTTCCCGGGGGATAGTGGTCACTGATGATGGCGCAATCGTTATTGACCACCCTGAGAGCTTTCATAACTTGGTAGTAATTGATTTTATGTAATAATAAACTCAGACAAAGCTTTGTCAACTCTTATTTTAACAACAATACTTGTTAACGCCGTTTTATTAAAAAAACCCCTCAATATCTCGAGGAGGCTATGTTGTTTTTTGTGCTGTTAAGGCCAAGCAAGTTCACCTTCAGTGAAGCCTTGACAGCACTGAATTTAAACTGTTAACTGATAATTTTTTCTTTCTCTTATTATTTTGTCTTTTCTTTTTCTATCTTTCTGTCTTTTATGTTTTTATGGTCAGGTACGCAAAATTGTGATGAGCCTAATATTTTAAATAATTACTCCTTCAAATAAATTTTCCATCACTTTCAGTCATATTTATTTAATCCGGCTCCAGACCATTTTTTTCTACCTTCCCTTGGTAAAATCCATAAGATGCCCGATAACCGCCCTGGCTCCCCTGGCGATGAACCTGATGTCCGCCGGCGACCGTATCCCCGCAAGATAGCGCATGATATAAGAGGGCTGAAGGAACGAGCGGTAGATAGAATTACAGAGTTTAATTACTTCATCCGGTGACATGTCAGGCGTTGTGAACACTGGCGTGGTCATGTCGAACTTTTCATAGTCTTTCGGATCAAAACGCAGCCAGTTCTTCTCGATCGCCTCCCTGTAAAGCGGGGTGCCCGGATAGGGTATTGCTACAGTTGACTGGAGCATGTCTGCGAGACCATCTTTCATGAGACGCTTTGCCAGTGCGAATGTCCGCTCGGCATAGGCTCTCGTCTCCCACGGGTAGCCGACCATGATGGTGAGGTGAACCTCCAGACCGGCGTCCTTTGCGATACGGCAGCCGCGCTCGATATCCTCCACCCGGATTCCTTTGTCGAGACGGTCGAGCGTTTCCTGGCTGGCGGATTCAAGCCCCAGTTTCATCAGGCGGAATCCCGCCTCACGCATGAGAGGGGTGAGCTTTGGCGTAATGTAATCGAAACGGAAGTTGCAGGAAATCCGCACCTTGCGGTTGTATCCGCGCTCAATCATGCCTCTCGAAAACGTTTCGAGCCAGCCGCCTCCGGGGAAAGTGCCGGTGTCGTCGAAGATTTCCCGAACACCGTAACTGTCGATCAGCATCCCGATCTCGTCAAGAAGACTATCGGGAGTTCTCGTCCTGAATTTCGGAAAGAGGGTCGTCCACGAGCAGAAAGTGCATTTAGCCCACGGGCAGTCGCGTCCAACCATGGTGTATGTGAACGGTTCACGCTTGTAAAGAGGTTCGCCGTAAAGACGCCACTCGGTAAGCTCACGGTCGATAAGGGGCAGTTCGTTGAGGTTGTGATCAAGTTGAAACGGGCCGGTGTTATTGACAGTGTCGCCGTCACGGTACCAGATGCCGGGTTCAAGCCCGGCGCCCTCAGTCAGGTGCCTTACCACAGAGGCGAGAAGGAAATCAAAATCCCCCCCGGTAATGGCAAAATCGCACCGGCAGTTCTCCATCGTCTCACCGGGAAGCGCTGTAATATGGTCACCCGCAAGAACGACTTTTGTTCCGGGAAGCTTATCTTTTATCCGGTCTGTTATAGCCCAGTGCATGCGCACCACAGGGGTTTTGGTTTCCATCACGACAACATCAGGCCTGTCTGTGAGGAGCCTTTCCCACCATTGTTCCGCGGTCCAGCGATGCGCTATACCGTCATCCCAGGTTGCATCGTGTCCCATATGTTTCATGAGTGTCGCTGCAGACGCAGGCACCATGGGATAGATAAAGGACGGGTTGTGAAACCACTGAAACTGCCTGTTCTGCCCCAGCATGGGCGTCCCCTTACCATCAAGCGGGGGAAAACTAATAAAAATCTTCATCAGTCCCTCAATTCAGATGATAAAAGACCCTTAACAAACCATAATCCGTACACAATATGCGTTATAAATGTCCCCGTAAATACTCCGGCGACAGCCAGAAGGTTGAATGATTTCAGTGAAAACACCAGCACCAGTACGCCATACATACACATAACAGCAGCCCACACAATAAATAATCCCTCTCCCGCCCAGATACTCATCCAGCCTAAAAGGCTGAACAGCGCAAACAGGCTCGGCACAAAATAACTGATCCTGAGTGATGTCTGGGGAAATTTCCTCGCAAAGAATCCACGGTGAAGGGCATAACTTTTGATCTGCCTGAGATGCCCGGAAAAAATCTTGCGCCGGTGATGATAAACCCTGACTTCAGAATCATACACGATGCGCTTTCCTAATTCGTGTGTCAGTTTGAGACAGAGAATAGTATCCTCGCCCGGCCAGTAATCCGTGTCAAATCCCCCCGCCTGGACGAAATCGCTTTTCCGAATGAGGAGGCTTGATGTCGGGTAGTCGTCTACGTCCCGCAGAACACCGGGCTTGTACCGGTACGTGTACGAAGAGCTGACCATAGGGGATTCGTAAATCCAGCCGGATATACGCTGCCTCAGGCTGTCCGTCGGCGGGGTCAATCCGGGACCTCCGACAGCCGCAACATCCGGATCGCTGAAATGCCTGAAAGCTTGCATAAGCCAGTCCCGTTCCGGATAGGCATCATCATCAATAATAGCAACAATATCACCGGTGGATTCCTGTACACCCCTGTCACGCTTCTCAGCAGGTCTTATTTTCCCGGTAGGTATCACCCGTATACGAGGATCGGGCGGCTCCCATGCCTCATCGGGAAGTACGATGATCTCGAAATCAGGATAGTCAAGTTCGAGACAATGCCCGATACATTCCAGAATATATTCTCCGGGTTCACCGACAGCTATGATAATTGAAACCCTTGGGACCAAAGGCAACTCCATGTTAAGTGATACTACAATAGTATAGTAAATATTTGATAAAATCAACAACTTTTACATATCCGCACCTGCAAGCCGGAAAAATATAAAAAAACCGGGAGTATTTATCATTCTCCCGGCTCATATCTTATTGTATCGTGTAATGTTACGAATAGGTAACAATCTGTTTTTCAGCATCCCAGCCCATGCCACTGACATAGAAACTGTAAATGCCCGGCTGGTCAAAACCATCCCAGACAACCTGATGTGCGCCCGGTTCGAGACCATCTGCATAAAGACGCCAGATAATTTCTCCCTTCCTGTTCAGCACATCTACACGCACGTCATCGCGCCGGGGAAGTTTTAAATCCATGACAAGATTGTTTTTACTGTCCCGTCCAAGCTCCTCGATGGAGGGAGTGCGGTCGCTGATCCGCCTACCGGACTTCCATGCGGAATAATCAAACGGCTCATCACACAGGTGGTAACGGGGTTCGTTCTGTCCGTTGTAATCCCTCTGGAGGTAATATGTCACGAGGGGTGTGCGCTTCAGGGATTCCAGCCTTGTCAATGTTGCACGGCCATCCTTCCAGATATAAACTGGTATGTCATGCGGGTCGAGAACATCGGACATCCCGCGCTCGATTCCTATGTGGAACAGACCGAAATTCCCCGGTTCGTGACCTGCAAGCCAGTGTGTAATGATGTCCACACGGAACGCGTCTTTACCGAAAATCACCATATTGCTCATAAAATCCCTGCTGGAGAAACCATTGGAGGTCTTTTCGTGCGGGCCGAGACCGAACCCGTTGCCGTCCTGGCTGTAAATACCCTCTACCATGTTAAGACCTGTAGGGGTAACACTGAACGAATCGATCATGCGCTGTACCCAGGTTTCCTGCCAGATGCCGCCGTTACCTTCGGGTTTGTCCCAGCGGGGGTAGCCCTCCTTCAGATGTCTGGCATAAAGTTTCTCAATCCGTTTTTCAAAGTCTCTGTGGAAAAATTTTGTGTATCGCTTATACGAGTCACTGTTTCTGATGGTATCATAACGGTTGCAGTATTGATGAAATTTCTTTCCGGTTATGCCCTGAAGGTTTTTTATACTGGCGGTGATACCCATGCCGTGGGATTTCATCTTTGCGATGTTAACGAGGAATGTGTCCGGCTCGTTCATGGGCGACATAAAACCCATTTTCTTGAACATCACACCGTCGGGGATATCGATAAAGTTGATGTCACCTCTTTTCAACTCCCAGTAATCCTTGGATGATAGATCGGTGAGGTCGAATCCGTTACGGTCAGCCATGGCTTTGTAGCCCATTGTTTCCCACTGGTGGGGCGATGCGCACTCCCTGATGTAAAAATTTTGCGGGCCGGTATCGCGTAAGCCCTGAAGGCATCCCTCGACAAAATTTGGATCGTTGTTTACACCCAGTATCTCGTAAACCGGCTTGCTGTCAATCTGGCGGGTTGATGTCCAGTTGGCTTTAGCCGTGATTCTGGTTGAATTCGGATATCCGCCCGAGGTGGTTTTTACAAAAAGCTCTTTTGCCAGATTGTATCCTGCATCACGTATAGCTCCGGTTTCCCTTTTAGATTTGATGTCGGTTAGATGAATAAAAACAGCTTCAGGATGACCACGTACAAAAGGATGCACATCAAATCCGGGGCCGGACGCTTCCGAGGTTCTCTTCACGGAAGAGCATCCCTGTCCTACTACACCCGAAACTCCCGCTATCGCCGTTGCCTTTATAAAGTCTCTTCTCCTCATATCTCCTGTCCCTCATTTTAAATATGAACGTTAATCGGATTTTTTATAATATATAATATTTCTCTAATAAACTCAAGTTTTCGGCAGCGGGGAATTTCAATAAACTGTTATTATATAAGTTCTTTTCAACAATTCATATAGTTAATAATAAAAACTTCGGTTATAATATCATACTGTTTATTTTACGCCTGGCGCTTATATTTCGAATCAATTTTTTGCGAATGTTCATGTATCGTTTATTAAATGAACATGAGTGACACTCAAATTTCCCTCAAAAGCCATTTAACCGCATTCTTCTGAAGCTTGACATATTCGGGATTCCACATGGCTGTGATCATATGCCCGGGCGCCATGAAACACACCCTTCCTTTTCCATAATCGTATGCCCAGCCTGCTTCGCACGATGTGCCCTGGTCGCCGTGCGAACCTTTATACGACAGTCCATCCTCGTTTACACTCCTTATCAGCACGTATTCTGGATCCTTGTCATATATTACATAATGCTGTTCGTCAGTGACGATAAAATCATTGACTCCCCATGTTATGGGATGATCCCTGTTGGTTATTTTCACCTTGAAGGGACGTATTGCCGGATGACCGGTGTAAATGGCGCCCTCGACATCACGGTAATCCTCACTCGAAAGCGAGACGTGGCTGTTGTTGTGGAAAAAGAAAGCCGATCCTCCGTTCTGAACGAATTCCTTCACAGCCTTCCCCTGTTCAGCGGTCAGCCATTCGGCAGATTTTGCATCGATATCCGGCAAAGGAGGATCGCTGATTATTTTCGTCTTGGTTTCAGGTACATATCCGGCATAATATCCGCTGCCGCCGTAACCTTCAGGCCATATCATACCATCCCGGAACACAATAAGAAGTTTATAATGTTTAAGGGTTTCGGCACTCAGAAGTTTAACTTCATCGGTAAAATCTATTGACACTCCCGCTTCCCTTACCAGTGTCTTGCCGAGTGCCGAGCGAATGTAATCAGAGTTATGATACCGGTCTCCAATCACCGCAAACGCCGTCGCCCTAGGTTGTTGCGCTGACGCGATGCCCGACAGCCCGGTAGTTCCCATAAGACCGGCAGTTCCGATAAAGCTCATTTTGCCAAGGGAAGAACGCCGTGAAATATATTCTTTCCTATCCATATCAACAACTCCTCCTATGTTAAGGGTACTGGAAGAAAATAGCACATCAGATACCTTTTGTCAAAATTATTATCCGGTACCCTGAACCAGGTGGAACGCTTTGCAGTCTTTGAAATTTCAATCATATATAAAATTTTGTAGACAGTTTAAAGTTCGCATATCTCACCCGTTATTTATTTTTCTTTACAAGGTGAAGCACCCAGTCATTTTTATCGGGCGTCTGAAAAGTAAGTATCCCGTCAGCCTGTATCTCTTCCACCTTTTCGTCACGGCATTCCCTGGGATTATACCATGCAGTAATCATGTCACCCTTGACTTCACTCAGATCAATAGACACTGTTCCTCCCTCGGGGAGGTAGATTACATACTCACGGCCAACATCGGCAAGACATAATCCGCTATCAGCAATTTCACGGTGAGGTACAAACCTCTCAAGGCTCAATCGTTTTACAAAAGTCTGGACGCTCCGGATTGTTCTTTCGGCGGCAAGCCCCCCTTTCCACGATTCTTCCGTGGTTCTGAAACCGATTATATGACCGCCGCTGCAAAAATACGACCAGTACAGTTCCCGTCCGATATCTTCAGAAACGATATCGGGATAGTTTTTCCTGTCGGGATCGCTGCATGGGCGCGAGTTCACAACAGGCTTGCCATATTTTTCAAAATCATGCTGCACAGCCTTATAAACCTGTCCGGAAAGATTTCCCCTCTTGCTTTGTCTGATCCCGAACCCGGTAAAACCGTGATGGTTTGTAATATCGAATGCTTCAGCACCGTTATCAAACAGTTCTCTTCGCGTATCGTTGCTTAAAAGAAGTTCTATCCCGTGCTCTCGCTCATATTTATCGAAAAAATCAATCCAGTGTTTCTGCCAGGCACTGTCTTTGGGTGTCCTGCTGTCCATGTTGATTTCGTTTCCAATTTCGTAAATAATGTTACCATAAGCCCCGGCGGTCTCATCAAGCAGTTTTCTTATAAGGGCATCCTGGAAATGCATCAATTCCTCATTATCGGGATCATAGAACTCCTCCTCAGCGGATCCGTCACCAGCCGGCAGACCGGGGATGTTGTTAATATTATTTGCGGGATTGAACGGATTCATGCCCCACCGCTCTTTTGATCCCTCAACGAATGGTTCATCCCACATCTGAAGGAGTACAATGATATCACGGCTCAGGCCAGTCGGATAAATATTCGTGAACACGTATCCAGAAATCATCATCCCACTTTCTTAAATCAAACCTTAAGAGACCGTCTCCTGCAGTTCCCGGACCTGTCCGTTTCCACGGAGCCAAACCCACATGCATACAGAAAGCGAAGAGAGTGGCCCTGTTTGCATTTGATCCGTACCGGTCGTACCATTCGTTGTGCCCGGATATATCTATGCTAACATTAGACACAATTCCCCAATCACCGCTTCCGAAAAGAGCAACAGCCTTTCCGCCATAATCGAACCATCGGAGATTTTCACTGTGCACTTTTAAACGAGGTGAATGGACGGTATTCACACTGCAGGAACATACCAAAATAAAAGAAAACATCACCCACTTTTTCATGGTAAATACAGCACTCCCTGTTTTTTCAAAATAAATATATGTGCATATTGCTGAGTTTATAAAAAAAGCGCCCTCAAAAAGAGAACGCTTAATATCTAAAATCCCGGCAATGTCCTACTCTCCCACAAGGTCTCCCAAGCAGTACCATCGGCGCAGGCAGGCTTAACTTCTCTGTTCGGAATGGGAAGAGGTGTTTCTCCACCGCTATAATCACCGGGAATTTCTTTCTAAATTCAATGATGCATAAAACACTTTAATGAAATACCATAAAATCTGCCCTTTGGCAAAAGATTTTATAAATTATCGGTCAAGTCGATCGGACTATTAGTACCGCTCGGCTGAATACATTACTGTACTTACACCTACGGCCTATCAACCACGTAGTCTACATGGATCCTGATGGGGAAATCTCATCTTGGAATGGGCTTCCCACTTAGATGCTTTCAGCGGTTATCCCTTCCGAACATAGCTACCCAGCAATGCCTCTGGCGAGACAACTGGTACACCAGAGGTTCGTCCATCCCGGTCTTCTCATACTAGGGACAGCTTTCCTCAAATTTCCTAACGCCCACAGTGGATAGGGACCGAACTGTCTCACGACGTTCTAAACCCAGCTCGCGTACCGCTTTAATTGGCGAACAGCCAAACCCTTGGGACCTTCTCCAGCCCCAGGATGCGATGAGCCGACATCGAGGTGCCAAACCTCCCCGTCGCTATGGACGCTTGGGGGAGATTAGCCTGTTATCCCCGGAGTACCTTTTATCCGTTGAGCTTCAGCGCTTCCACACGCCACTGTCGGATCACTAAGCCCTGCTTTCGCATCTGCTCGACTTGTAAGTCTCGCAGTCAAGCTCCCTTCTGCCTTTACACTCTTCGTGCGATTACCGACCGCACTGAGGGAACCTTTGGGCGCCTCCGTTACATTTTAGGAGGCGACCGCCCCAGTCAAACTACCCACCAGACAATGTCCCAGTACCTGATTCAAGGCACATGGTTAGAATTCCGACAAACCAAGGGTGGTATTCCAAGATTGACTCCATGGAAGCTGGCGCCCCCACTTCAAAGTCTCCCACCTATCCTCTACATGACATGCCAAAACCCAATGTCAGGCTATAGTAAAGGTTCACGGGGTCTTTCCGTCCTACTGCGGGTATCCGGCATCTTCACCGGAACTACAATTTCGCCGAGAGCCTCGTTGAGACAGTGCCCAAATCGTTACACCATTCGTGCAGGTCGGAATTTACCCGACGAGGAATTTCGCTACCTTAGGACCGTTATAGTTACGGCCGCCGTTTACTGGGGCTTCAATTCAGAGCTTCACCCGAAGGCTGACCCATCCTTTTAACCTTCCAGCACCGGGCAGGTGTCAGTCCCTATACTTCATTTCACAATTTAGCAGAGACCTATGTTTTTAGTAAACAGTCGCTCAGGCCGTTTCTCTGAGACCCCATTCAGTTCACAGAGCAAGTCTGATCACCTACTTAGGGGCGCTCCTTCTTCCGAAGTTACGGAGCCATTTTGCCTAGTTCCTTAACGAGGGTTCTCTCGGTCACCTGTGGATACTCTCCTCATCTACCTGTGTCGGTTTACGGTACGGACACCCATAAAACTCGTTTAGAGGTTTTTCTTGTCAGCATGATTAGGACCAGTTTGCGGGCTAACGCCCTCCTCATAACATCTCGAGGTTAACAGAATTCCGGATTTGCCTGGAATTCCCCTCTACCTGCTTAAACCGGCACTTCCAATCGCCGGCTGGTCTTTCACTTCTGCGTCACCCCATCACTCAAACGCTTTACAGGTGGTACAGGATTATTTTGCCTGTTTGCCATCACTTACGCCTTTCGGCCTCAGCTTAGGACCCGACTAACCCTGGGCGGATTAACCTTCCCCAGGAAACCTTAGATTTTCGGTGTGCAGGTTTTTCACCTGCATTTAACGCTACTCATACCGGCATACTCACTTCTGACTCGTCAAGCAGATCTTACGACCTACCTTCAACCTACTACAGAACGCTCCCCTACCAATTACTGCAAGCAGTAATTCCACAGCTTCGGTGATATGCTTAGCCCCGGAAATTATCGGCGCAAAACAACTAGACCAGTGAGCAGTTACGCACTCTTTAAACGATGGCTGCTTCTAAGCCAACATCCTGGCTGTTTTAGTCACCCCACATCCTTTGTCACTTAGCATATCTTAGGGACCTTAGCTGATGATCTGGGCTGTTTCCCTCTCGCCCGTGAAGCTTAGCCCTCACGGACTGACTCCCGCCAAACAAGTGTCCGGAATTCAGAGTTTGGTTGGGTTTGGTAACCTGGTGAGGCCCCTAGCCCATCCAGTGCTTTACCTCCGGCACTCTTTAAAGCGAGGCTATACCTAAATATATTTCGGGGAGAACCAGCTATCTCCGAGTTTGATTGGCCTTTCACCCCTACCCTCAGTTCATCCAAAAAGTTTTCAACCTTTATTAGTTCGGACCTCCACACGGGTTTAGTCGTGCTTCATCCTGACCAAGGGTAGATCACTCGGTTTCGGGTCTACGGCCTGCAACTAAATCGCCCTATTCAGACTCGCTTTCGCTATGGCTTCACGGCAAAACCGCTTAACCTTGCTACAGACCTGTAACTCGCCGGTTCATTATGCAAAAGGCACGCCATCAGTTTGTTCCGGAGCCGAAGCTCCGAAAGTCACCTCTGGCCGCTTGTAGGCGCATGGTTTCAGATACTATTTCACTCTCCTCATCGGAGTACTTTTCACCTTTCCCTCACGGTACTAGTTCACTATCGGTCACGAAGGAGTATTTAGCCTTACGAGGTGGTCCTCGTAGATTCCCACAGGGTTTCACGTGTCCCGTGGTACTTGGGAACTCCCAAGGAGTCGACTTTATTTCGCATACGGGGCTGTCACCCTCTGCGGCTTACCTTTCCAAATAATTTTACTATAAAGTCGATTTGTAACTCCTGTATAGGGGGCCCCACTACCCCGCAGCCACGAGTGACCGCGGTTTAGGCTGTTCCCATTTCGCTCGCCGCTACTTTGAGAATCACTGTTGTTTTCTTTTCCTAGGGTTACTTAGATGTTTCAGTTCACCCCGTTCGCTCTGCCCAGCCTATGTATTCAGCCGGGAGTGGTACGGCATTACCCGTACCAGGTTACCCCATTCGGAAATCTCCGGATCGAGGGTAGTTTGCACCTACCCGGAGCTTATCGCAGCTTACCACGTCCTTCATCGCCTCTTCGTGCCAAGGCATCCCCCATGCGCCCTTAATAACTTGACCGAAAATCTCTTGCCTATAAGGCAGATTTTACGGTAGTCCACTAAGGTGTTTTAATACTACATCATCGTATTCAGTTTTCAAAGAACATTGTTTGGTGGAGATAACCGGGATCGAACCGGTAACCTCCGCCTTGCAAGGGCGGCGCTCTCCCACTTGAGCTATATCCCCACAGGCTTTTTTAGCCCATCCCCCACAATATCAGGAGACTGATAATCTTTTTTGGCTTATCCCGGCAAAATGGTGGGCCTGGGTAGACTTGAACTACCGGCCTCGCGCTTATCAGGCGCGCGCTCTTACCAGCTGAGCTACAAGCCCTCAAAGTATGCTGTAAGACTTAGGGTATCACTAAAAAAAAGAATCTACCCTGCCATAACTGCCAAGATTACCTCAATATTTATAAATAACGTGCGCAGTGTTTCCAGACAACAGATATCGACTATAGGAATTTACAAAAATAGTAACTCCTTAGAAAGGAGGTGATCCAGCCGCACCTTCCGGTACGGCTACCTTGTTACGACTTAGTGCCAATCACCAGTTTTACCTTAGGCGCTGCCCTCCTTGCGGTTAAGCTAACGACTTCGGGTACCCCCAGCTTTCATCACTTGACGGGCGGTGTGTACAAGACCCGGGAACGTATTCACCGCGGCATGCTGATCCGCGATTACTAGCGATTCCAGCTTCATGCAGTCGAGTTGCAGACTACAATCCGAACTGAGACCGGTTTTTTGGGATTTGCTCCGCCTCGCAGCATTGCTTCCCTTTGTACCGACCATTGTAGCACGTTTGCAGCCCGGGACGTAAGGGCCATGATGACTTGACGTCGTCCCCACCTTCCTCCGGTTTGCCACCGGCAGTCTCTGCAGAGTGCCCAGCATTACCTGATGGCAACTGCAAACAAGGGTTGCGCTCGTTAGAGGACTTAACCAAACACCTCACGGCACGAACTGACGACAGCCATGCAGCACCTGATGTACTTGCTCGTGAAAGCTGATGTATCTCTACACCATTCAAGTACACGTCAAACCCCGGTAAGGTTCTTCGCGTTGCGTCGAATTAAGCAACATGCTCCACCGCTTGTGCGGGTCCCCGTCAATTCCTTTGAGTTTCAGCCTTGCGACCGTACTCCCCAGGCGGGATGCTTAATGCGTTAACTTCGGCACCGGAGGAGTCGATACCCCCGACACCTAGCATCCATCGTTTACAGTGTGGACTACCAGGGTATCTAATCCTGTTTGCTCCCCACACTTTCGCGCTTTAGCGTCAGTATCGGACCAGGAAGCCGCCTTCGCCACCGGTGTTCTTCCTGATATCTACGCATTTCACCGCTACACCAGGAATTCCGCTTCCCTCTTCCGAACTCAAGACTTACAGTTTCAAGTGCAGTTCCACGGTTGAGCCGTGGGATTTCACACCTGACTTATAAACCCGCCTAGACGCCCTTTACGCCCAGTAAATCCGAACAACGCTCGCTCCCCCCGTCTTACCGCGGCTGCTGGCACGGAGTTAGCCGGAGCTTCTTCTGCAGGTACCGTCCTGTACCAGGCGATATTAACACCCGATACATTCGTCCCTGCCGAAAGGGCTTTACGATCCGAAAACCTTCATCACCCACGCGGCGTCGCACCATCAGGGTTTCCCCCATTGTGGATGCCTCTCGACTGCTGCCTCCCGTAGGAGTCTGGGCCGTATCTCAGTCCCAGTGTGGCCGATCACCCGCTAAGGCCGGCTACCCATCATCGCCTTGGTAGGCAGTTACCCTACCAACAAGCTAATGGGACGCGGGACCATCCATCGGTGACAGCATGCAAGCAGAGGCCGCCTTTAATCTATACATTATGCAATGTTAAGATATTATTCGGTATTAGCACCCCGTTAGGAGTGTTATCCCCAACCGAAGGGCAGGTTTCCCACGCGTTACTCACCCGTTTGCCACTTTACTAAGCTCCCGAAAGAACTTTTCTCGTTCGACTTGCATGCCTAATCCACGCCGCCAGCGTTCGTTCTGAGCCAGGATCAAACTCTCCATATGAAAATACATATGCGAATCTAACCCATTAGGGTCATAATTACTTTTTTCTCAAATAAATGAGGACCTGCTATCTAAATACATCTACGCACGTTATTAAGTTTTCAAAGAGCAAATATTACTAATCGTTTATTAACAATATGTTATATTCTAATTCAATATATATTTTC
>JBHPFF010000025.1:0-28956 GCA_042572165.1 Candidatus Latescibacterota bacterium | reverse complement strand
GTATATGTTTTGGGCAGGGATGGTGTCACACTGACACTTCGTCACGGTCCCGAATTCACTGTTATTGCAACAAACACTCTGGATGATAAATTTGATGCTTCACCGGTGATAGTCGGAGATGAATTGTTTCTAAGGGGATATCAATATCTCTACTGTATTGCAGAATAGAAGTACAAATCATCGGGGAAGGATTTGGTACTATAGTGATGACAGATGCTAAAGGTTTGTATTAACAGGATTACCAGGGGAGAGAGTATTTAATTAGACCACTGAGTGGCATTTATAATTTTTCACCGACTGCAACGCCTGAACCCGATATATGCGGACAGGACTGAATATATTGCATACAGTCTTTACTTCTGCACTTTGAAGGCGAATGGGATGAGTGAGACTAGGAAGATGGTGTTGGTGTAATATTAAGCAAATTACTGTCTTATCAACAAAGTTGTTCACCTTCATGTAGGGTGACTAACTCACCATGGTGGCATAAACATAGGAGATAGTTCAATAGATTTATGTATAAAAGATTGGGTATGATACAATGTAGCGGGATCGTGGTTGCATTGTGGATTAGCGCATATGTTACGATTAATAGCTGTACAGGTCCAGTCCAAACCAGGATTGCTGCTCAAGATGATTCTTTTCTTTCTCCGATTGCACTCGTTTCTGATGAAGAAGGCAAAACGTTGTATATCGCTGAATTCACGTCAAAAAAAGTATCAGTGTTTGACATTAAGAGTGGCATGGTTAAGAAACATATTTCACTTCCGGACAAGCCCAGTGGTATGGTGCTTTCACCAAATGACTCGCGGCTTTACGTTACAGGTGCTTCTTATTCAGGCTCTGTTCATATAATAGATTTACATACCGAAAAGATTATTGGTAATATTGCGGTAGGCCATACACCTTATTCTCCTGTTATCAGCCCTGACGGCAATATGCTCTATGTTTGTAACCGATTCGACAATAACGTTTCTGTAATAGATCTTACTGAAAAAAAAGAAATTAACAGAATCCCGATGTTACGCGAACCAATTGCGGCTGATATCACACCGGATGGGAAATATCTCTTTGTGGCAAATCATCTTCCAAGCGGTAAGATACTATATGATTACGTAAGTGATGGAGGAATAATGATGATCGGGAGTTTTATATCCGAGGGATCTTACGGTGGGAGAAAAATGGATTATGCTGCGACTGGTGTTATTTTAGTTTTCGATACCTCGAACAATAGATTGATAGAACTAATTCCTCTTCTCGATGGTACAACCGGTCTACGTGGAATATGTGTTTCACCTGATGGTCATTATGTATATGTTACACATATACTCGCCAACTATAAACTTCCTACAACACAGATAGAACGCGGCTCGATCAATTCAAATGCATTGAGCATTATTGATGTGTCCAAGATGAAACTCCTGAATACAGTTCTTCTGGATGATATCGATCGTGGTGCGGCTAATCCTTGGGATGTGGATTGTTCGCCGGACGAGAAATATATATGCATTACCCATGCCGGAACACATGAGATAAGCGTTATCGACCGTATAGGACTCCATAATAGGCTTGAAGAAATAGCGAATAATAAAACCGCAAACGAGGTTTCTTCTTATAATGTAGATGTACCGAACGATCTGACTTTCCTGGTTGGATTGCGCAGGCGTTTTCAGTTAGAAGGAAATGGACCGCGAGGCATGGCAATTGTGGGGACAAAGGTTTATATAGCAGAATATTTTTCGGATACGGTAGGTGTGATTGATCTTGAATCAGGGAATAATAACGGCCAACAATCAATAATCCTATGTCCGAGAAAACAGATCTCGGTAAGAAGAATAGGAGAAATGTACTTCAATGATGCCCGCTTATGTTTTCAACAATGGCAGAGCTGTGCAAGCTGCCACCCGGAGGGGCGGATGGATGCTCTTAACTGGGATCTATTGAATGACGGAATCGGTAATCCAAAGAAAACAAAAAGCCTCTTACTGTCGCACGAAACGCCTCCGGTAATGATCACCGGTATCAGACCCGATGCTGAAACAGCAGTACGTGCAGGCATAAAGTATATACATTTCACAGAACAACCGAAAGAAAAGGCTGCTGCTATTGACATGTATCTCAGATCTTTAAAATCGATTCGAAGTTCTCACTTACATAAAGGAAAACTGAGCAAACCGGCAAAACGAGGAAAAAAGATTTTCAAAAAGGCTGGTTGCGTGGAATGCCATCCTCCACCCCTTTACACAGACCTGAAGAAATATGACGTGGGTACCGGCACCGATATAGATAAAAATCGTAAATTCGACACACCGTCACTAATAGAGGTATGGAGAACTGCACCCTATCTTTACGATGGTCGTGCTGAAACGATGTATGAAGTGCTCTTAGATTTTAATAAAGGTGATAAACATGGATCAACATCAAAATTGAATTTCCAAGATTTATACGATCTGAGTGAATTTGTTTTTTCTTTGTAACCAAATACATTAAACCAAAGCAGTATAGACACATTTATACCAAATCATATAAATATGAGAGTTTGTTCCTGTTGTATTGGTCTTTTTATCATTTTAATGAATTTAATAAGGAAATTGTAGGATTACTAACTGGTATACCTTGTCAGATATCATGGCAAAAAAAATCTGGTAGGTATTTCGAGAGGCTGACCTCTATCGACTGAAATGCCTGAACCCGATATATGCGGAAAGGACTGAATATACCGGAAAGGTTAAAAAACTCACGATGTTTATCTTCACATCGCAACAACAATTAATCGACTAACACAACAAGTGGTCCAACTTTCGGGGGCAGGTCAATTGCACAACTTCACCTTGACAAAGTGAAAGAGTTAGATAAATTTACTTATGATTAACTCAAATTAAAGGATAGCACTATGCCACTCACACGTCGTGAACTCTTCGGTATACCTCTGGGATTTATATTTGCTGGGATGAGTAAAAGTGGTAATGCAGATGAACGAAAAAAAGTTGCAGCAATTGTAACTGAATATTGGTACTATTCCCACGCTGATGTTATTGTTGGTCGTCTAATTGCAGGTTATGATCGCAATGGAGAAAATCAGACACCTCTTGTTAATGTAGTATCCATGTTTACCGACCATGTGCCAACAAATGATAAGAGTAGAGAAGTAGCTTCACAATATGGTATTCAGATATTTCCAACAATCAGTGAAGCACTGACATTAGGTGGAGAAAATCTGGCTGTAGATGGTGTTGTACTCATAGGAGAACACGGTGACTATCCGACGAATGAAAAAGAACAAATAATGTATCCTCATTATAGATTCTTTTCTGAAACTACTGATGTTTTTCGGAAATCAGGACGTGCAGTTCCACTATACAGTGACAAAGACATCTCTATAGATTGGGATGAAGCTCAATCTATGTTTGCCCAGTCAGTTGAACTTGGTTTTCCCATGATGGCTGGATCATCTCTGCCAGTTTGTCGACGCCGTCCTCAATTTGACCTCCCATTGGAAATTCCAATAGAAAAGGCTGTTGTTTCTTGCTATGGTCCAATTGAACGTTATGGTTTTCACGGGCTTGAGACATTACAATGCATGGTTGAACGTCGGTTAGGGGGCGAAACTGGAATTGCTGCAGTTCAGCTTTTAGAAGGCTCTTCTGTCTGGAACTGGACTGATGGTAATGAATGGGCTAAAAATCTACTTGATGTGAGCTTAAAAACAATTCCCAATCGAAAAACCGGTGATTTTCGGAATAATGTATCAAATCCTGTAGTATTTATTGTTGAGTATTATAGCGGTCTTGAGGCAGCAGTATATCTTTTAAATGGACATATCACATCATTTGGCTTTGCTGCTGATATTACAGGTGTGGAAAAACCGACTGCTACAGAATTTAAGCTTTCAGCATACAAATCACTGGACCATTTTGATGGGCTTGTATATCACATTGAAAGACTCATCGAATACGGTATTACACCTTATCCTGTAAAGAGAACTCTCTTAACTACCGGGGCGCTTATCGCAGGCATGGAATCTCGTTACCAGGGATATATTCGATTTGAGACACCTCATTTGAATATTACTTATACTGCTCCTGAAGACTCCGGATACTATCGCAAAGATGGGGTTTTGGTATCATCCCAAAATCCAATTAAATTTGCACTTTCCCAGAATTATCCCAATCCGTTTAATCCAAAAACAACAATAGCTTACTCTTTACCTCATGATACCCATGTAACTATCTCAATCTGCAACGTCTCAGGCCAACTCGTACGTGTACTCAAAGACGATTACCAAGAAGCAGGTAACCACTCTGTAATATGGAATGCATCGGATATGCCAACCGGCCTATACTTCTGCACTTTGAATGCGAATGGGCTCACTGAGACGAGGAAGATGGTGTTGTTGAAATAACTGGAAAATGGAATATGAACACAATCTTTCATGAATTTGAAATTGGGAATATCAGTTAACTTCAAATTAAAGAGTATAAATTATGAAAAGGTTTTTAACAGGTATATTTATTATGCTACTGATGAGTACTCTTTCTTTTGCTCAAGACGAAGTTGTTGTTAATTCTATAATAATTTTTTCTGAAGAGACTGAGGTAATAGTTGGTGAAGAAATAAAATTTACCTCTGCTGCATATGACGCCGAGGAAAACGAAGTTGATGCCGAGATAACTTGTTCTGTCGAGGGAGATATCGGCGAAATCAACGAAGACGGTGAGTCTACAACCACGAATGCGGACGAAGGTTATGTTGTTGCTACTGTCGGCAAAATATCGGAAAAAGCATCTGTTACAGTAGACGAATATGAAGTGATACCGTTAAGAATGGGGGAAAATGATACGGTTTATATTATAAGAGTGCAGTTTCCTCTTAATATTCTGAACGGCATGAAATTATACTTCCCGGAGGGATCTACTTCGGATGAAATCACGTTTGATTTCACCATTCCGACTTTTGCACATGTTGATAACATTGATAATAAAGTTTCTTTCGAAAAAGATATTATATCAGGAGTATCCTTTGAGGTGGTTGTTGAAGGTGAAGTTGTCAGCCCCTATTACTTTGATGAGCCGATTGAAGTAACCCTGCCTTATGATAAAGACCTTCTGGATGAACTGGGAATCAATCCTGAAAATCTGGATATGTTTTATTACACAGAGTCAGGGAAACTGGTTAAGGAAGGTATTACCGACGTTGTTGTGAATAGTGAAAAAAATGTGATCACCGGTAACTTTGCTCACTTTTCCGATATTGCCGTTGCACCTAAATCCACTGGTCCGAATGCAATTGAAGAAAACACACTGCCTGATGGGTTTATGTTATCACAGAACTATCCCAATCCGTTTAATCCGGCCACAACGATCGAGTATTCTATCCCACATGACACTCATGTAACCTTAACAATCTACAATTTATCAGGACAAGTTGTGAATGTGATGAAAGATGAATATCAACAAGCAGGGAAGCACTCAGTCACATGGGACGCATCGGATATGCCCAGTGGCCTATACTTCTACACACTGAAAGCGAATGGGATCAGTGAGACGAGGAAGATGCTGTTGGTGAAATAGTAATCAGTGTAAGACAATAACTAATTAATATTAACTTATAAAATTATTACGGGCGAACAAAGAAAAAACCAACAAAACTAAATAAGGAAGTATTGCTCGGTGATGATAAAGATAATAAAAATAAAAAAAAGTGTCCTTTTTGTGGAAAGATGATTAATACTGATGCCATATTCTGTCGTTATTGTGGAAGAAACTTATAAAAGAAGTACAATTAGTGTTGTGTAAATTTTATGCGTTATGAGGACTGACATCCCCCCATTCTTTGTACCCCTACCAGAGTTAGTCACCTAGCCGTTGTTGCCGTGAGAAAGCAAAATGAATTTAGAACGTTTTTCCAGATTTCATCTTCTCGGAGAGATGAAACAATTAATGCTGTGAAATAGTATTTTTATAAGGTTGCTTAAATTGATCATACAACATTAAACTGTTCCAACTTTTGGGGCAGGGTCATTATTTTATTCTGTCAATTGTTCAGGATTATTTCTTGACTTTTCCACTTCCTCCGATAGTCAAACGAACATAAGGCCCATTAATACCTCCATCGGGAGCGCCGGTTAGTTCAAATTCATCTTGGTACCAGCCGCTTTTAAACGGAGAAAAAGCATATCCGCCTCGCAGACCTACAATAAAAAACTTCTTTTCAGTTTCATCTCCGGACAGCTTAATCTTATAGTTGGTTCCAATGGCGAAATTGAGTAAAAAGCTGTAAGTTGATAAAGTCGTAAAACTATGAGGATTATCAAGGATATTGTCAAATGAAGTCTGCACGATTTTCATGCCCATTCCCCCAAATCCGATACCGAGAATCGGAAATAAGTCCAAACGATCACTTGAATAAACAAGATATCCGGTGTTTAAAAAACCGTATCCTCCAATAATGCGTAATGAATAATTTTCGCTGCCTATAACTGAAGATTCTTGTCCTCCGATAAGCATCTGACCTTCAAACCCAAGCAGAACTTTGTCTGAACCTTTTATAAGGCCGCCACCACCAATAGATAAGAAAGTATCCGATAACTCAGAATAACCTTTGTTTCCGAGCCTTGAATTCAACGCGTCTATATCGAGTGTAGATCCTCCGATCATAAAGTAGCCCTTGAAATCATGTTTCTGTTTTTCCTCTTCGCAAACAGGCTCGCTGGAAAAAATAAAGCTTACAGAAAAAATAATCATAACAATAATAACTCTCAGTCTGTTAAACATTGTTGTTTCCTTTCTTTGAGTTTAAAATGTACGTCTTCAGAACATTCTGGACACTTTCAGTTAAAATTAAGGTGTGGTTTTCAGAAATAGCAATTGTTTTTCAAGCCTCCTTTCCAAGATTTGTTACATAAATCCTAACATAATAACTGGTCTAACTTTTGGGGGCAAGGTCAAGCTTATACGTAAATATTTTCAATTAAGTCTTCATCCTGCCATGATTATATAACCATTATATCACACAACTTTATAAAATATCCTTAGAACCTTGTAAACGCACTATTTATGGTCACCCTCGATAATAATATCCATGTAATTTAGTAAATCTTGAAATACAGAAAGATCTTCACACTACTCAATATTTTATAAAGACTACTATATATTGTGCTTGACAAAAATATATATACTATATATACTAATACCAAATTAAAAAAACTGTAAAATAATATTTCAAGGGAATGTATATGTTGGTTGAATTTTCCGAACAATGGAGGAATATTTTAAAGTTTATGCTATTATCCGTGGTATTCTTGGTGCTATTTCCAGAAAGAGTATTAGAAAAAGAATACACAGTTAAATATAAAATAGAGAACATTGTTCTTTGTGATAGTCTTAAAGTTGATGTGACATGGTATACATCATCAGTACGGGAAACAGATTTAACTCCATTTATTACTGCCGATGGTTCACGAGTGAGAGATGGCATAATTGCAGTATCACGTAATCTATTAGATTACTTCGAATACGGAGATTCATTATACGTTGAAGATTTAGGCTGGTTTGAAGTTCGTGATTGCATGCATAACCGGTGGATGAATTCAGTCGATATATGGTGTAATGATAGGGAATATGCTCTCCAAAATGGAAGAGTACAGAAATGGATATGCTGGAATTTTCGGGAAGAGACAATTTATATAAATGAAGAAGAATTGGGGAACGATCTTGCCTCCGAAAATTGGTACAGATAGTATTTTAGCATTTAATATTATACAAATAATTGGACAACATCAGCTGTAAAAAGTGTAAATAGTAAGCAGCTTTGGTCATTTAACCTCTTCATTTATAAGGTACGCTCTCGGCTGTTGGCCATTCCGGGGAAGGGGCTTATTTCACTGCCACATCCCAGATTTTCGACATTCTGGCTTTACCATCCTGACCTTCAACGGTGAGGACGACGATATAGGAATAGGGATAGGTGTTGCCGTCACGATAGGAGCCTGGCGCTTCATATCGGTGGAGGGGGTGTTGTTCGGTCGAGGTGGTCCCGTCCCCAAACTCCCAGTGCCATGAGCGGATATTGCCGGTTGATTCGTCCCTAAACGCTACAAACCGTCGATCGTGATCGACGACAGTAAACGACCAGTCGGCAGTAACGGCTGATGTGAAACGCTCTTCAAGGGGCATCAGTCTGAAAGCGACCAGATCGGAGGCGTCTCCATACATCCTCGTGTTGTGTGACAGGTTCCAGAATCCCCATTTACGGTCCATGGAAGGATCATCCCGATCGAGAATCGCCCAGGAAAAACCGATAATCTTGTTTTCTTGCAGTTTGGACATGACAGAGCGTGATGGCCCTTCATAGGCCGCGTAATCGAATGGAGTAATCCAACATTCCAGTACAAGCTTACCGCTTTCTCCATGTTTGAAATCATATGAATAAACTGCGTTGGACCACGGTAGTTCAGCTATCCAGGGCTGGCAAACCCAGGCAAGCGTCCAGTTTTTTCCTTCTGCAGGAGTAAAAATATGATAGTTCTGGGCATGAACTCCATGAAACAGGTAACCTTCCCATGTATTGACATCAAGATCTTCTCTGAAGTTTGCAATTAGTGGTCCACCCGAAAGGTCAGCATCAACAACGATTTCAAAGATATCGCCATTCAATCCCGGTTTCTCAAAATACCAGTAATCGTCATACGCCTCGTAAAGGATATAAAGTCGATCCATGCCTTTCACCCAGCCCAATGTAACCGATACATCGAAATTTGCGGGATCGTGAGGGTTGTTATTAACCGTATCCTTAAGTTCCTCTGCTCCGATAGAATAACCGTCAGGTACTATATCCCAATCATCCGTATTACCGTCAATGCGCGGTATCATATTTCGGGGGAACTGGAAAATCTTATATTCCACTCCCGGGCGATCGAGGGCATCAACCCGATCTGACACCGTGCAGCAGGTCAGAACAGCAAGCATCCATATTGTCACCGAATTTATCATTCATTCCCCCATGCAAAAATATAAAGTTTATCGTAATAAATATTAATAACACAATTCAACTGATTGTATGTCGTCAGAACATTTTGGACACGTTCAGTTAAAAATTAAGGTTTAGTTTTCAGGAATTGCAACTGTTTTTTTAAGCCTCCTTTCCCGATGTTATATGCTCGCCTCATTTTCAATGTCTCATGCTTGATCATAATGCGCACAGATTACCGTTCTCGTTTCATACCGAAGTATGGTCGTTACTGGAATTGAACCCATGATCTCCTGACATCCAGTCAGATTCGGCAGGATTCAATGTAATAAAAAACAAATTACAAAAGCGAGGGTGCAGATTTTGTGTATAACTATGCAATCTATACGCGCCCTTTTATAGCGTTTTGAATCGATAGATAAAAAAGGCGCTAGCCCTAATTAATAGCTCGCGCCTTAATGCAGAAAATAATAGTCAGTTTATGCTTCGGAATTCACCGCCTGAATCATGGCCTTGATATAGCCATAGCCGAAAGCAAATGCTTGTCGCCCCCCTCGATCATCAGGATGACCTGGCATATGATCGGGACAGACCATGTACGGATACTCGGTTTCTCCGAGAATTTTCACAACCCTGTAAAAATCCATATCACCGTTATCAGGATAGACTTCTTGAAAACTATCGCGTCCTCCTTTGAGATTGCGTAAGTGAACATGGAATATTTTCTTTCGCTCACCGAAATATTGCACAATATTATAGACCTCTTTTCCGGAATCCTTTAATCCCTCGGCAAGTGATCCAATGCATAAATTAAATCCGTGACGAGGGCTTTCATTGATTGCGATCCATTTTTTCATACCATCAACTGTCCCAAGTATCCTGTCAGAGCCACGGAAACCTAGAGGAAAAGGTGGATCATGCAAGTGGCAGGCTAGATTTATATTATATTCTTCGGCCACAGGTACTACCCTCTCGAGGAAGTATGTGCCACGTTTCCAGAACTCTTCGGCAGGAACACGGCCTGCGATAGTCAAAGATTTATCCGTCGCCTTGTCTAACTCCCATGTGCTGTAGCTTGAACCACCGCGACCAGGTGTACTTTCGGTTCTCAATACTCCGAGTATGTTAAAATTGTATTTTAATCCTTTCAACCCAGCCTTGGATGCTATTTTGATCATGTTTTGCACATCTTCAATCTCTCTGTCACGTTCGGGACTTTTACCGAGGATTATATTCGGCAATTGTTTGTCATCGACTGTAGCTATGCTCATTTCCATTTGCATCATATCGAGTCTAATGCCGTACTTTTCACACTTATCTTTGCTTTTTAAAACATCTTCAAGTTCCCAGCCTTTTCCCGGAATATATTTAGGATCTGCTCCACACAGATTATTGACACCATGACGCTTCAAGTATTGTAAATCTGTATCAGAATATGATGCGAAATGCTGTGTTCCAACATGCATCAGCGCCTTTTTTGGTTTACTGTGCGCGGTCTTTGTTTGAGTAACAGCGGTGCCGATAACTCCGATGGAAAGAACTTTTCCCAAATCTCTTCGTTTCATATGTATTATCTCCTGATTTCAAAATTAAAAGTAAGAACTATGTCTGCTTACCTTCAATAATATCTTATTCTATATTACAAAATCAAGCATTAGTTCATTTTAATCATAATGAGACATGCCGGATTCAGAATGTGACCTTGCCCCCGAAAATTGGTCCAGTTATAATGTTAGTCTTGGACCAAAATACAGGAGGCAAAAATGCCACGCAAAACTTACACCCCAGAACAGATTATCCTAAAACTCAGAGAAGCTGAAGTCCATATAGTCGAGGGTATGACCGCTCGTAATGCTGCTCGCCAAATTGGAGTGACAGAGCAGACCTATTACCGATGGAAAGAATATGGAGGCATGAAAGTTAATCAGGCAAAACGATTAAAAGTTATTGAAAAAGAAAATTCCCGTCTGAAACGACTGGTAGCTGAGAAGGAATTAGATATCCAGATTCTTAAAGAAGCAATGGCGTATGAATCAAAAAACTTCTAAGCCCGTCAAAAAGACGGCGTACAGTTGAGTATGTCTTAAACGAGCTGTCAGTGTCTGAACGTCGGGCGTGTAAGGTATTGGAAATATATCGGAGTTCACATCGGTATTCAGTAAAAACGACTGATAAAGAAGATGTTTTAGTAGAAAGAATGGTTGAACTGGCAACTCAATATGGGAGATATGGGTATCGGAGAATCACTGCATTGCTACAAACTGAAGGCTGGAAAATCAATCATAAGCGAGTTGAACGCCTTTGGAGACAAGAAGGATTGAAGGTTGCCGCAGCGACAGCCGAAACGACGGCGTTTATGGCTCAACGATGGATCATGTGTTCGACTTCGCTCACTGTATCGTAATCATGTATGGAGTTATGATTTTGTTTAGACACGTACCAACGACAGCAGAAGTTTTCGCTTATTAACAATAATAGATGAATACACACGAGAATGTTTAGCAATTGATATTGGACGCAAACTCAACAAAGAGAATGTATTGGATCGCCTGACAAGTTTATTTGTATGTCGAGGGATTCCTGAGCATATCCGTAGTGACAACGGATCAGAATTTACGGCTAAAGCAGTTCGTTCATGGCTTCAACGTCTTGGTATTAAGACATTATATATTGAGCCTGGAAGCCCGTGGGAAAACGGCTACATAGAATCATTCAATGGCAAGCTCCGTGATGAGCTATTAAACGGGGAAATCTTCGATACGCTTTTTGAAACAAAAGTACTTGTAGAACGATGGAGAAGAGAGTATAATCACATTAGGCCTCACAGTTCTTTGGGATATAAATCCCCGGCTCCTGAAGCTGTTTTGCCTATTGATTCAATGTTGTTGTTCGGTTCCGCTTCGCTTCACCTCACAACAACAGCTACCCATAACTCGGTACCATGACTAACTTAAGAAGTGGTACAAAAGATGGGGGCAGGTCACTCTTGAACAAGGCAAAACGATATTCCCTATATCAATCTCATAATGAGATTCGGAATGATTAAATATAACTAATTAGAGGGTAAATAGATGAAAAAGAAAATTATCCTTGTGTTCGGAATTTTGATTTTCCTACTAACATTCGGCTGCAGTGAAAAGGAACAGAGAACAATCGCAACAACACCGAAACCCAATCTATCTACACCGGATTTCATAATCGATTCTCATATTCATTACCGGGCGACCGATGAATGGGAAAAATCATTTCTTGAAATCTATGAAAAATGGAATGCTATAGGATGTATTTTGGTGAGAATGGATGACTTTGAAAAAGGAATAGCATTCGCCAAGGCTCATCCTGATCGTGCCATACCCTATGCGTCCTTCGACATCGATAGTCCAACGGTTTTAGAGGATATTCTGATGGCTTATGATATGGGCTTTAAGGGAATTGGAGAGCTTTTCGCCACAAAAGAGTGGAACTATGACGATCCAAAATATGATCCGATTTGGGCTCTTGCGGAAAAGCTCGATATGCCTGTTGCACCTCACACCGGCATTCTTGCTAATGGCATGTTGTCACGGATGAGACCAGGATATCTCGGTACAATTGCGAATAAATACCCTAATCTCATTATCCATGCAGCACATTTCGGGAATCCTTGGTACAATGAAGCAGGTGAAATTGCCAGAAGGAACAAGAATGTGTATTTTGACATGTCCGGTTCTTCTCTAATAAAAAAGGATACTGATCCTGGATTTTGGAAACAGTTTCTCTGGTGGACTCCTTATATTGGCAAGCCCCATATGCCGAAGGACGCTTTGCCAGCTTTCCAGAAAATTGTTTTTGCAACCGACCAGTCACCCGAAGGATTGGAAGAAAATATTATTCGTTTCAACAAGGTGCTTGATGCATGCGGTGTTTCCGAGGAAACCCGTAAAAAATGCTATTATGAAACTATGGCAAAAATTCATGGTATTGATGTAAATAAATACTTGAAATAAAATATATTACCTAAAATATCATGAGAACATTTCGTTAATTGTTTTAGGTCGGTTTATTATTTTTCATTCCATATATCTTTCAAAAAATCGATTTAGCTGGAGTTAGCATTTTATTATAAATATAATAATTTTTTCTAAATTATTAATAAATTCACTGTAACTACCATATTAATCCACTCCTGCAAAGATTCATCTCATCGCGGATTAATTCCATAAACTCTGAAAAAAAAGCAAAATTGATTTTATAAATACGTTGTAATATCGTTGTAAAAGTTGTATAATTTTTTTTATTGCATTTCGCGAATTCGTATTTCTATTTCCTTGTTATCTTTCAATAAATCGACGAGTATATCAAGATCGCTCAATTTATTATGTAATGTCGGTTTAAAGTGAATGGGATAGAGTACTTTTGGCTTGATTACCTTCGCAGCTTCAGCTGCCATTTCAGGTGTCATGTTGAACATTGAATCTACGGAGAAAAATGCAATGTCAATATCTTTAAGCCGTTCCATCTCCGGTATTATTTCCGTTTCTCCAGCAGAATAAACTCTCATATCTCCAAGATTAATCACATATCCGTTAGCCCATCCATAGGGGTGGCTGCCTTGTTTAGTTACTACTATATTGTAAGCCGGTACTGTTTCGATTTTTATTTCATTAATCGTTTGCACATCCCCGTATTTTGTTACTCGACCTCCGTTATATTTTTTAGCGCAGGATTCTGAATACAATAGAACTGTTTCATCTGTTCGGATTAGATCTAAGGCAGTTGGATCCAGATGATCCATATGTTCATGTGTTACAAGTATAATATCTGCTTGGGGTAGTTTTGAATAGTCGGCTAGTTTACTCCAGGGATCAAAATGAATTACTATATTATTGAAAGTGAATATATATGAACCATGACCAACAAACGTAATTTTCAGTTCACCTTCTGATGTTTTGAATACGTCAACTTCAAAATCAGAACGAAGACTTGATGATCTCGTTGTTTTACCTTTTAGACTGCAATTGAGGTTCATAAAACTTGAGATTCCCATTACTGTGAGTATTTTCATGTAATCTCTGCGTAACATATTTTTGTTCTCCTGAATTAATAATTGTTTATAATTGTGATGCTTTGACTAAAGAATCATGTAGAAAAACTCATTCAAAGTATGTCATCAATCCCTTTTGGACGCTCTGAGCAATAATTAATGAATATTATTCATATATTGCAAATGTTTTAATAGATCATTTTAACAGTAATAAACATCGCATTATTTTATCAATAATAATATCCCGTCATTCGCGTCATTGAATACATTTGTGATAAATAACAAATCTTTCCGGTTGAAGAAAAATCCTACCAAGGGGAAACAACTTCTGTTAAGCAGTGTTCAGCCATATCTACATTTTGTGCCACTTCTCATATGACATCATAACACTAATAGCTTCCTTAAAGCCAGTTAATTAACTTATAAAATGATAGTGAGTTTATCATTGTGTTTATTTCCCACTACTTATTTTTCAGAATTCTCCACCCTATACGCACTCATTTTCCGCATTCTGCAAGATTTCTGAATTATATTTTAACTTTTAAAAAGTGGCACTGCCAAATGTACTGAAGTCGAACAATAACAAGACTATAATAATAGCCATATTTTTAACAGTTACCAGTTTGTATAGGAGCCATCAGAGCGTTGAAATCCCCATACCCTAACAGGCTCGGTGATTTCGGCGACTATTTGCGCGTGTTGAGGATCGAACTCCACTCCAAGTCCTGGTCGCGTGTTGAGCCATATCTTCCCATCTTTAAAATCATACGCTTGAGGTAAATAAGGATACTCTCTGGGTCGACTTCCGGACACTTCCATCAACACAGGCCCCGAAAAGGCGCCGCACGCATGGACGAGAGCAGCGGTAGCTACCGGGCCAGTAAAATGGGGAATCAGTCCAACGTAATGGGTTTCGCAGAGCGCTGCAATCTTCATATATTCGGTAATTCCTCCTGTGTTGGGAATATATACGCGCGAGTAATCGATCAGGTGCTGCTCAATGAGCTCATTGATATCCCACCGGTCACCGAACTGTTCGCCTACCGCAATAGGCACTCTCACTTGATCCCGTAAAGTACGATACACCCCCGGGTTCTCTGAACGAATCAAATCTTCCACGAAGTAGGGATTCAATTCCTCAATCAAGGTGCTCAGACGGATTGCATCAGCCAAGTCCAGACGCGTGTGGTAGTCGATGGCCCAATCGCCGTCCTCACCGACGCCTTCACGGATCTCCACGCAGCGCTCGTATGTTTTCTGAACCATCTTTCGGGCATCGAAGAGTTTGTCTTGGCCGCCACTCGTTGTCGATGTACGGTAGACGCGAAATCCGGCTTCAATACAGGCACGTGCCGTTTCTTTCAGAGATCCTTTGCCGGGGAATCCGGTCGAATAACATTCAAAGTGTTCCCGTGTTCTTCCTCCGAGTAGCTCATAGACGGGTACGTCGAGAGCTTTTCCTTTGATATCCCACAGAGCCACGTCAAGGGCACCCACAGCATGTAACTTTTCCCGACCGGGACGAGAGGCGCCGCGATACATCCGCTGCCACAGGTACTCAATTTGAAATGGATTTTGACCAATCAACATCGGCGCGCAGCTTTCGATGGTGTCTTTTAATCCGCCATCACCAATCCCGGTAATTCCCGCGTCTGTTTCAATCGTAACAATACGTGAACTCTGAATTAATGATGTGAGCTGCATGGAAGGGGATTCATAGAGTCGAATTCTGGTGATTTTCATCTTCGGCAAGGCGGCACTTGCGAGCGATGTACGTGTCAGTGCAGCGCCGGTGCCGAGCAGAATTGAATTGATAAATGATCTGCGTTTCATGTGTTTCTCCTCCTTGTATTAAATTTTATGTCGTCATAATCTTTTTAACACTATGATTTAAAAATTAAGTTGTAGTTTTCAATAATCGCAACTGTTTTTTCAAGCCTCCTTTTCCAAGGTTATGCGCTCGCCTCATTCTCAATGTTTTTAAGCATCAACTTCACCTTGACTTTCCGCCATATTCTGATAAATTGATGGTAGGATGGTAGGATGTTCACTTCATTCCTCAATATTGTGACTAATTTTAAATCAAGTAAGGAGTATGAGATGAAAAGTCGCCGATTTACCTTTTTTGTTTCCGCATTGATTATAATTGTCATATGTATTACAGGGACTACTCAAGCGCAAACATTCGTTGAAATAACTTCCCCGATGCTCCCTCCGAACTGGGCACTTTTGGAGAGGGCACTCTTGGACGAAAATGTACGCTTTATGAAAGTAGCTGCAGATAAATATGTAAATCCGATAACAGGGCATCTCGAATGTGTAGCGCACTGGGGAGGTTCCGATGGGGCGGATGATGCAATGGAAAATTTTAACAACTGGCCTCTGTTATATGCTCTGGGCACTCCGAAAAGCACGCTGAATTTGTTCAATTTCATCTGGAATGGACATATTGATCAGTACACCCGGGCAAAGCACCCTATGACCGGAGAGAGTATGTATTACAGAGAGTTTGTCACCTCTTTTGATTTTGAGCACACTGGCGAAGGTATTGCGGCTTTTCTTCTCCTGCCTCTTTCCGATCCGGAAGATTGGAGAATGCAAGAGCGGATTGTCCGGTTTGCCAATTTTTATACGGGCAGGGATACTACGACTCATAACTACGATCCGAAATATAAAATTATCCGAAGTGTTTTAAACGGCAGCAAAGGGCCGATGCTTGAGGCACCAAATGAATACTGGTTTTTTTCTCATTCCGAGTGGTTGCGAAATTCTTTAAATAAGGACTCTAGATTCTATGAAAGAGCCAATTCAAAGGACCATACAAATGTAAAGGGGGATATAACCTTAAATCTCATTGCTACAAGCCTGGCGGTAAATGCCTATCTCATGACAGGTGATGAGCATTATAAAGACTGGGTGCTGGAGTATGTCGGCGCATGGCGCGAAAGAACAATTGGGAATAACGGGAATATACCGTCTAATGTCGGCATAAATGGAATTATTGGAGAGCACTGGGATGGTAAATGGTATGGCGGCTTGTACGGTTGGAATTATGGGATGATTACCGGATTTAATATTGTGAGCCGGGGAACGCGTATCGGTTTTGGTAACGCTTATTTCTTGAGTGGGAACCGCGGGTTTCTTGAAGTACTTCGTAAACAGGGGGACATCCTTCTTGAGAACGGGAAAAAGACAGATAATGGTCTACTTTTCCCCAATAGGTATGGAGATGACGGATGGTATGAATATTCCAGAAATCCCGGGGGGAAATTCCCAGATCTCTTTGCCGATCTCTATATCTGGACACTGGAAGATCAGGATCTAAAGAGGCTGTACAATGCAACACAAGGGGCTGGGAATCCATGGATTGAGTTCCTGAAAGGAAAGAATCCTGATTATCCCGTAAATGCTTTGAACAGAGAATTTGAGGGCATAAGGAGGAGAATAACGGGTATACGTAATGATACGAGCACGCCCGATACCCGTTACTCGGATTCTTTTCAGCGGTACTCCGGTGCGGCAACCTCTGCACTCGTAAACCTTACGATGGGCGGTCTCCAGCCGATGACATATGGAGGATTACTCTTTTGCCAGTTGAGATACTTCGATCAGAAGCGGCAGAGGCCCGGATTGCCGGAAGATGTTGCTGCGCTGATAACTGAGATGAGTAACGATAAGACAAAAGTTACCCTTGTCAATATTAACCAGGCAGAACCACGTGAGGTTATCGTGCAGACAGGGGGATATAGAGAACACCAGTGCCTGCGTGTAGAAACAGGGGGCAGGTCCTTCCCGGTGAATCATGGATTTTTCAAAGTCCGGCTGGCCAGAGGAGCAGGAGCAGAACTGATTATCTATCATCGCCGATTTGTGAACCAGCCGACTGTTGCGTTTCCCTGGCATGGGAATGAAATACCGTTGCAGTGAAGAGGCAGGCATTCAGGATAAAAGTTAACAACTAATTCGGAAATATTTTAAATAATTTAATCCTAAATTAATAGAATGGAGAGAGTTGTACCCTCTGTAACATCTTGGAAAAAGTTTTTAGATAATGTTCTTAAAGTAAAGAATCATACAATCGACGATTTTAGCAATAGAGATATTTACGATGTAATTCTTGATAAAAATTCAATTAAAGATGAGCTTACAGATTTAAATCGCACATTTGGTCCGGAAATATATGAATGGTATGAGAAATCTGATTTATTATGATAATTCCCGTCTGCAATCCCTGAACCCGATATATGCGGACAGGACTGAAGATTTTGCATACAGTCATTATTTTTGCACTTTGAAGACTAATGGGATCAGTAAGACGAGGAAGATGGTGTTGGTGAAATGACAGTGTTGTCCGCCGTCCGTGTGGGGTGGCGTATTGAGAAAAGGGCAGTTGCTATACTCATACCGTTTAGCAAGAACACCCTTCTGAAGCACAAAATACAACCTCAGAATCGATTATCTTATGCTTGGTGTACAAAGATGCTGTCTGTGCAATTATACGAGGTTTAAGAGGACAGAAAACACACTGGGAACAGCAAGGCTTGAAAAAACAGTTGCAATTCCTTAAAAGTACGCATTAATTTTTTAACTATAAGTGTCCAACTTGTTTTGACGACGTACAAACTACAACAAATAATAGGAGAACTGCATGAATGCTCGTCTTTGCCTGTGGCGTCTCGTTCCGGTTACGGTGCTATCCTGCATTGTATCCGGCGCCGCGGTCGCCGGAACGTCGATTCAGATTACAACCCCCATGGCGCCGCCAGCCTGGGCAGTTATGGAACGTCTGCTGCTCGAGGAGAAATCCCAGCACATAGAGGATTTCTACAATTTCTATTTCGATGAGCGGGGATATCTGTTGCACGTCCCCCACTGGGGATATGTGGATGGCTCCGATGACCTGTTCGACATCTTCGGCGACTGGACGATCCTTTATTCACTCGGGGGACGTCCGTCCGTTCTCGACCTCTACCGTAAAGGCAACAACGGCGGTATCCGTCAGTACACCAAGTACAAAACGGTCGGCACCGACTTGGCGAAGGACGGAGCCTACTACAAGGAATTCATCAGCATGATGGACTGGTCGCATACCGGGGAAGGCATGCGCGGATTCCACCTAGAGGCGCTGACCGACCCCGCCGACGAAACTTTCCAGAAGCGTGTTTGCCGGTTCGCGGGTTTCTACATGAACGAGGATCCCGACGCCCCGAACTACGATCCGGAACACAAGATCATCCGGAGCATGATAAACGGAAGCAGAGGTCCTCTCATGAGGCGTGCGCGGCCGGTCGACTGGGCCGGTGACAGGATCCCCGGCAAGTTCCACTTGCTGCACGGCCCGTACGGAAGCCGCGAGATGCAGGAGATAACACCAGAGCGGTACGAGCATGAGTATCTGGGGATGGTGTTCGAACTGGCGGAGGTGGTCGGCGATAACCCGTTGAACCTGATCACCACAAATCTCGCTATGAACGCGTACGCTCTTACTCACGAGGAGAAATACCGGGACTGGATCGTGGAGTATGTCGATGCCTGGGCGGAGCGGATCGCCCGGAACGGCGGGAATATCCCCTCGACCATTAGCCTGGACGGCACCATAGGCGGGGGAACCGCGGACAAAACCTGGTACGGCGGCTCGTACGGCTCGTGGGATGCCGCATTGTGGTACCCGGCGTTGAAGGGCGTCCAGTACCGCAGCATGTTCTCGAAGGGGATGTGGCCCGGTTTCGCCAATGCACTCCTGGTGACCGGCGACCAGAAATACATTGATGTCCTCCGCCGCCAGATGGACAACATATTTGCGGCAAAAAGGATCGTAAAAGGCGAGATTCAACTACCCCGGAATTACGGCGTGCGTGGAGAAAAGAAGGAAACCCCCGATTACTGGTGGGAGAACGGCGACATCTACTTTAAAGAAAAGAAAATCACCGAGCCGAAATGGTATAATTACAGCCGTTCCGCTTACATAAACGAACTTATCGATCTGTATATTTTCTCCATGGAGCAAAAGGACCTCGACCGCATTCCCAGGAATGGATGGATCGAATTCCTGAAAGGTACAAATCCGGACTATCCCGTGCAGGCGCTCCAGGCGGGTTTAGCGGAAGTGCAGAGGAACAGCGAAGATGTCCGCAACGATCCCACTACGCCGGAAACGCGACTGGCGGACTGGCCCATGCAGAATAACAGTTACGGGGCCGTTCTTACGCTGAATAACCTGATGTGCGGAGCACACCTGTCCGGCATGCTGTACATGCAGCATGCACGGTTCCGGTATTTCGATCCCGAGCGGTTTCGGTCGGGCATCCCGGAGGATGTCTACGCGCTGGTGACCGAAATGAACAAGGAATTAACGAAGGTTACGCTTGTGAACATCAGCCAGACCAGGGACCACACAGTCATCGTCCAGACCGGCGCGTATGGCGAGCACCAGTGCAGCCGCGTTGAAGTGAACGGCAAGTCCTATCCGGTGAACGACCGGCTGTTCACTGTGCACCTGGCGCCTGGCGCTGGCGCGGACCTGGTGGTGTACGCCGATCGATACGCGAACAGGCCGACACTGGCCCTGCCTTGGCATGGGGACCTCGTGCCGAAGCCGTGAGCGAAAGCCATTGACTGAAGACTTGGCAGCGGAAGGCGGTGGGAATCGAACCCGCGGTATAGTGTACTTATGACCAATTTGTATTGATAAATAAATGGGATAACCTCTTATATATAATCAATATATCAATTATCACCATTAATAACAGTTCTTCACATTTTATCATGTTTTTACCCTAAAATACTCCCGTATAGCTCCCGCAAAACAAGTCTAATTTTTTGAAATAACATGGTTCATAGTAGAGCGGTGAGGAGTTCTTTTTTTAAAAGGGAATTAAGAGTATTGAAAGTCGTCGTTATAATCACAGTATTCGACCGCCAGCTGTCTCAATTTTAAACAACCGTTTGTATTTAATTTCTTTATCGTTGCTATCAATAGATTAAATGATAATATTTATAAAAAAAGATAATGGTAAAATTATTAACGCTATTTAATCTTACTTGAAAAATATGACAATTGAACGAGCTGTATGTGCAATATCCGAGACCGGGGTAAGTATGTAGACGCTTAACGAGGTGCTATCGATGAAATCCCGGAAATCGGCAAAAAATGTCTCAAATCGCTCAGTCAGCCCCTTGAGGACGGATCGTTATCGATTTCACGGGTGGAGTATGATGTTAAATTATACTGTGGATTTCATGTTTGTCGCGGCAATGAATCCTTGTTGTTAGATTTTTACTGATCAACATGAATGTGAGGATTGAGGACTATAATAATAAGGAATGATTCAAAGAATAAGGACTGGTCAGAGGTCACGAGTTCTATCCTCGTTAGCCACCCAGTAAAATATTCTATAGTCCCCGGAATTTCCGCGAGCTTTTTTTTGTGGGAAAATACTTCAACAAACATCACCGTAAATATTATAATATCTACTGGTTTAGTGACCATTTAACGGCATCTGCATAAACGAAACGGCCTTTTGTTTTATTGGTCAGTTCAATTTTGACAATACCTTTCGACAGATAATATGTGCCAAGATATGTCCAATCCTCAATGGTTTTGCCTACGTTCAGAACCGTTTCATCGACTCCGGCATCATGATAGATTATAAAATTATAGTCCGCTAGAACACTTCCGTCTCTGTTGCCTTTTTCGCCGGCGACCCGGAATCGGTTATCTTTTAATTGCTTGAACGGCGGAGTAGAGTAAAAGATGTCATATTTGCCGTTTTGGGTAATTTCGGCCTGCCATGAAACTTTCTGGTCACCGGCTCCAGATTTTATATAGTATGCTGAACATTTGAATATGCCGTAGAATTCATTATGTACCGTAGCCCGCCATGAGTTTGGCGGATTCCAGAAACTAAATCCTATATATTCTTCTTCAATTGAAGCATTTTTATTATTTATCATTCTCTTCAATAAGCTATCGGATTCCCGGGAGAACACCTTAAATCCAGGATCCTCATTGTCAACAATTATTTCGCCGGAATCGGTGGGCACTGGAAGCTGGGCAATAATTTTTTCACCCTCGAATATTTCTGCATCTTCATCAAATTCCGTTAGTGGAAGCGCTCTGTCAAATGTGGCGGGTAAATTCTTAGAAATGAATGTGTTAAATTGTATCGACCGAGGAGCATTATCAAGAATTATTCCAATTTCTTTCGCTTGATTGCCAGCTATAATGTAATGATATTCCAGCAGTTCCGTCTTAGTATTTTTGTCTACACTACCGCCATCTATCTCATTGAAACCGGCAGAAAAAAGACCATCAACCGGTTCATTGTTTTGGGCTTTAAACGTAACATTATACCTGATTCTATTGTCATCGAGAATCTCGATACAGTTTATATCTGTGAAAAGAAACGCAGGAATTATGCGCTCGTTAATCCATGTGTCAAAAAGTAGTTCGAGATCAAATCCGAATCGTTCTTTCAGCCTGTTGAGGAAATCTTTAACCTCCATTTGAGCGAACCTGCTTTCAGTAAGAATATCTTGCAGGAATGCTTCAAACTCCCTTTCTCCGATGTTTGCTTTAATGAATGCAAAAAGATAATCAGCTTTGTTATTCACTACATCATATACAATATCTTTTTTATCCGGGTCCGCAATAATCTCCGTGAGTGTTTGTTTCGAAAGCTCAATATTTGCTGACTCAACATTGGAAAGGCCCATGAATGATGAGAAATAGTTTGTATTTCCGATTCCGGATTTCAGGTAATTCTCAAGAGATATGTTGAAAACAGGCCATTTTTCGGAATGAAAATAATTGGTAAAGTTATAGAAATTCGGGAAAATCTCATAACTCGGGAGCGAGGAAGACAATAAACTTGAAAAGAGATTCTCTGCATTTAAAGTACCTCTATCCATATTTTTTCTCTTCATTCTTGAAATTCTGCGTAAGGGAAACTCACCAAAAATTGTTTCGCTCATAAACTTTCTGAACAAATCAGTCTGAAACTCCTCAGGAGTTCTTAATCCGCCAAGGCTTTTTCCGTAGCGGTTTTGATAATACATGATCCGTCTAAAATCGGCAGCATTAAAAAGAACCGCCTTTTCAGGCAGAAAAACCTGTTCAGGCTGAATCGTCTCATGGCTCAGTGTCCAAAGCCTGTCGTAGGTGAAAAACTGTATCGGAACCTCGATAAAAGAAAATCGCTTATACGGATACTCCAGTTTTATTTTTCTTTCATAATCCTGTTTGCTCTCTTCAATGATCTTGTGAAGTTTTTTACCGATTTCGTTAAAATATTTCGAAAAGAAATCATGTCCGTTCAATACGAAAATACTGTATGTCATATTGTCGACAACGATTGATTTTTCCTCGTATTTCCCGATTACAAGCGAAAGCTGCGGCATGGGAACTTCTGGTTTGAACCAGTATTCGCCGTTCTCAGGGTTTGAGGTACTGTTCCCCTGTGAAAGTGCTACCAATTTGGTATCTGTTTTCACCGTAAGCTCAAAATTGATCATATCCTTACTTTGAGTTTTTGGAAATGCTGAGCCGAACGGGACGCCGGCAGTTGGATACCAGAGATTTTCGTGGGTTAGAAGCACATATTCAGGTGTAATGAACCCGTAACGCTTATCTATGTTATAAACGAACAGCCTGTATTTTTCTTCTCTCAGGTCCTCCGGAATATCGGTATAGCTCGCTTCTTCATTGATCCCTCCGTGATAAACCACGGAGATGTTATCTGTCTCTCTGGGCATAAGATTTAAACCGGGCTCAATAGTGAGAATATGTAGATCGCGGTCGAACGGCAGATTCGTTCCGTTTCGATCGACTTTCAGTACCTCTAGGCTCGGATTCAGCGAAAAAATATAGGAGTCTATCGATGACGAGGTATTATTGGTGAAGGTGATATCCGCTTTGACCTCGATTGAATTACCATTATGGAGGAGGTCGAGATGAAGATCGGTTACCGATACTTTCGGCATCTCAATATACGAATTGTTCAGGACATTCATTTCGCTGCGCAAGTCTAAACCGTTCTCAATTCTCGCAAGGTATATACGCCCGAAGTTTAATCCGTTTATGATTAACAGTATCGAAAGAACCAGAGAGACTTTATTCATAATCCTCGATTGCGGAAGTCGTTTAATGAAAAGAATCGTCATGAAAATAAATCCCAGACCGAGTGACAAATAAATCCCGCGGTGAATAAAAATCGAGGTGGTTTCTCCGAATCCGACAAAATCCGAATACATAAGCGGGACATTAAATGCCATATAATCAAACAAATAATGGAATTTATTTCCAAGGATAAATAGTGTGGATGCAATATAGCCCAAAAGAACGATGAACGTTATCGCCTGGTTTTTCAAAACTACCATGCAAAGGAACGATAGTCCGAAAATATAAACCAGTGTGGGAATGCTTATGATAAGGGGATATAAAATATAACTGAGCGGAACGACTGGGACATCAGTAAAGAAAAGGTTGATAACAAATGCAAGTAGAAGTATAAGAATGTTGAGCGAAAAAAACAGCACAAGCACACCAAGTGTTTTGCCGAAAACGTAATCGGCGTTTGTCATTGAGCGCGTATATATCGCGTCGGTCATATGAAGTGTTTTGTCGAATTTGAAAAAATCCGACGCCATAAAAATCCCGATGAACGCCTGAGCAACGTTCAATAGTAATAGATTCATATATGGTATGGAGGCTGGAATCCCCCTCAATGTCCATTCACCAGAACCCTGTTCAACAAATAACACAATGTTGAGCAACACAAGAATAAGTATCGCGAGCACTGAGAATATTCTGAAAAACCAGCTTCTGAAAAGAGTTTTTATCTCATATACCGCGACAGTCCAGATTTTAAATAAAGATAACAATTTAACTGATATCCTCCATTCCATAATCTTGAGTAGTGGATAATATCCGCATTCTTTCGGGGATTCAAAGTACTATTTGCAAACTAAGAAAAAAATATCTATTCTATCTTATTAAAAAGAGTTAAGTGATTTCGAGCTTTTTCTATAAAATGAGACAGAAAATGAGCTTTCGAGGTTCATTTTTTTAATTATTTCTTGTATTTGAAGAACATATTGGAATTATTTAAAATATATTAATGTAATGCAGACAAGTTGTTGCAATCACATTTCTCTAATATCTGTTCGAGATTTGTAAGATCTTCAGGCATTGGTTTTGCCCTGTCATTTTCCCAATTAATAATGGTATCACTGGATACACCAATAATTTGTGCAAAATCTTTGATCTGAAGTCCAGAGTCTATTCTGTACTTTTTAATTTTTTCACCAAGATTTATTGGTTTATATTAGTAATCATCGACAAACAAGTATTTAGGAATCTTTAATGATATTGAATAGCAACCTGAGCTCTTACCTGTCCAAGCTGGAGGTGGAAGTCAACATCTCGATTAAGAACTCATTCAAGGGGAAGAAACCGCAAACCACTTGCGCAATTTCCGGGAAGGGCAAGAAGGCATTCAACGTCTACCTCGACCAGATGGAGTGGATTGTGCTGGCGCAGAAAGAGAAGGTAGACGTCGGGCAATAAATGGGACATGGGTATCCGCTTACGGACGAACTTACAGTATATATGATACCCAACTACCATGATTTTGATTTCTTATTTATTCTTGAAAATACACTAGCATAAGTACTCTCAAATTATCCCCGTTTTAATCCCGCGAGCATTTGACTATAAATTCTGGTGACTATAAGCAGTTGTTAATACATATATTAGATAAACTCTAATTTACATGGGACACGGGAATCGAACCCGCGTCTTTTTTCACTGTTTTTAACGCACCGAAATTCGCCCCTCGAAATCCCTGACTTTTCAGGGATTTTTTATTATCGTTTTTAACAGGTTTTTGACGCAGGGCTTTTTCTGTGATACGGTAAAAGAAGAAAACACGCTCTTATAAAACACAATGCGCCTTCACAGAAAGGAAACACCCATGTGGAACATGCCCACCAGGGAACAGTTTGACCAAATACCCAGGCTGTACGAGACCGAGAACATCCCGACAGAGGACAAACTGATCTACCTCCATTTCTTTATCGGTAGCTACGATTGGTTCATCGCCGAGTATGACGGCGACGACCTCATGGGCAGAGACGTGCTGGAGACCATTCATTACTTCGGTGAGCGAAACAAGCTATTCAAGATTCACTTACACAACGTGGAGCGGCCGCTGCCCCATCACCGCGAGACTTTCCTCGACGACGGCTGCATGGACATGTACAAAGTGATGAAGGCTCTCAGGGAGGTCAATAACAACTGTGTCATCATCGACGATCATCATCCACCCGGAACAATCGGCGGCTGGATGGTGGGCAAAGCTTTCCAACTCGGTTACATCCGTGCCCTGCTGGAGCAAGCGAACGAGGAAGTTGGCTGAACCGGATCATACACGGTGTAAACAGAGTTGTTTGAATACCACTACGGCTGGGGACGAATAACTTCATCCCCTGCAATAGCTGGCTAACTAATACAACAATATGGTACAAACATCGGGGATAGGACATATTTGAGAGTATTACATTCTTTATTGCCTTATGATCGTTCCATCTGCCTGTCTTTTTCGATTCCACCAGCTGCTGTGTTCCTCGGGTAATGGATATTTGGCAGCCAGTTTTTCGTTGATATCGATACCTAATCCAGGAGCCTCGTTCACATATAGATAGCCATTTCCATCTTTATCTTTTTTAAATGTCGGGCACCCCGGATATATTTCATGTTCCAACTCACTGCGTTGTCTGAATTCCTGGATACCAAAATTCCAAACTGCCAGGTCAAGATGTGCTTGTGCCGCGTGCCCGACGGGGGAGTTATCATTGGGTCCATGCCAGGCAGTACGTACATTAAACCATTCGCAAAAACGAGCGAGTTTTATCGCAGGAGTGAGGCCACCTATATAAGAAAGGTGACACCGAATAAAATCAATCAATCTCCCCGAGATAATATCCTCCCAGTTATTGGGATTACTGAATTCTTCTCCAAACGCAATAGGACAACTGGTCTGCGCTCGAAGAAGTTTGTAATATCCCTTGTCTTCAGCAGTAAACGGGTCCTCGATGAAAAACGGGCGGTAAGGTTCCAGTTGTTTTATCACGTTAATGGCATCAATCGGCTGTATTCGTTCATATACCATGTCATGTAAAAATTCTATCTCATCGCCAAATTTATTTCTGATGTATTCGAACATTTTGGGTACAATTGTTATATAAGAATTCTGGTTCTTATATACATCGGATTTCTTGCCGAAACCTGCGTTTTTGAAGGGAGGATTGAGACCCTGTTTATAAGGTCCACCTCCCATTTGTATTTTTACTACCCTGTATCCTCGTTCAATTATTTTGTGGACACCATCTTCCAACTCGGCAAAATCCCGACCGGAAGTACTCGTATAGCAACTAACCGCAAAACGGCTTTTGCCTCCAAGGAGCTGGTAAACCGGCATGTTTGCCCGCTTGCCTTTTATATCCCATAAGGCCATATCCAGACCGCTCATTGCATTATTCAACACAGGTCCGTTACGCCAGTTGGTACTCACATACGCACACTGCCAGATATCTTCTATATTATCCGGATCTTTTCCTTTAGCGAAGTCATTCATATATTTTTCGATGACCGTCATCACTGCAAGGGGACGGAAATACAGCGAGGCACATCCCAGTCCATATAATCCCGGTTCGCTTGTTTCCACCTTGACGATGACAAAAGGCATAAATGAGGTTTTGAGTGGCGCGGTAAGAATTGCTTTCACATTTGTAATTTTTAAAGGAGGCAGTCCTCTGGTTGCCTTCGAATACGTTTCTGAAAGGGCCTCACCCTGTCTTCCGAGAATTCCGGTAGCACCTGCGGCGGTACCGAGCGCCAAATGTTTCATTACATCACGTCGTTTCATTTTTATCTCCCTTAAAATTTACTCGTTCTGTTAAAAGTTTTTATACTTATTTGCTCTATTGCCTTATGAGCGTTCCATCTGCCTGTCTTTTTCGATTCCACCATCTGCTGTGCTCCTCGGCTAATGGATACCTGGCAGCCAGTTTTTCGTTGATATCGATACCTAATCCAGGAGCCTCGTTCACATATAGATAGCCATTTCCATCTTTATCTTTCTTAAATGTCGGGCAACCTGGATATATTTCATGTTCCAACTCACTTCTTTGTCTGAATTCCTGGATACCAAAATTCCAGACTGCCAGGTCAAGATGTGCATGTGCCGCGTGCCCAACGGGAGAGCAGTCAGCGGGTCCATGCCAGGCTGTACGTACATTAAACCATTCGCAAAAACGAGCGAGTTTTATCGCAGGTGTGAGGCCGCCTATATAAGAAAGATGACATCGAATAAAATCAATCAATCTTCCGGAGATAATATCCTCCCAGCTATTTGGATTGCTGAATTCTTCACCAAACGCAATAGGACAACTGGTCTGCTCTCGAAGAAGTTTGTAATATCCCTTGTCTTCAGCAGTAAACGGATCCTCGATAAAAAACGGGCGATACTGCTCCACCTGTTTTATCAGATTAATAGCATCTATCGGCTGTAATCTTCGTATAACCATGTCATGTAAAAATTCTATTTCATCGCCAAATTTTGCCCTGAGATATTCAAATGTTTTAGGGAGCATTTTTACATATGGATACTGCGACTGGTGAATATCATCAGGCTTTCCGAAACCCGCATTCTTGAAAGGAGGGGTATATTGGGGTGAAGCATATGCGCCTAAATCAATCCTGATAACCCTGTACCCCTGTTCTATTAATCTATTGACACCGTCTTCCAGTTCAGCCAGGTCATTACCACTGGTTGAGGTATAACAGTTAATTGCAAAACGGCATTTGCCTCCAAGGAGCTGATAAACCGGCATATTCGCCCGCTTGCCTTTTATATCCCATAAGGCCATATCCAGACCGCTCATTGCATTATTCAACACAGGTCCGT
>JBHPFF010000024.1:0-29768 GCA_042572165.1 Candidatus Latescibacterota bacterium | reverse complement strand
AGTATAAGGTGTTTGAGCCCGGAACATACAGCACAACAGTTCCTGATTGGGGGACAGCTCTCGAACTGTCACGGCTCCTTGGTGAGAAAGGCGGAGTTCTTGTTGATGTTGGACACCATCATCACGGAACTAATATCGAGCAGATTGTTGCCACGCTCGTTGCTTTTGGAATACCGGGTGGATTTCATTTCAACACTCGATATGCTGCCGATGACGACCATTCAGTGCAGGCGGATTATGAGGTTGCATTACTGTTTAATGAGCTTCTAAAAGGAAATGTGGTATTAAATGAAGATCATACAAAAAACTGGTCATACTCTCTTGACCAGATGTCACGGGCAGAGCAGAGGATACCTTCTGTTCTTAAATCTGTTGACGCATTGAAACGGTCGATTGCCAAAGCTGCATTGATGAATATGTCTGAGGTGAAATCCCTCCAGAAAGCGTGTGACTTGATCGGTTCCAATATGGCTTATGAGCAGTCGCTCCTTCATGCCGATACCGGCCCGATACTCATGGAAGCATATGTTAGACAGGGAATACATCCTGTTCCGCTTGTAAGTTATAATGAAAGCGGTTATCAGAAAAAGATAGAAAAAGAAAGGTCATAGAACGCTGAATCAATATTGGAGAATAAATGAATACAAGAAATGCATTTGTCATGAAGTTGAAAAAGGGATTCGAATCTGAATACAGGAAACGTCATGATGATATTTGGCCCGAACTCAGGGATGAATTGAAAAAGGCGGGAATTTCCGATTATACAATATTTCTTGATGAGAATACAATGACTCTTTTTGCTGTTCAGAAACTCTCCCCTGACAACACTGTCACGGAACTGCCTGGAAAGCCTGTGATGAAAAAATGGTGGGATTATATGGCGGATATTATGGATGTCAATCCTGATAATTCCCCCGTATGTGTGTCGCTGAAAGAAGTTTTTCACATGGATTAAACGTTTTTCTACATTAACAAAAATCGATAAGTTGCAACGAATGTATAAAAAATTATTTTTAAGAAACTCATGGTATATCATCCTCTTGTTACTTATTGTGTTTATTGCGGTTGTGCTTGTGAGGATGGAGGCTGGCTTGAAAACAGATAATAAAAACATACCATCACATCATACAGAAAAAGGATTTCGCAATCCATATCCGGGATTTGAGAAGAGAGGCTTTGGAGATTTTCTCAAATGGGTTCTATTGGAACGCAGAAAATCACGAAGGAAATATGAAAATACGCGGTTTACCATTGAAAAAATACAAAATGACGACTCTATTTTACGGGAAAATAACCGGGAATTTACAGTTACCTGGATCGGACATTCCACAGTACTGATTCAACTTGAGGGTGTGAACATTCTCATGGATCCCATTTGGAGCGACCGTGCCTCCCCACTGTCATTTGTCGGGCCGGAAAGGTATTCAGAGCCCGGGATTGCTTTTGAGGATCTGCCGGAAATACACATTGTCCTTGTCACACACAACCATTACGACCACCTTGACAGACCGACGATAGAACGCCTTGGTTCACTACCGTTATACCTTGTTCCACTCGGTCTCGGTGCATTTCTTGAAAAAATTGGTATCGAACATTACCGGGAATTGGACTGGTGGAATTCATTTTCGTATCGAGGCTTGGAATTTTCATGTACTCCTGCCCAGCATTTTTCGGCTCGTGGGCTTTTTGGACATAACAAAACTCTCTGGTGCAGCTGGGCTGCCGGTGGTGAAAAGGGAAGTTTCTATTTTGCTGGAGATACAGGATATTTCCCTGGATTAAAAGAAATTGGCGAACGCCGCGGGCCGTTTGACCTCGTATGTCTACCCATTGGCGCCTATCTGCCTGAATGGTTTATGGGACCGGTGCATCTGAGTCCAAAAGAAGCTATTACAGCATATCGTGACCTGCGGGGTCGAATTATTTTACCAATTCACTGGGGGGCATTTCAGCTTGCCGATGATCCGCCCGGACTGGCTCCTTCTGTTTTTCTTGAGGAGGCTGCAAAACAGAACTTGACAGGTGATCAGTACTGGCTTCTCAAGCACGGTGAGACCCGCCGAATTATGACAGTTAATTCACTTGAAACTTACAAAGAGGAATTATCCGGGTCACGATAATACAGTTTAGATGTCATTAATATAACGCTTTAATAGATATACAGAAAATTTATGAAAAGTTTATTGCTTCATACTGTGAGAAATTTGTTTATTCATACTCTGGTATTGGTTTTAATGCTTGCCATATCCTTTGCGGAGGGAGTATGCGAGGAAGAGAACAAATCATACAACGGATTGAATTCTTTTATTGTACCGGTATTTATTTATTCAACTGATACCGGATTTGGCGGCGGTGTCACAGGATTCAAAAGTTACAATACGTCTCGTCCAAGAATTTCTTACGTACAATCTTCTTTTGTTTACACAGTAAAAAAACAGTTAACTACAGCCTTTCAATGGAATCACTACCTGTCACGCAAAACTGACAGGATTTCGTTTGGTGTTAAATATAGCAGATTTCCGACCTATTTCTTTGGCATGGGTAATAACACGGACAACAAAGACACTGAAAAATACACACCCGAATATATTTCTTTAAGAATATTCTATGAAAGAACTTTTGAGTGGGATTTCAAAGTAAAGACCCATTTCTTCCTCCATAATCAATCGTTGATCAAATACAAAAACGGAGGAATACTTAAATCAACGGCTGTTCCCTGGCATGGGGGGAGACTCGATGCTGGAATGGGACTGAGCGTTCTCCGTGACTCGCGAGAGAATGTCATCGCAACCCGACGGGGGACCTTGGCTCAACTGGAATACAGGGCATTTATGATCCAGGACAAGGGAGGCGCATTTAGCACCCTATCGCTGGATGTCAGAACCTTTATTAATCCTTATCCTGATGTTGTTCTGGGGTATATGATATGGTGTGAGGATTCACGCGGGGATGTTCCATTTTACATGCTTTCGAAACTGGGCGGCAATGACAGGCTCAGGGGCTGTGAGCTGAACCGTTTCCGCGACAGGAGCATTATGCTTGTACAGCATGATATCCGTTATCCCATATGGGGACCCGTGGGTGGAGCGCTCTTTATTGCAACGGGTAGAGTAGCCGGAGACATCCCTTCACTGTTTTCTGGTACATTTCATACAGCATACGGTGCCGGTCTCAGGTTCTATTTTAACAGAGAGGATAATCTTGTCCTGCGTTGCGATTATGCAAAGGGACGCGATTCAAAGGGATTCTATATTGCATTCGGAGAAGCATTTTAACATATCTGTTTTTGGGGGGGACAGAACAGCGGCAGAACATTCTGTCCCGATCGAAGCGAGAGTAAATCCCGTTACACCCAAGGAAGCATACTTGAAAATATCCGATGGTTGATACCGGAAATGTTGCTGTGCTATTTCATATTTATGATCTTTCACATGATAGATGGTACCGCTATATGATGATTTATGGCTATAATCCCTTGACTCGCATTTTGATGTAATAAATCGAGTCTCCGGCCGTTATAAATAAAGTCCGTTTGTCTTTTCCACCGAAACAGAGGTTTGAGGGTCGCACGGGCATCTGAATCTCGTCGATCCGTTTACCCGCAGGATCATACACCGAAACCACTTTAGTGCTCGGTGTGATGTACACGTTACCATCTTCATCCATAGCCAGCCCGTCATACCCCTCCGGAGCGAATACTCCCTTGTCCTTCAGGGTCCCGTCGGGGTTGACAGTGTATATGTAGGTTTTATTTGCCCCGGAATCTGTAACATAAAACCTGTCGCCGTCGGGATTGATGATCATACCATTAGGATACTGAAGATCATGGGTCACCCGAAGAATTTTTTTACGATCAGGAGTGATATAGTAAATGTGATCTCCAACCTGTTCAAGACGTTCCTTACTCCTCATACTGTGATCGGAGAAGTAAATTCCCCCTTTGGCATCGATCCATGCATCATTTGGAGAGTTCAGCTTCTTGCCTTCATACGAATCCGCAAGTACGGTCTCTGTGCCGTCCGGGGCTATTGAAATAACACGGCGTGTACGTGATTCACAGACAATGAGGTCTCCCGTATCAGTGAAAATCAAACCGTTCGCGCCACCCGGGTCAACGCGGAAATCCGAGAGACCCTCTTCCGGTGACCATGCAAGGATGCGGGAGGACGGGCGATCGGTAAAAAATACTTTCCCATCCGGGCTCCATGCAGGTCCCTCGGTATATCGGAACCCATCGGCCGCCTTTGTCAGCCGGGCATCCGGGGCGGTCATCCGGAGGTCAGTTTCCTGCTCGCCGCTAACCGCAGAGAATGTATGGATGGAACACAAAACAAACGTAAACACCATCGTGATAAATCGTCTAAGTGTGCGGTTCATATAACCCTCCGAGGTGTAAAATCAGCTAACACTACTTAACGCAAAAGAAGCATTTTCCCCGTTGCCATAAGGTCTCCTGCTTTAATGTGGTATAAATACACACCTGATGCGGCAGGCGTTCCCGAATCAGACATTGAATCCCATACAACTTTATTGCTGCCTGCCGGAAAAATCCGCCGGGTAAATGTTTTTATCTTTTGGCCGTTTATGGAAAATATAGATATTTCAACCTTTCCAGTGGTCGGTAACTTAAAATAAATAGATGTTTGAGGGTTGAATGGATTGGGATGATTGCCTGTGGTAATAAATGGCATCGGATTTTCTACATGGCTTTCTACACCGGTGGATGGAATGAATTCATATAAACCGTAAAAATCATTTCGTTCACTGTCGAAAGAATTCAACACTATGCGCCCGTCCTCCGAAATAGCAACTGCATCCGAAGCGGATTCGCTTAATTCATGAATAGGATGCCACGTTCCGTCTTCAAGGTAACCGGTATTCCCAAATCCTGATGACCATATCCTTCCCCCTTCATCAATATGCACAAACCTTCCACTGTCCAGGCTTACAACTTTATTCCATTTTCTATTAAAATCATCCCAGTATCCAAGGTATTCTTCGCGGGCAGCCCAAATAGTTCCCTTATCATCAACGGTAAAATCCTTAGTAAGCTGATTGTTTCTTATCAGCCTATACCATTCACCGCCGTCAAAAGAAATAATGTCGTATGTATCTACTCGCTGCATATATATTATATTATTTTCATCTATGTAGAGATTACGCACTGCAACAAAATACTCAGTGAAATCAAATGGATAATGGACATCATAATCGGGACCATAACCAAACACTTCAATAAGTCCAATTTCAGTTGTGATCCAGAAATCATCCTGGGTATCCCAGTCCATGTCCGTTTGCGTTAAAACCGGAGGAAGAGAATCAACTTTTGCCCAGTTTTCTCCATCAAATATCTTGAAATTACAATCCCCGTCAGTATACGCCATGATATCATTATCAGGCATTTTTTTCAATTGATATACGTTATAAAGTTCGACACCGTTAATTGTATTATAATTTTTCCAGGTTGAACCTGTACGAATGCTGATGCCGTGATTTTTTTTATAAATGTGTGGCTGTCCTCTTATCCCATGCCCGCATATTAAATCGCCTTCATCAGTATATACAAGGCATGTAATAACATCGGATGCAAGGTCGAAAGGGCTTTTTACCTGTACCCATACATTTTTACTATCTATGTAAACATCAGAAGAGTCAATTATCCACACAGTCGAATCAGGTGTAACAGTAAGGAAATTTGGCTTGTTTGCTATACCGTTTTCCATCGATAGTTTTAATTCCCAATCTCCCTTGTAGTCGATCTTGTACAATTTTTCACTACCATACCCCCACACACCACCCGTTCTGTCAAAATCGAGAAATACAGGTGCCCCACCACCGTGGTGGAACGTCCATTCGCTGTCTTTATATATCCCGTATTTGCCGAATTTATTTGCCCACACAGCGCCGTCAGGGGCTACCTGAACAGTCATTTCTTTTTTCCCCGGCAGGTAACTGATCAGAGGCTGAATTTCACTGGTATGATTAAACCATTCACCGTCCTTGAAATGCATAAGATTCGCATTATCTGTCTGAGGATCTATTATGGTAGCCCAGAGTAAGCCTTCATTATCAAACTCAAGGGATAGCGCCCTCGCCTCATGGACTTTAGTCAATGTTTGCCCGTTAAACAAATAAATACCTGCAGTACTTAGATTGTATGATCCTATATAAATGATGTTATCATTCCAGAACGCTCCTATAAGGGGAGATCGTAAAATAACATCATCATAACGTGTTATGGAATAATTTTCCCAAATAACAAGATCGCCATCATCAACAAAATAGAGACGCCCTTTTGGATCAATAAAGAACGGACTATGGTTGTAAAGCCCTTCGTTAACATACATGTGCATTTTCCACCTGACGCCATCATAAACATGCAGGCTTGTGCTTGTTCCCGCCCATATTTTTCCTTCGGAATCGGAAAAAATCGATTCGATTTTTACCTGAGGAGCCTGTCGCTGGGTATGTACCCATCCGCCTTCACCTATATCCGAAAGAGCAGAGTGGATATTAATATTATAAACAATGAGTAAAGCTGTAATATTTATTAAAATGTTTTTCTTCTTCATCTCTAATGACTTACCCCTGTGATGTAACGAAAACAGCTTTTAATCTATAAAAAACCATTTGAGAGTTAATCAGTAATATCAGTTACTGTACTGTTTTTTTCCTATTGAATCGATAATAATTGCAATAATAAGCACAAAACCGGTAACAAATTCCTGCCAGTATGTATCAACAGGCATGATATTGATTGACGAGTCGATCGAGGCCATGAGCATCGCCCCAAAGAATGAACCAAGCACAGTTCCTTTTCCGCCTGATAATGCACAGCCGCCGATTATTGCACCGGTAATTGCTTTAAATTCCATGTTTATACCTGCAGTAAGTGACCCGTTTCCAAGCCTGGCGCTTAGAAGTATTCCCGCAATTGCAGCAAGGGCTCCCGATAGCATGTAATTCAAAATTTTAATTTTTACAACCGGTATACCCGATAGAACAGCGGCATTTTCATTCCCACCGATATAGTAATTTTGCCGGAAGTACCGCGATTTCCTTAGAAGGAAGTCTCCGACTATAACGAAAAAAATACATGCCAGGATAGGAATTTGAATACCGCCGATTGATGCCTGTCCAATCCAGTTGTAGTGTTCGTTATAAATTGGTATATTGTTGCCGCCCATAATGATAGTAGCCAAACCGCGGATAAAGATCATCATGCCCAGGGTAGTGATAAACGGATTTATTTTTGCCTTCGCAATCATCACACCATTACCCAAACCAACAAGCGCCCCGCAGGTAATCGCAGCAGCCATTGCAAGAAACCAGGGCAGACCGCCTTTCAAAACGAGCGCCGCTACCACTCCGGTAAATGTAACCACCGATCCGACCGACAGGTCAAATCCGCCGGATACAAGGAGAATTGTCATACCCACAGCAATAACTGCAATGGAGGACATGGCAAGAATCGTGACCTTGAGAACCGCAGTATTAAAGAATTCCCGTGGATAGAATATACCCATTATTATCCACACCGACAAAAGGATAAGAAATATGCGGCGTTCTTTAAATTTTCTGAAAAGTTGAAGTATTACGTTCATGTAACTGCTTCTCCGGCACCCAATGCATGGTAAATTATCATTTCTTCACTGGCATCATCAGCCCGTATTATTTTTTGAATATGACCGTCTTTCATTACACAAATTCGATCGGACATTCCGAGGATTTCATTAAGATCGCTTGAAATCAGCATTATAGCCGCACCACTGGCGGCAAGCTCGTTGATGTGAGCATATATTTCCTGTTTTGCACCAACATCAATACCTTTTGTTGGCTCATCGACAATGAGTATCGCAGGATTGATACCCATCCACATGCCAAGTAGAACCTTCTGCTGGTTTCCTCCCGAAAGATTGAACACAACATGTTCCAATGTGGGAGAAACTATGGTATACCGTCCAACCATTTCCTTTGCGAAGCGGTTTATACGGTTGTCACTAATTATTCCTGCCTTCGATGTGAAACGCCCCAAAGACGGACTCACCAAGTTCTCACGTATCGAGAGGGATAGATATAGCCCCTGAAGTTTTCGATCCTCGGTCAGGTACCCGATGCCGTATTTAATCGCATCACGTACGGAACGGATATTGACCCTCTCACCATAAATCCTGATAACACCGGAATCCGCTTTTTGAATCCCGAAAATCGTTCTCGCAATATTCGTCCTTCCTGCTCCCACAAGACCTGCAAATCCTACAATCTCACCGGCTCGAATCGTAAAACTTACATCCTCAAACTCACCAAACCTGTTCAATCCCTCGACCTCGAGCACCGGCAGTGACTCACCTTCATAAAAGGTACGCGCAGCAAACATATCATCAATGCTGCGTCCCACCATACTGTGGATAAGGTCATCCTCGATAATATCGCTAACGACGAAAGTACCCTGGTAAACTCCGTCCCTCAGAACAGACACCCTGTCAGCTATCTCAAATATCTCAGGCAGGTGATGTGATATGAATATAAACGAAATACCTTCGTTTTTTAGTTTTCTGATGGTTTTAAAGAGCATTTTCATCTCAACGCCCGATAAAGATGATGTCGGTTCGTCGAGGAGAACTACCTGAGGATTGAACGTTAACGCTTTGAGTATTTCAAGAATCTGGCGTTTGCCGATAGATAGCTGCCCGGCAGGTATTGACGGATCGATGTCCTCACCGAACAGCTGTATCATTTCCACAGCCCTGCGATTAAGTTCCGAGAATTTGATCAATCCGAGTTTATTGACTGGCTGGCTGTTCGCAAAGATATTTTCTGCGGCGTTGAGGCTGGGAACTATGGACAGTTCTTGATATACCACCCGGATTCCCCGGAGGTGGGCATCATGAGCATTCCCAAACCTGACTTTTTCCCCGTTAAGGAATATGCGGCCTGAGGTGGGACGATATATACCCCCGATAATGTGCATGAGGGTGGTTTTACCTGCGCCGTTTTCACCCACAAGAGCATGTACCTCACCCCGCTGCACGTCAAAAGACACGTTATCAAGAGCTTTAACGCCCGGGAAAACCTTGGTAATACCATTCAGTTCAAGTATGTTGTCGGCTTCGGGTATGATAGACACCACCCTTATCTCATGAAATACCGGCAATTGGTTTTATCGACTAAAATAGTACCGGTATCGATAACTCTCGGCACACTGGAAATCCCTGCCATACGGTTGTCAGATGATATGGGAATGTCATGGTGGTTGAGTTGATAAAGGATCATGAGGCCGTAGTAAGGCATTAGAGCAGTCTGCTGAACAATAGTGGCATCTATGATAGCATTCTCGATGTAATTCAGAATATCGTTATCACGGTCCATTGCCACAACTTTTACTCTGCCTGACAGTCCAGCTTCCTTCAACGCTGTGGCACAACCGGCTCCGCCTGCCGCCTCAACACACCCGAATCCGGCAAGATCGGGATATGCAGACAATACCGCAGCAGATACCTGAGCCGCCATAGGCACTTCAGATCTGGTGTCGGCAATGCGGATTATTTCAATATCCGGAGAAAGGGCGAGAGCTTCTCTGTACCCGCGAACACGTTCTTCAAGGTTAGGCTGACCGATCTTGGTTAGGATAGCAACTTTCCCCATGCCACCGACAAGTTCGGCAAGTTTAGTCCCGCCTCGGTATCCCGCATCATAGTTCCCCGTACCAACAAAAGCAATACGTCTGGAATTGGGTAGATCCGAATCGAGGGTTACAACAGGAATACCAGCCTCATCAGCTTTGTTAACTGCACCGTTAAGGGATTCTTCAAATCCTATAACCATAATACCTGCGGGTTTACGGGCGACTGCAAGCTCTATCGCCTGTATCATTGCCGGCATATTCCAGTCCGACGGGCCCTTGTACTGCGTTTCCACTCCGAAATATTCTCCCGCCATCTTAAGACCCATTTTATGGTCGTAAAAGTAGGAATTTGAACCCATCGCCGAGATTAGAAAATAAATATCCTTTCGTTTTCCCTGTGTACCGGCTTCAGGCTTACTGGTTTTCTGTTCTTGGGAGGAACATGATATATTGCCCGCACTGAATGAAATGAACGTGAGTATTAACGCCAGAAAACACACATGTATTGAATGAAATAAACATAATAGTTCTACTTTTTTCATGGCTGCCCTGCAATGTTTTTATATTCCATGAACAAAGTTCATGAATGAAATGAATGTGATGCTTTGTTATTTTAAATTGACTCTGTCTAATTCTCCGATAATTTCTTCATCATAGCTCCTGAGTCTGTAGACAATACTGTGAGCTATGGAGAGAATATCTTCCGATTCCTGTTCTATAATAACTTCGGTCAAAGGTGAAACATCCGTAAAATTTTTAAGACCCATCTGTTCGCCCTCATCATTCAGGTACACAAGTTGAAGAATACCAGCGTAAAAAACACCGAATTTACCCCTGATAACATCATTTTCATAGGTGAGTTCTTCTGCAATAACACCTGCGGGAACAACCTTTTTTACGCCTGAACACCGGCACACGCCCCATTTTACATCCAATGAAGCTTCTCTGCCGGGAGCGAGCCCAACAAGAGGTCCCAGAACCTCAAGTTCCATATTATTCTTTGAGGGTGTACCTGATTCGAGTGTCCACATTTCAATGTTGCTTCCCATGTCCGGATATTCCGCACTTTCCTCAATGGGAAACATCATGGCAAAGACGATATTATTCACCTCGTCATGCCATGCAGCCCACCCTTCACTGGCTTTCATCCCTACTTTTCCAGTAAGTTTTTCATAACGGGCCCTAAATAATCCATCCTCGACACCAAGCCACTGCGGATTGTCCTCATTACCATACATGACATGCCAGTTTCCCTTATCAACCGGCACATAAACAGTAAATTCACGGTCGACTGGCAGGGTGAAAAGATGCCATAATGACCATTTTACGGTACGATCAATCACATTGGACATTGTAAGATGCAAATCGACTAACGTGCTCTTTGGAATAAGAGAATAGACATGTTTTAATTGAATCCCTGATCTGCCCTCTCCATTATCTTCTGGACTTATAACCGTTATGGAATTACCCTCGAAAGTATATTCATAAGGTCCAGCATCAAGAACATTATCAGGCGGTCCCGGCCATTCTCCTTCTCTACTGCCCTGAGGAGCAGGCCAGACTTTTGCGCCGCCGGGATTTACCCACCTTTCACCCATTCCATAGCCCTGGTCAGTATCGATAATACCCTCCTGTTCAGGATCATGCCATAAAACCTGGTATCCCTGTAAATCATACCCCATGATCTTACCGCCAAGATCCGGTACAACATCAAGACGAACAAACATGTTACGCAATGTAAGCGAATCCCAACCGAAAAATTTCTCATCCTCAATTATTGTATATTGCCTGGATGTAACAGGCTTTTCCTTCACATTCATTTCATTCAGTGCAGGCCGGTCTGAACTCCTGTCATCGGAACAAGAACACAACAAAGCTATCACTATAATAATTAAAACATTCATTTTATTCGTTACACGGCTCTTCGCTTCGCTCCGTGTCAGTGCAGGGCTGACAGTACTCATGTGTATGCCTTTCTCAAAAAAACGGTTTAATAAATCAAAAAACTTTATAATCAAGTCAACAATATAACTATCTAAAACTGTGTATTCAAGATATTATGCGAAAAAATGACATAGTACGAAAGTGAAATGTTTTTATATAAAAACACTTAAAAAACTGGATCTATATCGTTTCAATTTTGTAATTTTTTTTATATATTAACAGATATTTTTATTTTTGATTTTCAGGCTTACACTGACACGAAGCGAAGAGCCGTGTAACGTATGTAATGCATGTGCCTGCAATATCCATTCTCCGTAGCACTACGAAGGATGAAACGGAGATCCGCGAAGCGCAAAGGATGAAAATGTAATGACCGTGGTCATACCTGTAATCTTCACACTTGCATTGAATGTAATGAACGTAATTATAATTTTACCATCGTTGGGATACGGACACGAAGCGAAGCGTAGTGTAGGGGAGCGCAAGGATGTGCCCGGGGTTGCTCATAATCTTGCACTTAATGAAATGAACGTGTCAACACAAACCTGCACTGATTGTAATGAACTTGTAGATTCTACAGCCACGAAGCGAAGCGAAGAGCCTTGCAACGAAAATAAAAGTAACGGACACCTGGGATTCCAGGCTGGAGCAGTTGTAACCGACTCATATGATACCGGTTTTGGCTGCGGTGCTCGATACAGCCGACAATTTTTTCAAACTTCACTAAAACACAATTCCGTATTCCATTTCTGGGGAGCATCAAACGACAGTTCCGATGTTACTGCGGCTGGTTTAGAAGAAACCATCATTTATAATGTACCTGTCGACTCAAGGTTAGCCGGATATGCAGGTTTGACATGTGGATTCTGCTACTATTATAAAAAAACAAGAAGTTATAAAAATGATACCTATAAAATAAACGAGAATAAATATAGTTCATTTAATATATTTGTTGTGATCGGGACAGAATACGAACTTCTCACAGGTCACAGTATTTTTGGGGAATACAAATATGGTATAATTTCCGATTACACTGAATCTCAAATAGTAATCGGTCTCAACATCTCGCTGGATAATTTAAGAAAAAAAACAGAAGAATGATTATGACTATTTCCCATATACATGCATCTAAGTTAATAGCCCCTTTTCCTGGGCTTCATAGATGATAATATTTGCCGCTTCAGCCGGATCATCCGTTATGTGAAAAATCTCCATGTCTTCTTCGTCTACATAGCCCTCTTTAATCATTAATTCTTTTATCCAGTCAACCATTCCCCCCCAGTAGTCCCATCCGAAAAGGGCAACAGGAAAATGTCTGATTTTATCTGTTTGGGAAAGGGTAAGTGCCTCAAACAATTCGTCCAATGTACCAAAACCACCGGGGAAAATTACATATCCAACGGAATACTTGACAAACATGAGTTTACGAACAAAAAAGTAGCGGAACTCAAGAGACATGTTCTGATATTTATTAGGAGTTTGTTCCATAGGAAGTTCGATGTTGAGCCCTACCGATAATCCTCCAGCTTCGGATGCGCCGCGGTTTCCTGCCTCCATGATTCCCGGACCGCCTCCGGTAACAACCACCAGTCCGCTTTTCGACAAGATACTCGCAGTTTTGCGTGCAGCTTCATAAAAATATGTTCCTGGTTGAGTGCGTGCCGATCCGAATATCGATACACCCGGACCTATTTTTGAAAGAGCATCGAATCCCTCAACAACTTCCGACTGAATGCGTAAAACTCTCCAGGGATCAGATGAGGTGAAATCTTCAGACTCTCTTTTGTATGCTAACAGTTCACGGTCATCCAGTAACTTTTTTTCACGATTTTTGTAGTATACTTTCACAACTAATCCTTCCATTTTATTTGTTATTTTTTCATATTAAAAATAACGCTATAGTATAAAACAGTCAAATGAAACTTGATAAATTAAAAATTATTTCATATATTTTAAAAATTGTGATGTATTCTGCATTTATTTTTACCAGGTTTTATAATATCTTCTATGATATTTCTCAATAACTAATACCGAATAACAGGGAGCAGAAACTTATGGCAAGTTTAAGTTCAATAGAATTCTACGCCAATTCTCAAGAAGACCTTAAAGATATTTCTTCTTTGCGTGCCATAGCTGAAACAGCATGGAACACAGGTATCGACCTGAAAAAACCAATTGTCACAGTAGATGAAGCCTACGGATTTGCTATCAAACAACCCAATATTGCATTCACCGATTTGCCTTTCTACGAACCTGTTCGGAAACGTTTGGAATTGCGTAAAAATGCCAAACTTTTTGTTGATAATCATGGCGCAATTATCGGACGAAAAGCTAAAGCGCGGGTCTTTTACAACCTCGCACCGGTTCAACTCACACCGAACCTGAAGCTTACGAAAACCGAAATCGAAGAGATCATCCGGGACGCCATCTACGATATGCAAAGAAGAAGCAATATCCTCAGAGCAAGCGCTGTTGTGGGAACCCATCCGGAATTTATGATACGTGCAAATTACCTCACCTGTGAAGAAGACAGTGTAAATGTGTTCGAATGGCTTATTAATTTTACGCCATACGAAGGAGAAACTGTTGAAAAATATAAAAACAGCAAACCTTTGAATGTAAAGGATATTTTCATCATTGCCGATCCTCTCTGGACCAGTAAAGATAAATTCCCGAACGAAGATTTTACAAATTTTTTCCGTGATGGTATGGTTGTTGTTGATCCGTACAATAATGTTATTTTCAACATGGGAATGCGTTATATTGGTGAACGGAAAAAGGGGACTCTCACGCTTGGCTGGACATCGGCAATTCGTCTCGGCGGCGTGGCTTGCCATGGCGGTATCAAAACCGTTGATTTTTCGGAAACAGACTATCCAGAATTAAAAGAGAAGAAAATTGCCTTCTTCGGTCTCTCAGGAAGCGGAAAATCTTCTCATACAAATAGCCTCGATAACGGCGGCTCACTCCCGCGAGGTTCAAAAACCACTGTTCACCACGATGATGCATTTGTCGTTTTTCCCGAAAGAAAAGTCTGCTATGTCCTTGAACCCACCCTTTTTGATAAAATGGACCAGCGCGGTATTGACCACCCTGAATGGAAGTACGTTCTTGCAGCGCAGAACTGCGGTGTATTCATGCGGGATGGTAAACTGATCCCTGTTGGACAGGATTTGAAAAATCCCAACAGTCGTGCAATGCTGGACAGGGACCTTTTGCGGAATTATTCCGATTCCACCGGCTTTCCCGATGCAATCTGCTGGCTGATGAAGGATTCTACCCTTCCGCCTATTGTTCGATTCGATGATATAAACCTCGGTCTTGCCATGGGAGCGACGCTTATGACAAAGCGCACTGCCGCGGAGAACGTTCCCATAGAGGAGATGAAAAAGCTTGTTTTCGAGCCGTTTGCAAATCCTTTCAGGGTATATGAACTCTGGCGCGACTGTGCGGCGTTTAAAACGCTTATAGAAGAAGGTTCTATAGTGTACATATTTAACTCCGGCGGATTCTGGGGTGGCGGGTTTGATGACCTTGGAAGAGAGACCCTCACACCAATACCGCTGGAAACCAGCCATAAGCTTCATACGGCGGTTCTTATGGATCAAATTGAATGGTGTGCCTGGGATCTATTACCAGGCGCTCTCATTCCCAGTGCAGATTCAATCAACAAATTAATTCCAGAATACAGCACTATGTATGATCCGAAAAATATTCACAATTATGAGAGCTATATTCACACAATGAAAGACCGTTTTAAACAACGACAGGATTTTCTTGAGGATTCATTTCACAAAGAAGGTAACAAGATATTCCTTGAACTTATTGCTGTCCTTAAACCTAATCTGCCAAAAATCGGTTACAGTGATATCGACGGCGCACCGGGAATGTCACCGCCAAAAAGGAGAGCAGATACCGAAGCCGAATAATAATAAATTATCTGGTTGTATCACATGAACCTGCCCTCTAAATCAACATACGGGCAGGTTTTTTTTACACTATGTGATAGACACGTTCATTTAATTCAGTGTAAGAATGTTAGAAGTTGCCGTCAACAATGGTTTTCGTTATCTTAATTTAGTTTCCATAAGTATTGGATTACATATAAAATAATCATATAAAATTAGAGGTGTTGTGATGAACAACATTAAACTTTTATCCGATTTGTCTGTCAACGCCGACACGAAAATACTTCTTTTTGTTCTGGATGGTCTCGGTGGCCTGCCCGGACCTGAAGGATTGACCGAACTTGAAGCAGCGACCACCCCGAACCTTGACTCTCTTGCAGCTAATGGTGTTTCCGGGCTTATGGACCCTGTGAGAAGAGGTATAACACCCGGCAGCGGTCCCGGACATTTAGGGCTTTTGGGATATGATCCACTCACTTACGAGATTGGTCGGGGCGCCCTCGAAGCTGTGGGGATAGGATTCGACCTTAACAAATCAGATGTGGCCATGCGCTTCAATTTCTGTACGCTCGATGCTGACAGTAACATAACAGACCGCCGTGCAGGAAGAATATCCACCGAGCTCAACAGTAAACTGGTGGAAAAAATGCGCGCTGTTTCAGTTCCCGGTATCGAAATTGTTGTTGAAACGGTCAAAGAACACCGCGGAATAGCTGTTTTCCGCAAAGAGGGACTGAAAGGCAGGCTTCTCGATACCGATCCCCAAAAGCTTGACGTTCCTCCTTTACAGGCTAAACCTGCTGACGGTGGAGAATCGCAGGAGATGGCGGATATTGCAAACCGCTGGCTCGCAGATATTTTCGATGTCCTCAGGGATGAATCGCCCGCCAACGGTATCCTCACCCGTGGCTGGTGTAATTATCCCGAAATCCCGACCTACCGGGAGTTGTACGGTCTCAATCCAGCCTGTATAGCGCTTTACCCAATGTACCGGGGGATTTCTTTTTTCACAGGCATGAAAATTTACAAAGAAGGCATCAAGGATTTTAGTACGAAATTAGATGTGCTCACCAGGGTCTGGCCGGATCATGATTTCTTCTTTTTACACTACAAACATACCGACTCAGCGGGCGAGGACGGCGATTTTGAACGCAAAGCCGCCTGCATCGAGGAGGTCGACAAAGCTATACCGCGCATTCTTGACCTGAAGCCTGATGTGATCGCTGTAACCGGCGACCACTCAACGCCATCGGTTTGCAAAGCACACTCGTGGCACCCTGTTCCGATACTCATGGCAGGCAGATACATAAGACCCGACAAGGTGACAACTTTCAGCGAATCATCAGCGATCTCCGGCGGGCTGGGAAGATTCGAGGCACATTATCTCATGAATGAAATGCTTTCCGCCGCGGGGAAGATAACAAAGTTCGGGGCATAAAATAAAAGGCGGAAGTAAACGAATATATAATACAATTTATTAAATATACATTGTTTATAGAGTAAAAAGGAAGTTATTGATAAGAACCTAGTATTTACGTTTTAAGGGTCCGAGATAGTGTATCTTTAATGAGATAACGTCTCAGAAGGCATTTATTACAGTTTAAAGGATATTTTATGGTGATATTATGGGCTGTATGTTTTGAGTCTTTAATAAAAAGAGATGTAACTGACGCTATTTGATTTTATAGAATTTTGTTTCTTCTAGGATATATAATGCTGTAAGTCCCATTACAACCTGTCCATTCTTTTCTTCAAACCTGAGACTTTAGAACGGGATGCGTATCTCTGAAAACCATCCCTCATCATTACACACAGTTGCCGCATCCCAGAAGGTATTCCAACTAAATTTACGTTCTTATATAATCCGCCTACAACAAGCATTTAATGAGGTATTCACTATATTTGACGGACATTCTTGTTTGGAAAAATGTAACTATTTTTAAGTGAATCACTCTCACTCTGCCTTCGCTTCTCTGAACCGCGGGAGGACCTCGTTGATGGTCACACCCTCGAGGTTGCCCGACACGAGCACCGGCCTCGGGCCGACCAATATGGAGACTTGGTTTGGCTGGAGCTCAGCGCTCCGTTCCCCGAACCATGCACGATAGCCCCACAGCGCCTTCACCGCTTTATGACCGCATTCTCGTATCTCGAGGGCGTTTCCCTTCGACGCCGTGTGGAGGAGAACTTGGCGGTCCTTGTCGTCACTCGACCATAGTGCCCATACCGTTAGGCCTCCCAGTTCAAACGAGAGCGCGGTGAGCGCGTTATCGGGTGTAGTTATCCTTCCGGTGAACTGCCCGTTGACTACGAGGTCTGCGATGTTGGCAAGGACATAATAGGAAGGCTTGGGAGTGAGGTCGGGTCTGACGATGCCGAAGTTGTCCTCGTTAACCGCAGGATTCCAGCCGTCATCCTGGAAATCGTACCACCACAGTCCTTTGAACCACGGCTCAGTGCGGGCGAGTAGATACAGCCGCGCGAGGTATGATGCCGCCAGTTCCGGCTCGGCACTCCTTCGGCCGAGATGCGAGGGCCAACCCACCTCGGTGACATAGATGGGGACATCTTTCCCGCCGCTGTACGAACGGAGCATGGTCTGGGTTCTTCCGATCCACTCCACGCAGGCGTCGGGGGTGCGCTCAGGGAATGGGTCGCCGTAACAGTATGGGTGGAAGGAGATAGCGTCGCAGTACTCAAGGGCACCGAGTTTGACGATGCCTTCCAACCAGCCCCGCCGCAGGCCTCCGTCAGCGCATGCACCGGTGATAACCGTCGAGGTGGGATCGATTTTCTTCAGACGCAGGTAAACAGCCTTGAGCATGCGTACGTAATCCTCCGGCGAGCCGCCCTTATTGTACGGTGCCCGCATACCGATGCCGATGTCGTACTCGTTCCAGATCTCGTACCAGCGGATTTTCCCCTTGAAGTGGTTAGCCAGGAACTCGGCGTATCGGCAATAGCCATTGATAGCCTCCGGGGATTTCGGTTTGTCGCCGTTGTCGTAATTTCTATTTGCGTAGTCGAGGACCATCAGGACATCGATACCGGCATTCCAGGCTTCCTCCACATACCGCTCAAGGGTCGGGGAGATTATAAACGTGCCCTTCTCGCGTTCTATGCCGCTCCAGTAGGCCTCGTCGCGAATGGCGGTTATGCCAGCTGCTGTCATGCTGGCCATGTTCAGTACTGGGATACCCTTGTTCTGTATGAAGTGAGTACAGACGCCGACTGTGAAAATGGGCTCGGCTGTATGTGCGGACGAGGATACCGAAACGACCACAATCAGAAGCAGCGACAGTATGATTTCGGTTCGACTGAACATTTCTTACCCTCCAGATAAAAGAAGTTTATTGTATGAAAATTCGCATTTTATATTATTCAAGAGCCAATATTCTATATGTTGGCAGCAGAGTTAGCGGTATTTATCCCAATTTTAAGAGATACTTATGCAAACTTAGTACTAAAGGCTGGTGAATCTTTGGTGTACATCAAAGATCAACTAAGATATTATAGTATATAAGATATCGAAATCTTTGATTTAATCATGCAGTAACATTTTACTTCACCCGTTCCATAACGGCGACATGGACCTGAGCCTTTCCACAATGGGCGGCAAGACCTCAAGAACAGTATCAACCTCATCCTCTGTATTGTTAAACCCTAGTGAAAAGAGAATCGAACCGTTGGCAAGCGCCGGATCAACACCTATTGCGGAAAGCACATGCGAGCTTTTCAGCGCTTTGTCGGCGCAGGATGATCCCGATGCTGCCATAATTTCCTTTCCGGAAAGGCTGTAAAGGAGCGACTCACCCTCAACAGCTTCGATGCTCACATGGACATTTCCCGGCAGTCTTTGCCTGCGGTCACCGTTAATAGTTATTTTAGTAATATTCTCCTTAAGACCTTTTATCAATTTGTCACGCAGCCGTGTTGTAATTTCAATACGTTTATCCATATCCTTCATTGCAAGCTCGGCTGCTTTGCCAAGGCCGACTAAGGCTGGCACGTTTTCTGTTCCCGCACGTCTCCCACGTTCCTGTATGCCGCCGTGTATGAGTGAAAAAACCCTGACACCTTTTCGGATGTATAATGCTGCAGCGCCTTTCGGGCCATAGAAACTGTTTGCGGCAAGCGACAGCATATCCACACCAAGCTCATCAACATTCACCGGTATGACACCCGCTGTCTGAATGGCATCGGTGTGAAAAGGAATACCCTTTTCTTTTGCACCCGCGGCAATTTCTTTTATCGGTTCAATAGTGCCTATTTCATTTGAGGCATGGATAACGGATACAAGAACTGTGTCGTCACGCAGCGCCCCGCTTAACTCCTGGGGATCAACAAAGCCTTTTCTATCAACTTCAACAAAAGTCACATCCCGGCCCTGCTTTGCGAGCGCCTTTGCAGCGTTCAGTACCGACTGGTGCTCGATTGCCGAAACCACTATGTGGTGCCCTTTTTTTTCGGATGACCATGCAGCGCCCTTAACCGCATGATTGTTCGATTCGGAGCCGCAGGAGGTGAAATATATTTCCTCAGGTCGGGCCCCTATCAGGGTTGCGACTTGTTCTCGTGCCCGTTCCACAGCTTCTCTCGGGATTGTCCCGGCAGAGTGGATACTTGTAGGATTTCCGAATTCACTTTTGAAATAGGGCTGCATCTCTTCAAAAACCTCACTTAGGAGACATGTCCCTGCGGCATTATCCATATATATGATAGACATGGCTTTTTCCTTTGTTATACAAATTCTTATATTTTATTAATTTCTTAAAAATTCCCATATTTACGGTATATCTCATCTATCGTCATTTTAGAGTTACGAATAGTCTTCCTCTGTGCTGACTCAGTATCAAGAAGTTCCTCGCAGCGAAGCATAACTTCATCAACCACTTCTGAAGGGATAACCTGAACACCGTCGCTGTCGCCGAATAAAAAATCTCCCGGGAATACTTTCACCGAGTGTTTGAGGTGTCCCGGCATATATATCGGTTGATTGATTTCGTTCACAATCCAGCCAATTTTCGCATTGGCGGTGATACCCATGGTAAAAACAGGAAAATCCTCCATCCGGATAATGATTCTTGTGTCACGAATATTTCCTGCCATGACCACTCCCGATGCACCGAGGTTTTGTGCATAATGGGAAGACATTTCGCCCCATTGAGCCGAAAGAAAATTTGGACCGGTTTCAATACAGATTACATCGCCAGGCTTTATGGATTCCATAATCTTTCTTTGTTTCGGTCCCCCTCCCCAACCACGGTTGCCACGTTCATTTATTACATCTTCAGGTTCAGCGTATGTATGTATCTTAACAGTAAGTGCAGGACCTGCGAGCACCACATCCATTCGAAGCGGACGGATTTTTGTAGAAAGCATTGTCTCTCTTATTCCGAGTGACCAAAGTTTGTCAAACACAAGTCCTCCGTAAAATTTCTTATATCTTCGGATTCGCTCGGTATTATCGATACTCAGGTGACGATACATATTCATAGCCCCTCCTGTCCCGGCAATTGTTTCCTTTTCTGTATCTTCCTTTTTGCTCGTATCGGAAGCACAGCCCGTGATTAATGCAGCTGTACCGACAGTTACATTAGATGTGAACTCTCTGCGTGTTGTCATAGTTTATATCCTAATTTGTATGAGTTAATTTTTAAAATAGTTACTCTATGGTATATGATGATTGCCGGTTATAAGTCCTGAATCTGCGGTTCCTGGTCTTCCAACTCATCATTCTCTTACACTTTCCTTGAAATAACCATCTCAATAACAAGAAGCATACCGGTAAGAACTATAAAAAGCCCGAAAAGCTCTGTTCCATAGCGTTCTTTCAGGACAAAATCTGTCACATTCTCAGACTCGTCAAGTGCCCTCCATTCGATGTTTTTATAGGCTTCAGCCATTTGTTCAGAGCCAACCCTGGTAAAACGAATTTCGGAACGGGGAGTATCAACAGCAAAACGTGAACGTTCATCATCACCGGCATAGATTGAATAAAAACCCGGTTTCTCCGCTATCACTTCATTAACATGGATTCCCTCATCGGCAAGCGTATAATCAACCAGCCTGGCTGGACTATTCCAGGGTTTTATTGTAACCGGTCTGTCGTCCGCATATTCTCCGATAAACTCATTTATCCTGTCTCCTGTTTCATACCAGCCGCCGTAAATATTATAACCGGAAAGGTACTGGACAGAACGCAGAAAGAGGGGCACAAATATGCCGGTCAGTGGAAGATCACTGTCACCAAGTGAGGAGTCAAGAGCAAATACCAGAACGCGACCCCTGCCGCAGACTACATTTCCCACTGCCATGGAACCGTCACTAAACCGTGCGAGCACTGCAATTCTGCCGGTCGGAAGCATGCTGGTATATAATTTAACCTTCGGTTTTTGAAAGTCACCCTCATTCGATACACCGTCAAGTATCGGATGAGAAATATCAAACCAGTCCAAAACAGCGATATTCCCCTGTTCACCGTTCACCGACATCCTCTTTTTCACTTCAACAGGGAAAATGTCGCGAAAAATTCCATTAGAGTATAATGAACTATCCATTTGTCGCGGCAGGAAAACCATCAATCCGGTACCTCGCTCCGCAACACTCGTGAGAAGGGATTTATATACCGAAGATTGCAAAGTCGAAACTCCTGAAAGGATAATAACATCTGCCGATGTTATATCTGATGAGTTCAGTTCGGAACTCAGGACCTGCCGTATTGTAAACATGGATTGTTCCTGATCAGGATCAAGCGCTTTACGGAGAAAATAGAAATTCTCCGGCGAATCACCTATCATCACGACACTTGATTTTTCAGGGACATACATCACCTTTCGCGCAGTTTCCCCGGGCTCAAACCTTCCATCATTCACTGTGGCATAAGCCGAGTACCAGCCTGGAGAATCAGGGGTGTATGTAAACTCAGTTTCAACATGCCCGTCTGAGCGTCTTTTAACCTGATTTCTTCCCTTACGCTCATCGTTAACAAAGAATTCTATATTTATTTCATTGTCGTCCGGGCCGGGCAGTACCTGAACACGAAATGCAACCTGATTTCCGGGTGATAGAAGTTTGTCAATGATATCTATCTGTTGAACCAAGCATCCGCTTCTTTCGGCTGGTCCGATGAGAACAGTATAAAGCCTGACAGGTTTTGTTACATTTGGAAGTGAATCCGGCAGTGCATTTGATGCACCATCTGTCAGGTAATAAAGCTCCCTGTTTGGCGCTGCTGATTTCATAAGCATGTCCAGCCCAAGCGAAAAAGCAGCGGAAGCATTGCTTCCTGATCCTGAATTTTTAATCGTGTCGAGAGTCCTTAACAGTTCCTTTTTTTCCGATGTCATTTTCTGCCCGGTTATTGCAGGATCCTGTGTGGAAAGTATCAAAGCCACTGAGTCATCATCTCCAAGCATATTGAGTATTTCCCGTGCCTTTCGTAATGCCCTGTTGAACACAGCCTCGCCGTCATGGACATACATCATGCTGGCTGAACAGTCGAGAATGATCACCGCTGACACACGAGCATTCTTTTTAAATACACTGTTTATGGCAGGGCGGGCAAAAGCAAGGATTATCAGAATTATTATCAACGTCCTGAGGAGAAGCACAAGAAGCTGTTTGAGCCTGAGCCGGCGCATACGGTCGGTTTTCATTCTCTCAAGAAGCTCGATTGATGGGAAGGCGATATCTTTTGCGCGACGTCGTGACAACAAATGTATCACAACCGGTAATACTGCCGCACCGAGTCCGAAAAGAACTATTGAATTGAGAAAATTCATTATTTAGATTTCAGATTCCAAATTTCAGACGGGTTGTTTTGCCTCTGTTTTCATTATTCACAATTCTTACGTCTCAAAACAGTCTTTTGCGTTTTGAGAGATACTCGGATAGTGCCCGGTCGAACGGTATATCGGTAGTAAACCGTGCATAATCCACTGAAATATCATGCATTGCATGTATCAGCGATGAAAAGCGTTCATTGAACATGGAAAGATACGTTTCGCGGACATGCCACGGCTGTGTGGTTAACCGCTGACCGGTTTCCATATCGATAAAACGAGTTTCTGCAGTATAGTCAAACGTCAGTTCCATGGGATCAAGCACATGAAAGATGATAACTTCATGACCGTTGTGACGAAAATGCTTTAAACCGTACATAAGTTCGTCGGGATCGACAATCAGATCGCTGATGAGTATAACAAGACCACGCACTGGCAGGCGCTCGGCAAGGGTATGGAGTATATCGCCGGTTATGGTAACGCCGGCAGGTTCACAAGAATTAAGCACCTTAATAATTTCCTTGAGCTGTGACTGTACAGACCTCGGGGGCACAAGGGATTGAATGGAATCTGAAAATGTCACAAGACCCACACTGTCGCGCTGCCTCACCATAAGAAACGCCAGTGCCGCCGCCAGAATACTCGAATACCTGAGTTTGGTAATCTCCCCTTTGTCCCTGAAGCCCATCGATCCGCTTACATCGAGAATAATATGAGATTTAAGGTTAGTCTCCTCCTCAAAGCGTTTAATATACATCCTGTCTGTCCTGCCGTAAACCTTCCAGTCGAGATATTTGAGTGAATCACCAACCATGTACTGGCGGTGTTCGGCGAATTCAGCTGAGAAACCATGATATGGACTTTTATGCAATCCTGTAATGAAACCTTCCACGACGAAACGTGCAATAAGGTCAAGCCTTGAAAGCCTGCTGACAACACCGGGTGACAGAAAATCCTTGTAAACCTGTTTCACCCGCCGTCTCCTGTGAGTCTGCAAACAATATCGGGTGCAAACACACCCTCAGCCTCTGCGGCAAATGTGGTCACCAGGCGATGCCTGAGAACAAGCATGGCAACAGACCTGACATCCTCTTTTGATGGAACAAATCTCCCACCCAGCGCCGCTTTGGCTTTTGCCCCGAGTATCAAATACTGGGAAGCCCGTGGTCCCGCGCCCCATTTTATCCACTCTTTTATATAATCCGGGGATTTTTTATCTTCCGGACGTGTTTTTCTCACAAGTTCTACTGCATACGATACAATTTCTTCCGCAGCAGGAACCCGTCGGATAAGGTTCTGCAGGGAGATGATATCATCAGCGTTAAGGATTTTACCGGGTTTAATATCCTCAATCCCCGTTGTGCGCCTGACAATTTCCACTTCCTCATTCCGGGAGGGATAATCGATCCAGAGATTGAACATAAACCGGTCTAACTGTGCTTCCGGCAGGGGGTATGTTCCCTCCTGCTCGATCGGATTCTGGGTTGCAAGAACAAAAAACGGTTCAACGAGATGCATGGTGTCGCCCTGGACTGTCACTGCATGCTCCTGCATGGCCTCGAGGAGAGCCGATTGTGTTTTGGGTGGTGTACGGTTTATTTCATCAGCAAGAATGATATTGGCGAAAATCGGACCCCTGACAAACCGGAACTTACGCCGACCCGATCCCGGTTCTTCCTCTATCACCTCGGTCCCGATAATATCTGAGGGCATCAGGTCGGGAGTGAACTGGATGCGCGAGAATTTCAGATCAAGCGCATCCGCCAGCGAAGATATCATGAGTGTTTTCGCAAGTCCGGGCACACCAACCAGTAGACAGTGTCCACGGCACAAGAGGGTAATTATGAGGTTCTCGACAATCTCATCCTGACCGACAATAATCCTGGCCATCTCATTCTTTATTTTTTTGTATGATGAGGATAAATGTTCCAGCAGTTCAATATCATCTTGCATGACCTTTTCTGACATGTTTTTTCCTTTTCTGATTTTGTTTTCTATGAATGACTATTATTCAATTCCGTGTTATAAATAGTATAGCTTCTACTTTTTTATTATCAATAGACATGGTTTCTCCGGCTTCCGGTAAAAATCTTTACATTGGGATTTTGAGAGAGAAAATAGCAAGTTGACATAATGATTAAGTTTTCAGCTCTTTCTTTTTTGCTCCGGGAAAGAGAACATTATTCAGAATCAGTCTATATCCCGGTGAATTTTTATGGAGAAAGAGCTGTGTCGGTGGATCGCCCACAATATGCTTGTAATCCTCCGGGTCATGTCCGCCATAAAATGTAAAGGTTCCCCTGCCGCAGTTCCCGTGAATATATTTAGCGGTACTGCGGGCTTTGTTCTCTCCCATGATAACAACGTTTTTCTTTATAAGGCTTTTTTTGTATTCTGTAGTCTGTCCCATAAAACCTTTTATGGGATTTTCATGGTTTTGTGTCAGCATCGTGGGGACAGGATCGTACTTGGCGCTGAACTCAAACAATTCAAAGTAGTCAATCATCTGCTTGGCGGTAACATTAACCGATGGTGACATTTCCCGATTGACATCTATATCTGAAAATTCATACACCATAGGATCAGTGATGAGCGTAAATCTCTCAAAAACGAAGGTTCTTGAATAATCAAGTTTTGAGTTTAAACCGGGATCAAATGGATCACCATCAAACTCAGGCCCAGCTATATCCATACCTCTCGCAGCCAGACCGATGTCTATGGTATCTGTGGCGGAACACATGGCAAACAGAAAACCTCCGTTCACAACAAATTCACGAATCACCTCCGCAACAGCTTTTTTTTCGTCGGAAACCTTTTTGAAACCCAGTTTTTGTGCCATCGCCTCATATTCGATCTTTTGCTGAATATACCATTCCATATGCCTGAAAGTACGGTAAAATTTCCCGTACTGCCCGGTAAAATCCTCATGGTGCAGATGCAGCCAGTCATACTCAGGGAGTTTACCATCCAGCACCTCCTCATCCCATAGGGTATCGTAGGGTATCTCGGAGTAAGTGAGGGCAAGTGTTACCGCATCATCCCACGGCTGTTTGTTCGGCGGAGAATACACTGCTATTTTCGGCGCTTTTTCCAGGATTTCTCTCGACATATTCGCATTCTGAATGGTTTCATCCAGTTGATACATTGCTGTTTCATCTATGATCTCGTAAGCAACACCGCTTACCAGTGCATAATCCAAAATATCTTTTGTGGCCGGAAGAAGAAACGAACCACCGCGGTAATTCAACAGCCATTCCACGGTGTTATCATTTTCAAGCGCATGGTATGCTACTCCATAGGCTTTAAGATGATCAGTCTGGCTGAAATCCATGGGAATAAGCATTCGATCAGCTTGAGCGGGAAATACAGTCATAAAAATCAACAGCAGCATCAGTACAAGAGTTCGTGCCCCGAGAGAATTCATTTTTTTACAACCTCACTCAATTTTCGCCGTAATTCACTTTCATAAACATTGTCTGGGTTGGAAACAAGTGCGTTATAATATAACGACCCCGCCCGGTCCATGTCATTTAGTTTCTGTGCATAAATATCCGCTGCATCCATGAGAGCGCCTACATGAACTGTCGTGTCATGTGCTGCGGTTGCTGCATAAAGATACCACTCTGCCGCCTTCAGGGTATCCCCCTGCCGGGTTAACAGCTCCGCTAATGACCTGGCGGCATAAGACGCTACAACTGAAGAAGTATCCTGAGCCGCTGTCATGAAACTGTCTGCTGCTGCACCAAAATCTTCCCTGTACAGAGCATAATGTCCCCGGGCATAAGTATTGAATCCTTTTATTTCCGACCCTGATGAGCATCTCATTCCGAGAACTTTCAGTTCCAGAATATCCTTCGTGCTTTCACCGTCGGGATAATTTCTCATGCATGCATCGATCTCATTTGACATGGCTTCCAGATCACCTGTAAAAAATGCAAGCAAAGCCTCATGAACTGAGACATCATACTGCTCTTCCTTCGATCTCGATTTGATTCTCGCTTTTCCGAAAGCATCTTTTGCATCTTTTACCTTCCCGCTGTGCAAAAATGTTTTGCCAAGAGTCATATATGCCTCGTGGGCAACAGGGCCAAATGGAACGGTGGATGCAAATTCGCTCAGCGAACCTGTAAATCCCTCAAAAGACATCGAATCTCGTGAGATCTGTATCATCATCAGTGAAGCTGTGGCAGCTTCAGGACTGCCATGATAATCTCTGTTTATCCGCTGATAATCCTGCATTGCCCCTTTTCTGTCACCGAGTTCGAATTTCAATGAAGCCGATTCGAGAAGGGCATTCACACGTTTTGGGTCCTCGTTGAAGTGCCTGTAATAATCCTCATATGCTAAAAGCGCCTCATTAATAAGACCGTCTTTTTTAAAGCATTCGGCAAGGCTCCACACATCCTGAGGTGAATTTGCCGCCACTGCTGAGTTTACAAGCACTCTGTATGCTGTTTCATAATCTTTTTCCCCGTATTTTAATCTGGACAGGATTCTCGCAGCATTAATGCTTTTAGGGTTTTGGTTCAGATACTTGTCGAAAGTCCGCACAATATCTTCCTGTTTTATCCCCTCTTCGATAGCGGTCTGTATCATCTGTTTAATAACAGTAATGTTTGTTTTCGTCAGATCAATGGTTTTAATATATTCTTCAAGAGCTTTGATATGTTCTTTTCGTATTGTATATATGTTTGCTGTTTCACGGGCGAAAAGCAAAGTATTCCCCGTATGTTCACGTGCAGCCAAATAAACCTCAAGGGCTTTATCGAGTTCGTTCTGATTCCTGAATTCATTTCCAACGATTGACACTCTGCTTGTTACTTTCCAGTTATTTCCGATAATTCTCATGAGGGTTCTGCGCCCATTTTCCATGTCCTGTTGACCGTAATACGCACGAGCGAGGTAACGCATTGAAGAAATATCGCCCGTTCTATAGGTAAGCCTGTCCAGGGTCAGACGTTCCATAGCTTTATAATTATGAGTTTCTTCATACATTAATATCAGTTTCCAGAATGAAAGATCATCCTTTTGGGATTCATATAGGTTTTCATATATTTTTTGCGCTTCCTCATATCTTTTCTGTGACTCAAGTTGCTGGGCTTTAAGAATATCCGGATGAAGTTTTATAACCTGTGCTTGATTATTAGTCGGTTGTGCCGATTCGGCATCGCGAGAAAGACATATAATTAACAAATATAAAAGAATACCAGGATATCGTTTCATGATCTTACCTTATCGTTTTTACACGTTCTGTCAATAATATTGACATAGAATTAAAGTTATTAGATTGTTATTAAATAACTTGAATAGAATTGAAATGTTCTCTCCTTTTTAAAAGCCCCCTGAATCCCCCGGAGGGAGACTTTAAGTAATATAAAAACATATTATTATATCTATAGTTGTGGGAGCTGTGGGAATGTGGGAAAACGTACAACGCTTTTCCATGTAACTGTTGTAAAGTCATAGACTTTTCAATAGTTACGTCATTTCCATGGCTATTTCATTTTTTCATGTTATTTTTGACACTACCTTTTTAGAAATTCCCGCTTAATTGGAGTCATGAAGCAGGGATTCAAAATATCGGCGTATTAGCCGAAGATATTCAGGATTGAAATCGTCTTCCATTGCTTGTTTTATTCGCTCATTGATATCCTGTCTTTTTTCCCCAAGGTCATCGGGCATTTTATCTGCGCCTATGGAAACGTCTCTTTTCGCAGTCCATGATTTTCGTTCCTTTGTTTCCTCTTTCTCACGACGTGACCTGCGGGCATCCAGAAGCCGTCTATAAATGTCGAGTTGCATACGTTCGATGAATTCTCTACTTTCATTCCGTCTCATCATATCTGCAGTATCATCCATGTTTTCCACAAGCTTTTCCAGCATTTCCCTCAACCGCTGATCCTCAGATAGTTTTTCGGAAAGGTTTGAAAGCATTTCAGCAAGCTTTTGCTGTTCTGCGGCAAGCTGCATCATCAACTGTTCCGATTCGGGAGTTCCCATCTGCATCTGGAGTGAAAGCTCGCCGTTAGCTATTTGCTGAAGCTGCTGCATCAAATCTCCAGGCATGGCTTGGCTTCCTGCGCCCTGTGAACTTTGTATGATTGTAGTGAGAAAATGAATCGCATTGTTCATGCTTCTCTGTGCATTCCGTGCATGAGAGACACCCGCTGCAGCGTTTCCTGTAGCAAAAGCATCCACAGCCTCCTGCATGTACATTTCAATAGATGCAACTATCTGATCAAACAATCCGGATAGTTCAATAACGAGTTCGCTGAACCGTAAAAGAGATCTCCCTGCCTTTGAAAGAGCATCAATTATTTCCAGTTCACGCTGTGCCAGAATATCCTTTTTAACAGATTCTGTACCGGAATATTCGGCCAAATCAATATTTTCAAGAAGTTTCTCCTGGTTTTCCGATACTGCGAGAAGATCAACAAGGGCTGTGAATAACCTCCGTTTCATTTCCTCGGTATTCGAATTTTTCATTGCATTTTCCAGCGCATCCAT
>JBHPFF010000023.1:0-30097 GCA_042572165.1 Candidatus Latescibacterota bacterium | reverse complement strand
CGATATAGAACGAGATTGTTGCGGAATCGTCTAAATCTTTGTCCTGATCCGGTCCCGATTTACCCCAGCTCAGCATTATGACATCCGTCTGGTTCAGGTCGATTGTTACATCGGCGTCGACATCAATATCGGAGCCGAGATCAAAGTCGGCAAGCGAGTCGATTTTCATTCCAGGCGAATGCTTGATTTCAACATAATCAGTAGAGGCTGGAGTACTGCCTTTTGAAACCAATACACTCTGGTGTTTCCCGTCATTGGCAACCACATAGATATAGTAAACGTCAGCATCGATATACGGTGCATATGCATCGGCTTCTACATCAAATCTCCACTTCAGGTAGCCACTCTCATCCTCATCAACCTCAGAGAGCGTATCTGCAAGCAGTGTCGCCGTTCCCAGGCTCGCTACAAGCAGATCCGGGGATGAACCGGAAGAAACGACATCGGTAGTATCGAGTGCCGAGTCAGTGGAATAATATATCAGAATCTGGGCATCATCATCAAAGTCGTCCACACTGATATAGAGATCGAGGTACGTTCGCTGGACATCAACGGTTGTACCAAGATAATCATAGTATGTACCGGTATCGAGTACGACATTTCCGTCATCACCGGCACCTTCAAATCCATTTAATGCATCCCTGTCCCAAGCAACAAGCTGAACCTCGGGATAATGTATTACTTCCACCATTTCAGACCGTGCAAGCGGGTAATCACCGGTTACCGCTGAGGTCAGGTAGAAGCAGTATACACCCTCGGGAAGCTTGGATACATCGAGACCGCCGGTAACAGCGGTGCCTTCATGGTAGAACGGTTCATCAGTACCCGAAAACCAGACGGGAATAGCACCTTCTCTGGTAGGCATCAAAAGTGTTGAATCAGTCGATGCCCACATATAATAGAAAGTTTCGTCACCGTCTTCGGTGCCGTCCAGATTCAGATTCGGAAGTTGTGCTCCCGCTCCCTCGGTAACTATGTCTTCAGCTGCAACATAAGTACCTATTGCAATTTCTTCAACAAGGTCAGCTAAATTGCTGCTGAACAATCCACCTGCTTCAGGCCAAACTTCACCATAAAGAGATGTAACGTCATCATTGCCGGTCATGGTAGCCAGAAACGAATAAAGGGTGAAATTCTGAATACCCTCATCATAATAGGTGATTACCGGACCTTCGCCAGCATCAATATCGTCAGTGTTATTTGTTGAAAAGGCAATAAAATATTCCTTATCACCGGCAAGGGGAGTTTCATCAGTTGTAACAGGAAACATAACATAAAATGTATCCCCGATTTCTCCAGCTGCAACACCAGTCAATGTTAAACGAAGAACATCCTGAGCACCAGGAGTATAACTGGTTACCGCAAAGGCTGTTACTTCGCCAACGCCGTCATCTATATTGTCGTAGAGTACCGACACTTCTTCAATAATGATGGTATTATCATCTACATCTGCTATGGACATGCCGATTGGCAGCGTTATATCGATTGTCGTGCCTGTGCCATGAACTGCAGTTGTAACAACCTTCAGCATCTGCCAGAAATGACTGTCGTTAGAGTCATCTCCACCGGCGTTGACCCACGCTCCCTTGGGAACATCGGTAGGCGTTACGGTAAGAGTTGCTTGCCCAAACACCTGACCGGAGCCAAAAACAAGGAGTAAGATCAATAAAATAAAAATTTTCGATCTCATCATTTTTTCTCCTCTTATTTAATAAATGAGAAATTACAGTAAAAACTGTATAAACATACATAAACCAAGGGTAATTTACCCTTTTTACCTTTTCGTTATTATATAGTGACCATCCACGAATGAAACCATTACTGCAAAAACACGTACAACAGCAAGCGATTCATCATTGAATCACTTCTTTTTAACAACCATGCGCATTCTCCTTCCATGGATTTGGTTTGATTGTTAATAATGCCGTACATCCATGCACAGCACTCTCCTTACAATTTATTTTCTCCTCCTTATTTGAGATTTTCTAACTTGTTTTTATTGCATTATTTTTTATAAGTATTTATTTCTCTTTTATCATATATCGGTAATTCATGATAAAACTTAACAATATTTTGTTTTTTTTATAAAAATTGATTCCTGAAAAGCATACTTTTCCACAATTACTAAAAGCACAAATAATGCCAATTATTAACAAAAACTTTATAAACCTATATGCAAAAAGCGGATGCTTTTACAACACATTGTATTTAAAGATGTTATGAAAATTACAAGGGGCTTGATTAACAAACAGTTAGCTGGGAAACCAGAATATTCTTATAAAAAATGTCTGGAAAATTGTACAAAATATTCCTAAATAGCGGAAACTTATTCCAGATTTCAGGTTCCAAGTTTCTGGTTCCAAGTTCCAGATTCCAGGTAGCAGTTCATTTTCTGATTTTGTTTAAAATTGGATTGAAAAGTTATAAAATACTCAAGAGGGATCATGTAATGCTTGAGAAAGGTTATCAACTGCCGGTGAGTAATGAGAGATGTTTCTCAATGTGGATCATGAGAAAATTATGGTATAATTCCCTGTTATTATATAGCCCTGCTTTCAGTTCATCACCCAATCGGTGTAATACAACTCCGTAAGCGATGTGAAGAATCTGCCTCATATCAGGGTCAGAGGCAATGAGGTTTTCAGCCTTTTCCCGGCTGAGTTTTTCTGCATCGGGGACACGGTTTACATTCGCCGAGATATGATAGCTTGAGGCATTCTCATGAAATGTTTCCACCGACAAGGCAAGAATCTTTCTAAAAAGCTCCATATCTGCATGAATAATCACTTTCAAAGCTTCAAGATATGACGTCCCGGCTGTTTTGACATGGAAAAAACCATCGGTGATCCTGCCGAATACCGGATAAATACTGAATTTGTCAGACCCGGAATGAAGGCTCAGGCGGTAATCTCCTAATTCTTTTGCGAGGGCAACATGATTTGCGAGTGATGTGCTGAAACACTCAATCGAACCGCGATAATCGATGCCCTTTTCGAAATCGCCCTCAAAACGCGGTGCGAGGCTGAATAGTCTGACTCCTTTACGATTGAGTTCTTTGACAATTATCCGATGATCAAGAACAGTTGTAGGTGTGGATGTCTCGTCAATGGACATCTCGAAATTAAAACCGGAATCACCAAGCCGGTCAACAAGGTATCCATAAGCTTTTACAGCATGACGCGTCACAGAAATATATTTAACGCATGACCGAACCACCGTTCGCTCATCACAGCCGTCCCATCCTTCATACCTTGAAATAAACGAATCCGCTTTTTCCCGGTCTGTAAAGAGAAGATCGAGTTTACGCCTGAGCGTATTATCGGAATCTGTGTCCGCCCCGTTATCAATAAGGTCAGAGGGGTCGAGGGTGAACATTGCGAAACCGGCATTGACTGCCTCTGAAATATCATCAAGCGTCTTCAGGTGGTCGGCATCGGCACCCCAGGGCAGTAAAAAACCGCATCGGAACACCGACCAGGTCACATCATCCATTACCTGTTCAAACGACCGTCCCGTTTTTTGATTTTCGCGAACTGACTGTTGTGCAAGTACCGGCGTTATGTTATATCTTTCGCACGCCCGGATATGTGCCGGTGTCGCAGGAGTGGGATAACCTATTCGGTCTCCGGTTCCGAAAGACTTCCTGCACGAAAGAACGGATGGCCCGGTACAGGGGAGACTTTTGCGCAGTTGAACCGCATTGCCGTGATCAAGAGGACACAAAACCGCATGATACGTGACATCTCCCTCATGTTCTGTTAACGATTCGCCTGAAAATCCCGATAATGTCCGCTCATGGGGTGATAATACTGCCAGAAATGGTTTGTTTTCTCTTTCCACAAGCATAAAAATTCCATCTCCAACTCTTGTAAGAGATCCTCTAATGACCGGATTGTTGTCACCCAGATTTTTCAGCAAATGTTCCAGTGATACATGTAAGTCAAAGACACCGGATTGAACTGCTTTTTGAAGAATCGTTCCAAGCATGGTCTATTTACTTTCCAATAAGATAAAATTAAGGATCCGGACATAGTCGAGTCCTTTTATCAGGTACCGGGATAAATAATAACCTTTATCGAGCCAGCCAGCCTCCATCAACCGGCAGTATCGTACCATGAATATAGTCTGCGGCTTCAGACCCGAGAAAGAGGCACGGCCCGACTAAATCCTTTACATCACCCCAGCGCCCGACAGGAAGCCGCGCCATAATTGATGGATTTCTTTTCGGGTCTTCTTTAAGGGGTCTGGTAATGTCGGTCTCGATATAACCGGGAGCTACAGCATTGACATTGATACCGTGCTGAGCCCATTCGTTGCAGAGAGCTTTCGTGAATTGATGGATACCGGCTTTTGCAGCCGCATACGAGGGAACATACACTCCACCCGACCAGGCGAGCATGCTGGATGTATTGATGATCTTGCCTCCTTCCCCCCGTTCCAGCATATGACGGCCGACCTCGCGACACATGAAGAATGAGCCCTTGCATTGTATATCCAATACAAAATCCCATTTATCTTCCGGGTATTCTTCCGACTTTGACCTATGCAATACTCCTGCCCCGTTAATGAGAATATCAATTTTGCCGAAATCTTTTATTATTTGAGCTACGGTATCAACAATTACCGGAACCTTTGAAACATCACAGTTGTAAACATTAACCTTCCTGCCCATTTCTTCAATGGCTTTTTTTGTTTTCCCGGCACCTTCCATGTTAACATCAACTAATGCGACATCAGCACCTGCCTCACCATAACCTCTGGCAATCTCCTGGAATATACCGGAAGCAGCACCGGTGATAACCGCGACTTTCCCTGAAAAATCAAATGAAATATCTTTGTACTTTTTCATGAACACTTCCTCCATTCTTGGAATGATTTAAAATATCCGGATAAAATCCCAGGTAATATTTTATTGCAAAAATTAATTATCCAGAATACGTTATACGACGTTAAATTGACCGGCACCTACATTGAAAGAAAACCGCCATCCACATACAGAGTGGTTCCGGTAACATAGCTCGATGCATCACTGGCAAAATAGACCGCCGCACCAGCAAAATCTTCCGGTTTTCCCCATCGTCCGAGCGACATTCTGCCTGTAAGATATTTGTATCTCTCAGGATTGTTACGCACTCCCTCGGTCATATCTGTTTCGCAAAAACCGGGAGCTATTCCATTTACCCTGATTTGATATTGTCCCCAGTCATTTGCCAGCGCACGAATGAGCATATGGACTGCACCTTTTGATGATACATATGCCGGCACCCTGGAACTCCCGTGAAACGAGGCGATTGAGTCGGTTATAACGATTGATCCTCCGCGCCCCTGCTCAATCATGACATGCGCAGCAAGCTGGGCAAGGATAAAAACCGACCGCACATTGACACGGAAAATATCGTCAAAATCTTCTAGCGAATGTTCATGAGAGACGGCGCGCCTGATAAGACCTGCGTTACAGAATACAAAATCAATGCCGCTGAGTTCCCCGCAGGCAGTATCTATAAGATTTTTAAGATCACTTTCAATATTAACATCTGTCCTCAAAGGAACGATTTTTCCACCAAAAACGCTCAATTCATCCGCAGCCTTTTCGAGTTTCTCCATGTCGCGTGCGGCAAGTATCAAATCAGCTCCCATTTCGGCAAGACCTCCGGCCATTCCTCTCCCGAGACCACGTGAAGAACCGGTTACAATCCCATATTTACCTTTCAGACTGAAACGTTCTTTTATCATTGGCAACCTCTTTTGACATTTTATATTACTATACAACTGCATGTTTAAACGGTTACTTATATAAACTGCGATTCCTTATGTATAAAAAAATCTCATTCATTTTTTCATGAACTGACGACGTTTCAGTTTTGTATTCTTTGCTTAATACATCGAGGAGTATTATTGTTAAAAACTAACACACAGACAATTCTATTACACGACTGCGAAAGAGAAAATATTAAGCGAAAATAATTTGATGAAATGTTATGTATTTTCTGAATATAAACGATTACAATAGGTTATAGCTTCTTGGAAACTTTCTCTTTTTAACGATCGGACGCATGCTTGTTTTCCACTCCCACAGATTTGACGAGAAGAGGATTGTTGAATTCCATAGCTGACTTGATCACGTATTTCCGGAATGATTCGACAGTATTATAAACTACACCCTCGTCCCAAGTTGCGAAAATCATATATTCGAATATGTTGTCTTCTGTTTTAGGTACCTTGAAACAATGATTTCCACTGTAGCTCTTCACAAATTGGTAGCTTGGATTATAAACGTCCTTTACCGCGAGTGCGTTTCCGACGAATTCAACTTCATAACTTTTTGCACCGGTATCGTCGTCTGGATCAGATAGCTCATCTTTACCATTTGTTATTACTATGTTGCCGTCCTGATAACAAGAGAACTCTTTGGAGTTTTTCCTAATTCCGCATCCGAACATGACACCTTCCCGAGAGGTAAGGAATTTGGTGAAGGTAACTCGACAGGTGGAATAGTTCTGGTTAGTATATACTGTATAGAGTTGATCTAACTCATATTCACCGAGATCAGTCCTCCAACCCATGGATTTTGCCTTGATCATGCTCCTTACCGGGCCATTGACAACAACTTCATAAGCGAACCGGGTATCTGTTAGTGGAGGTCCCTCCATATTACTATCCCACCCTATAGGCTTCTCGGATGACGGTCTGGCAAACCGTGGTCTAGAGACTGAATCCGGAAAGGATGGATACTCGAAAAGGCAGATTGCACCACCGCCGAAGGAGTTAGACACCCGTTGGATGTCGGAACCGTATTCGTATTTAACACCGTAACCATTTAAATTCTTCATGTAGAGATCGTGTGACATAAGCAGTGGTTCTCGCTTCCCGAAGACATCGCAAGTGTCAGAAAACCAGAGCTTCCAACCAACATTAGCTGATTCCCAGAACGGAATCAGGTGGTGACAATAGCTCCCAATTCCCGCATGAGTCCCATGCGGCATCCAACCGCGTTGATTTATGCCTATGTAGAGATAAATCGTCTTCTGTTCGTGGGCACCGATATCAGTCTGAAAGAACAGTTCATCCCAAATACCGTCACGATCCAGATCGTCCATCTGAAAAAAGAGTTGCTGGCCATTCGTCTCTTCTCTGATGTTGTGACCGCCCTGTTTAATCATGATTTCTTTCGACGGAATAGGACGTGCTGGAAGTGATGGATCTACCACAGTGACACCCATCTGATGGAGGTTTTGCAAAGTAAGATTTTCACGCGGTACCACCACCGGACAGTCAGAACGGTCAAAATCCAGAGTGTTTGTGAGAATCAGTTTAATACGTATAGTATGAGCATAATTACCCTCAGTGTACCACAAATCTGCGGCGAAAGCATTAGTAAAAAAGGTTGCGACTGTAATAGTGGTTACGAGAAAAGAAATTATGGTTTTCATAGATTGCTCCTTCTGCAATAAATGTAATGATCAAATTTTGTATCATTATATCTAATCATATTATACAGTAAAATCATACTAAAAAAGTGTTTTATTCGATATTCCCCATATCAAATTCATGAATAGTCAAAATTCCCCACAATTTTATTGATAAGTCAATATTCCCTCTTCCAAGTTCTTTTGGCAAGTATTTTCTGCATGCTAATCGTTAAATTTTGCTACGTACATGCTTGATAAACAGTGAAATATCACATTTTATAGACACGTATCCATTGAATCAACCCAATAACGGTGTGGTTAGATTGAATTGCATCTTAATCGTTCTATCCGAGACAATATCTCGGCAAACAATCTTTTGTCTATCGCGACCTCAGCCATCTGAAACGTGACGTATCTATTGTGCCTGACAATCTTCGCTCCGATTTTGATCAATATCACAGTACGCAAGAAATCCCCCGTCAGATGTCACCTTTGCTACATGAAATTCAAGCTTTATTCCTCCATCAAAACCAACTTTCATGCTTTAACCCTCAGGTGACTAGAATTTGTCATACATAACCGTATGTTGTTTATTGTATAATAACATGTTATGACAAATTATGAAAGCTTTTATTAGGTTTAATATGGAGAATAGAGGATAAGAGTATAACAGATAAGTGCACATTAAACAATACTTTTATCGAAGAAGTTTTGAGGTTTGCATTGAAGTATTAAAACTTTCACTACTTTTGATTAATTTTTTTCTTGACAGTATAAGAGAATACACATATATTATTCGTATAATCAATTACATGATAATGTAATTTTTTTCATTAATATCTATGAAGGGAAAACAAGCATGGTTAAAAAAACTCTTACAGAGCGTCAGGCAGCGATTTTTTCATTTATTAAAGATTTCGCTTATGAACACGGCTATCCTCCGACCATTCCTGAGATGCAGAAGGAATTCGGGATAAAGTCTCCCAATGGTGTTAATAATCACTTAAAAGCACTTATACGCAAAGGGTACATCAGCCGTGATTCTTCCCGTGCGAGGGCTCTGGATATCCTCGGAAGGCGTGAGGGAATACCGGTTCTGGGGCGCGTGGCTGCCGGAACCCCGATACTGGCGGAAGAAAACCTTGAGGGGCAATTCACCCTAAGGGATATGTACCGTGGCTCGGATAATGTGTTCATTTTGCGGGTTCATGGTGACAGTATGGTCAATGCAGGTATTTTTAACGGTGATTATGTGCTGGTCAGAATGCAGCAATCTGTTGAACAGGGACAGATAGGGGTTGCAATAATTAATGATGAAGCTACAGTTAAGCGTATTTATTCTGACGGTAATATTATCAGACTTGTACCGGAAAATGATGCCATGAAGCCGTTTACCGTGATGCAAACCGATCCGAATTTCCGTATCGGAGGGAAGGTCATCGGTGTGATACGCAAGATGTAGTATCAGCGGACTAATCAAATGATAAAATCTTGTATTGAATCCACACATTAATCTTTACTACACTCTATGAATGAATGGTACAGGGCATGTGATAAGGCTGCTAATATCCTGAAAGATCGGGTACCCCCAGTATACCGTTCGAGAACATTCCCCGGAATTCTGGGAGATATCAAGGCACTTTCTTCCAAAAAGGCGCTCTCGCTTATCAACCGTAAAAAGGGAATTGGAACTCAGTACGCTTTCCTGTATCTGACATGCGGTATCGGTTCCGGACAGGGTTACCAAGCCTGTGCAGCAGAAGCGCTCAAATCAGTTTTTGTAAACAATCATTCCGATATCTTCGGGGTAAATATCCTCGATGTGGGATGTGCTGTCGGAGTCACCGCCGGAGTAATGGGGCTTGAAAACGTAACCGGCTTTGATCTCTTCCCGGACCTTCTCCGGGCGGCACAACTCGTGGATTCGTATGCCGGAGTTCGTAATAATTACACTGTTGCTGACATGACCCGGTTCTGGCCGTTTGAAAGAATGTTTGATACGGTCGTTTGCGGGCTTGTCTGCCATCATTTAAAAAAGCAGTCTGATATCATAACTTTTTTTTCACAGGCAAACCGCGTACTCGTACAAGACGGATGGCTTGTGATCACCCTACCATCGGGCAGTGTATCCACCGGATTGCAGTTCTCGAACCTGACAAATGCACTTGAGGGATTTGGTTTTCGGGTCTACAGGAATCTTTCCGGGATAGTGCTTTCAACGGACAGCACTCATTCCCTCTTCTGGATGTTTGTTATTACAGCCAATAAAGTATCAGAGGCCACCCCACCGGATTTTATAAATTCCCGGTTTGGCTTTCCAGATTACCGGACACCTGTGTCACGGGAAGAAAAAGGCGTTCAGGTAAAAATGACCGCTGACAGCAGGCGCAAGGTAAAACACGAACACTTTACATTGATCGGAATGAATGAGTTACTGAATACGCACGCCGAAACAATACTTACCTATCCGAATGTTTCGGAGCTTATTTAACCACTCGTAAAAAGATTATTTTGATATCCTTATTCTTCCTTGAGCCGCACCACAGCTATTACGGGTTTATGATCAGAACCTCCGGCGTCTGTAACCACTCGTGATGAAAGAACATCAAAATGGCTGCTAACAAAAATATGATCTATCCTGATGAAATCCCATGCAAGAACACGAGAAAGCAGATTTTTCCCAATCCTTTCCTTTATCCATGATTCCCCGAACGTACCGCCGAGTCCCCACCCCTTCAGGGAAAAGGTATTCCTGTATTGCTTTGCGAACATATGATACACCCTGCTGTTGGGAGTATCATTGAGATCGCCGCAAAGTATGGCAGGATCACTGAAATTCGCACAATAATTGAGAAAAGACCGGGCCTCAAAATATTTCTGTTTATCCTTGATATGCTCAAACTGTGAGACAGCGGACATTTTTTCTTTGAGTTCCAGTGAGGATTCCGCAGCGTTTTCAATAGAATGCCCTGTTGCAGTTAAATGCATGTTGATAATGTTGAGCTTTTTGCCGCCTACAACTATTTCTGCAAAAACAAATTCAGAAAAGCCGTTTTCGTTATCAGGAATAGTCACATTCCGCCTGAGAGTGATCGGATATCTGGAAAGGATGATCTCACCGGTTCCCCACCACCTTTCATCTTTCTCGGGGGCTACGTATGGGTAAAGAGCACTCAGGTACCGTTCAAATATTTCAGGGTCGGTCAGGCGGTTGTACTCCGTACAACACACTACATCCGGGCGTTCTCGACGAATAGTTTCGATCATTTCAAGACGTCTCAAGGTATCGGCTTCACCGTATATATTGTACGTCATGACCTTGATATTTTGCACATTTTTTCCGGGACTAATTGAGGGTAACAACTGCCCTTTGTAATGAATTATTGTGACCGAAACTATTATTACCGCAGGTATAAAGATTATAAATTTCAATGGTTGGTTATTGGCTCTTAAAATCTGGATAAATATCATTACTCCGAATACAGTTAAAGGAAGAAACAGAAATCTGAAGGCAGTTTCAGGAAAAACAATCACAAAAAAAGCTGCGGTCAGTGTTAAACCGCAGTTCAGGAGAAAAAATCCACACTTTTGTAAATATTTTAACAAAATATGTGTAATCCACTTCAGTATAATCGTCCAGACAATAATACCCAGAGGTATCCAAACGAGGTCTGAAAAAAAGCTTGATGCAATTCTTACGAGAACAACCTTATCCGGCGACATGCGGGCAAAAAACCACGTATAAACTGCAAGTCCCGCATATATCCATAAAAGAATCGAGATGACAACGGTTTTTAATGAACCGTTCGCAGAAAAAGATTCTTCTTGCATCTGTAAGAAATCTCGTCTAAAAAAATAGAACGCCTTTAAAACCCTCATGACATGCGATTACCTGAGCGAAAGACCGTGCTGCTCAAGATAGGTAAGGAAAGCTGTACGGAAACTCGAAAGGTCTTCGCTGGTCAGGGTTCGTTCCTTGAGCCCAAGCCAGAAACGAAATGTATAGCTTACTTTCTCTCCCGGCAATCCCTTACCTTCATAGCTGTAAAGAAATTTTCTTTTTTTCAGAATCGGATGGGAAAAACGGTCAAATAAATCCGCCAGATCAGCATAGCATGAGGTTTTATCGGCAAGTATGGAAAAATCCATCCACGAGCCAGGATAAACGGGAATAGCATCATACCTGATTTCCGGGAATGTATGACCTGTCAGTTTGTTGACAGTGAGTTCGAACCAGACAACCTGAGTGCCTTTTTCATAAATATCGAGCATTTTCCCCGACAGGTAGCCTATTTTACCAACAACTGCATTACCAATGGTTATATCCATAGAAGATCCGGTGGATTGCCAAGGTTTAGAGGTTTCCGGGGTAAGCGAAAAGACAGGTTTCCCGGCATCCGCAAGAACAAAGATTTCCTCAACAGTACCTTTCATTGAAAGAAATATATCCTGCAGCTTACCGAGCTTTTCCGATTGATACCCGATGCCTGCCAGATTCATAATCTGAGTGCAACCTTCGGACGACGGATAAAAGGCATTCCCTATCTCGTAAATGAAAAACCGATCCCTGTGTATGGCATTTGATTCGATAAGAGCAAAAAGATTTGGCAGTATTTCCCGCCGCATGCGTGTGTTGTTTTCAGTGGCAGGGTTCTTGATATGAAGAGTATCGCCGGGGTCATATCCGATACGCTTGAGCCAGGGATTATCATACCAGCTGTAGGTATGAACCTCATTGAATCCCTTTGCAATGCTAAGAAAGCGTCGGATCTTATGATGTATTTTTAGCTCTGTGTTTAAGATATACTTTTTCAGTTCCATTTCCGGCATTGAAGGTACGATATTGTTATATCCGTAAATACGGGCGACCTCTTCAACAATATCATTTGGTATTGAAATATCCCGAACGCTTCTATGAGTAGGTATGGTCAGGTGGAGATTATCATTATCAAATTTGCAGACAAAACCGAGGGAATGCAAAATCTCTTCCATCTTTTTTTCAGGAATATCCATTCCGATAGTTTTTGAAATATAGTTGGTTTTCACAGTCATCGTGCGCGGTTTCTCTCCCGTATCGCCGCCACAGGCAAGACTTGAGCAGATAATGGGATTCTGCCCGTTATTTCGCATGAGTTGTACAAACCGCTTGATTGACAGCGCCATGTGGTACGGTGGCTGACCCTTTTCAAATCGCATGCTCGCATCTGTCCTCAGCCCGAGACGTACAGCGGTTTTTCTGATACTTGCGGGATTGAAATTAGCGCTCTCAAGCAGAACTCGTGATGTGTCTTCCTTGATTTCCGACTCCTCACCGCCCATAATTCCGGCAATCGCTATTGATCCTGTATGATCCTTTATCATTAGGTCTTCAGGTATCATGGCTCTCTCAATACTGTCCAATGTGTCAAAAATCCCTTTCGCTCCAAAAGGTGCCACAATAATGTCTCGCACACGCTCACCGTCAAATGCATGCATCGGCTGTCCAAGTTCGCACATAATATAATTCGTGAGATCCACAAGAAGATTTATAGGGCGTAATCCCACAGCAAGAAGGCGGTATTGAATGCCGATAGAAGAAAATGAAGGTGTAAGACCATCGATATCAAGGCAGCAATATCCCGGGCATCCTTCTCTGTCCTCAATTACAAGCGGAAACTCGGCGAGGTTCTCCCATTCAGAGGAATCTGCAATATCAAGAGGTTTTAACTGACGTTTAAAGATTGCCGCCAGTTCACGTGCAAAACCGTAATGTCCCCAGAGATCGGGACGGTGAGTGATGCTTTTGTTATCAATATCAATTACATGGTCAGTAACCGGGACCAGTCCGGCAAGGTCGGTACCCACCTGTAGGCTACCTTGAAATGCCATGATACCTACATGAGATTCACCCCATCCCAGTTCCCTTGGACTGCACAGAATCCCCCTGCTCACTCGTCCGTAAACTTTCCGCTCCTTAACAATAAGACCATTGACAATTTCTGTGCCGGGAACAGCAAATGCCGATTTCATACCAATTTTTACATTCGGGGCACCACATACAGACTCAAGTTTTTCCTTTCCCAGATCAACACTCACATAATTCATTAACGTATCACTTTCACCCGTTTCAACCGGTTCAATTTGTGTGATTTCGCCAACAACAACACCCTCAACCGATCGTGTGACAGTCTCCACTCCCTCTACCTCGGCAGTCATCATAGTAAGCTTATAAGCGATCTCCTCTGGCGTGAGTCCTTTAAGATCGACATATTGACCGAGCCAATCGAGCGAAAGCTTCATTGTATAGTTATCCTTTCATTTGTGTCTGTCATCGAGTCGTATATTTATTTCAGACCGCTGCAGTAAACTGTTCAAGCGCTCTGATATCACCGTTGTTGAAAAGTCTAATATCCGGAATGCCGTATTTCATCATGGCAAGTCTTGTCATGCCAAGTCCGAAAGCGAAACCGCTCCATTTGTCAGGATCAACACCACCAAACCTGAGTACATTCGGGTGAACCATTCCGCAGGGTAATAGCTCAAGCCATCCGGTATTCTTGCACGATTTACACCCTTTGCCGCCGCAGATAAGGCATTTTATATCCAGTTCAAATCCGGGTTCAACAAAGGGGAAATATCCGGGTCTGAGTCGCGTTTCCACATCACGATGAAATACCTGCGAGAACAGAATGTTCATGACAGAAATCAGGTTTGCTACTGTTATATGGCGATCAACCATGAGACCTTCAAACTGGTAAAAGGTATTTTCATGGTTCGCATCGATGTTTTCATAACGGAAGCACCGTCCCGGAGCAATCATTTTCATCGGTACACCATACTTTTCAAGTGCCCGAACCTGAACTGCGGAGGTTTGGGTCCTGAGAACCATTCCATTGGTCAGCCAGAAGGTATCCTGCATTTCCCTTGCCGGATGATCAAAAGGTGTATTCAAAGCATCGAAATTATAATGTTCCGTCTCAACATCATAACCACTCTCAATCAAAAAACCCATGCTCATGAATATCTCTTCAAGTTCCATCTGAACAAGAGTTATCGGATGAAGCGATCCTATTGAACAACCGGTACCCGGAATGGTCATATCAATTAAAGAAGATTTCTTTGAAACACCGTGATCAAACGTTTTTGACTTTTCACTGACAGTGCTTTCCATCATGTTTTTCAGGTCATTAAATCCCTTTCCAACCGAACTGCGCATTTCAGGACTCAGAGACTTAAAATCCACTTCCAAGCGTAACTGTGCGAGAAGTCCTTTCCTTCCCAGATATTTAAGCTTAAAAGCCTCTACATCCTTTATGGACGAGCAGGTATCAATGTCTTTGAGAAATTGTTCCCGCAGGTCCTCTATGGTTTTCATGCGTACCTCCCCGAAATATCTCTATGCAAATTGTTTCAAATGTTATTGGATATAATTCATTTCAGCTTGAATAAATAAAACCTTTTGGATTAGCTGAAAAATAAAAAAATCGCTTGCTTACATATCTTTACAAGAAGTTGTAAGATAGAATACTCTGAAGGTAAAATCAATATGAAAAATACTCCAAAAGAGAAACCTGTCAGTATAATTATTACCAACAGGTTTTTCAGAAAATAAATCATCTATGTTAATGCCGGGAGATAAACATTTTCCTCAATTAATAGGGCGACCAGGATGTAATATGCCCTATCAGCGGTGTGAATGGCGGCTGTGTCAAAGGAGACGCCAGGTCAGGATCGTACATGTAATTACGTGTCGGCGCACTATAACCGGTTTTTCTCACCCACGCGATTTGGTCATCAGTTATTCCGGAATTATCAAGATTAGTGCACATAATATCACACGAACTGCCAAGATGCACGACTGAACCGAATTTGGTTAATGTTTGTCCGCTCCAATTTTCAAGCAGGTCATCGCAGTTAGCCCAGGGATCGGTGTCGCTGAAAGGGATATTGAAACCGGCTGCTGTCTTGTTATTCCAGTCGTCATAAATATTCACATTATTATAATCATAACGGTGGTCGCCGTCACGGTCGCACCAGTTATACTCATCTATCGTCGGAGCGCCATCCACAAGGGCACCGTTTATTGTTGTAGTTGCCGCTGGTTCGTTTATTGAGTCTGCGGAATTAGCATCATCCCAGTTGCCACTGAGATGATAGATGCGGTGCTTGGTCATGATCGAAGCACCCTTTTTGCTTACAGTGTTAAAATCACCCTTTGTATAAATATTCCTGCAACTCACTATCATCAACCTGTCATTGAGTTGAGAAGCATTCGCAAGGCGAACAGGAACATCACAATAAATAAGGTTATTGCCCGGCCAGGCACCGTCGGAAATCATCTGACCAATATCTATCTCCCACATGATCTGGGTACGCTGCTCGTTATAGTTAAAGCAGTTGTTTATCCTCGTGCACCAGCTTTGAGCGTGGGATGTATTATCTATGACAACACCACCAGCAGAGGCTAATTGGTCATAATACTCGCCCGGGTCAAGGTTTTGGACCGGAGGAGGAGATTTATAAGGAACTTTGTCTCTTACCACACCACCCCACTTCACTCTCGCTCCGAGAGCCTGGTCAGTCCAGTTAATATTGAACGAATCAAACGCCGCACCGTCGCTTCCCCGGGCACCGTTAACATCCGGTTCCATCTCAACAAACGGGCCATCTTCAGCGCCTTCTGTAATCTCACAGGCTCCGCTTTCATCGGGTCTCCCCCATGCATCACGGGTTCTGATTATATTTCCGGTAGCTGTAAAGGAGTCTGTGTTTACCTGGAGCGTCGAACCGGAGGGTCTGACAAACATAGTTCCGTTAGCATGGACTTTCCCCCTGATCTCCTGTGCCGCACCCCTGACGAACTCTCCAAGGTCACGTGAAGCAAAATATGAGAACTGGAACATATTTTCAATTTCTCCCTTTGCCCTCAATCTTTTAGTTAATGATCCGAACCACCCCTCGGATTCGATTACAAAATGCTGATCTGTAATATAATAAACACGGAATTTAAACCCATGAGGTACGGAGGTATCCCACATCGGGTTATACCCTTTTGAGTCATCCCATTCCCAAAAGAAATCCCCATCGGTGTCAATTTCATAATTCAGGAGATCCGTCAGCAGGAGCTGATCACCTGTTGCGAGGGAATCCATATCCTCTGTGTGCGTCGTTTTGAGGAAACCGTAATTGATAAACTCTCGATATGCCACTTTGGCGCCGATTTCGGCCATATTCTGAGCCTGTACAGCCGTTTCGTAATTTTTCGAAAGAGCATAATTTGTCGAAGTACTGGTTATAACACCTACTCCGAGCACAGTGAAAGTCATCAATATCATGAGAACAAGGATTAACGCGGCGCCTTTTTCTTCATTATGAAATAATTCAATTCTTGCTTTCATTATACCTCACCCAGCTTCAATATTATGATACGACAGTTATGTTTTTCGGTATAACAACTCTTTTCAATTCAATTCTTTTATAGCCGTCACCGTAAACCGGATCAATATAACCCTTTATAGGCTTGGTTGAACGTGCCCGCAACATTATTTCTATCATGCGGATATCATAGATTTCATCTGGGTAGATCTCATCAAACCAGGAACCGTCTTTCATCTTGAACCGTATCTGAAAATCATCAACATCACCGAGGAGGACTTGTGGCGCATACGACTGGGTTTGTATCATAAGGTTCGATCTTCCCTCCTCATCAACATCAACGAAAAAGCTCGCATGGGTAACAACCGTAACCGTGCTGTCTTTTATATATTTATGTTCGAGGAATTTGCTTGTGTTCCATGGCAAATGTGCAGTATGAAACAAAACTTCATTGTTCTTCGCGGTCACATAGAAAAGTTCCTGCCAGGTTCCGTCACTGATGACAATAAGGTCTCCAACTTCAATTTCAGAGGTGTCAGAAACTTTAACAGGCAAGCCCTCATTGCCCATCGGCTGGGTGGTTGTCACCACAAGATTCCTATAACTGCCCAAAACCGATATAGAATCAGGCGCGCCGCCTGCGCCGTCGGTATTCTCAACAACCGGCCAACCGCAGGTAGGCGGGACACCATTGCCTATCTGTCTCAGATGATCAGATAAGTAATCCATTGACCATCTGAGTTCCTGCTGCATTTCAGCATTCGCTCTCCCTTCAAGAAAATTTCTGGATTGAACAGTGAAAAACTGAAATATTCCCGCCACAAGGATTAAACTTATCACCATAGCCACTACCATTTCAATGAGTGTAAATCCATCCTGACGTCTGCTTTTTTTTGTCATATTTGTCAAATACCTGAAATAATATATTTGCATATTACTAACTCCTCCAATGATAAAAATTCATTGGTCAGTTACTCTCATCGATACATGTCGCTGTCAGTTCCACAGTTTTCAACTCACCATCAGTCCCCTCCCACTGGATTGTGGAAATAATCTGTTTGGATCTTGGTATCGGCATGAGATCTATAATTGTCCAGAACTGATTGAATACTCCACTGGAATCACCGGTTTCACTAACAGGATTCAGAGGATTTACATAGGTACCACTATCCATATCGGGACTGTTATATCCCTCATTTACAAGTTCTTCAATCTTGTTCTGGGCAAGTACTACTGCCTGGGTTTGCCGGAAACTGAAGAAATTTTTCTTTGTTATGCTAGTAATAATTGAGCCTATTATCCCCATTCCAATTACAAGGATAATAGATGCCATAATAACTTCAATTAAGGTAAATCCCTTCTCAGTATGAACCCTCATAGACTCGTCTCCCTGATCCGTCCCGTGACAGATGTAACTTCTACTTTAGTTGAATCACCAATATCGTTACTGATTATGATACTTCCAATCATATCTCCGGGTGTTAAACATGATTTTTCAAGCTGACCGTATGGACTAAACACCACAAGCCAGTTAACGAATTCTATTTCACTGAATGATATACCATCCTCAAGACGAGAAATACCGCCAACAGCTTCGGGAACTCCTAAAGGGTCACTCATAATCTGAATTTCTCCATTTACATTGAACTGTACACCATACTCAAGACCATCATTAACAGCTTTCATGCGTGCCAAATACAGAGAAGAAGTTACCGAGGAGGTGCTGGCTCGAAGTTCGTCCTTGGACAAAATAAAATTCATTCTCGGAACGGCCATAGTAACCATTATACCCAAAATAACCATGACGATGATAATCTCAACCAGCGTAAAGCCTTTTTCTTCATATCGTTTCATATCCAAAACTACTTTCCAATATTGCATTTAATTTAGTTCTGATGAGTCACTGAAATTAATAATAACTATTTTCTTATAATAAAAAAGTGATGTATGTAACAAAATGAAACTTTTTATTCATTATGAATAATTACATTTACAGATAAAATTAACAAAGTAGCATCTAAATTTTATCAAAATTAAAATCTGAAATATTTTCATATTGTCATTATATCTGCTATAATATATAGACTATTATATATTCTTATGTTTTCATTTTTTTATTTTTGGGTATATTGCAAATTATTAACCAATTTTGCATCTTATAATAATAATTGAGCAAAAAATGTGCCGTAGGTATAGAAATAATGAATATTCAGGTAAGAAGTTATTTCATAATAAATAACATCACCAACACAAACAAAAGCAAAAATAAGGAATTAATCGACAATGATAACTGCCCTGGGCATTTCAGTAATCGACCACATTATGGTTATTGACGGATTCAATCATGATGATGGTTCTTTTTTCTGTGAACACTATACCGTAGAAGGCGGTGGAATGGCTGCTACGGCTCTCTGCGCTGCATCCAAACTCGGGGCTAGAACACGTCTGCTTACGCGGATAGGAGATGACATAAACGGTCAGTTTATCGTGGACGGGCTCAAAAGATTCGGTGTCGATACATCCGGTGTCATTTACCTAAAAGGGAAACATTCAACAGTGAGTTTTGTCCTTGTTGATGCACGTACGGGAGAAAAGCAGTTTTACTCTGAACGAATTAAATCTGTATATAAAGATCCTATCGAACTTGATACATCTCTTCTTGATGGTACGCATATTTTACTGATCGACGGTCACTGGATCGATGGCGCGTTACAGGCAGCCCAATGGGCACGGGAAACCGGTATCCCTGTTGTTGCCGATTTTAAACAGACATATGACGGTCTTGAACAGCTATTTCCCTTGATTGATTATTTTATTATCCCTTTTTTTTACGCCAGTGAACTTACAGGAGAACAAACGGAGGAAAGGATTTTACGAGCACTTTCGCGCATACAATCAGGTATACCTGTCGTCACCATGGGCAGCCGGGGAGGTGTATACCTGTCAGCAAACGAAATCAGGAACTATAAAGCATTTCCGATACAATGTACCGATTCAACCGGAGCAGGGGATGCATTTCACGGAGCATTCTGCTACTTTCTTATGCGTGGTTTGAGCATTGACAGGTGTCTGGAATTATCCTCGGCTGTGGGGACGCTAAACTGCCGGTCAATCGGAGGACGGGCTGCTCTACCTTCTCGAGAAGAATTAAATGAATTTCTCAAAAAGAATGGTTCTGATCCTGATATCTCATAACTAAAAAATCAAATTATTACCGGAAATACCATCAAAAATTGCTTATACAAGTTACAGTAATGTGGCAAGAGATTCATAATACCAACCTTGAACCGGTATTGACAATCAAATAACAATTTATTATAGTATAAAATACAAAATGTTAAATCAGATAAATTTATTGACTCTCAGGAGGACTTTATGTCAAAAAGACACTCACGAAAATCTGAATTATGTAGAAAACGTCATCGCAGGGAAAAAAGAATAAAACAGCGAATTAAGGAAGAAAAACTGAAAGCTAAAAAGAAATAAAAAATCATATTATCTGCCTTCCAATCTCTCATTTTAGTAAATTCACTGGTAGTAACCGAGATTTATTAAACTCCCACCAGTAATGAATACTATTTTTTTCAATAAAAATGTGTGCAGAAGAAATTCCTGCACACATCAGCAACATAAAGTTTATGTATTTCGATTAAAGGCATTTACACAAAACGCAGGCTTCCGGCAACAGCCAGTCTCCTTATTCTACAGAAATCCCGTGGTGAAGTAATACCTTCACCAGTTGGAGTCGCAATAGTAAATGCCATGTATGCTTCCCCGTCATCGGGACCATCCCCCTGGGTACTGTATCCGTTTGCAACCACAATTGTCGTCTTCATTGCCTTAGCGAACTCGGTAATACGGTTCATATCCTTCGAATGAATCACTCCGGTGTGAAGGTATCCGCGCTCTGCCTCGATACTGCACTGTACTCCCTCATTAAAATCTTTCACACGCACAACAGGCACCATACACATCATTTGCTCTTCCATAACAAACAGATGGTTCTTGTCGGTTTCAGCAATAAGAAGCCGGGTGCCCTCCGGAACGTTAATTTTCAAGATATCCGCGAGTTGTATCGCATCCTTTCCCACAAGTTCACGGTTCAATACGTGCCCGCCCTTGTCACTGGGCAGAAAAGCTTTCTCGGTAAGGATTTTGAGGTGAATCTCATCGATTTTGACGGCACCTGCTTTTTCAATGGCTTGCATGAACCGATCGTAAACAGATTCAACGACAAAAATTTCTTTCTCGGCTATACAGAGGAGATTATTGTCAAATATAGCACCTTTGATGATACAATCTGCAGCATAGTCAAGGTCAGCCGTTTCGTCAACAAGAGCCGGGGGGTTCCCCGGGCCTGCCGCAATTACTTTCTTGTTAGTTGACATGGCGGCTTTAACCACACCCGGACCACCAGTGATGCTCAAAAGAGGAACATCCGGGTGTTTGAACATAGTATTCGCCGAATCAATCGTCGGATTCCTCATGCAGGTAAAAAGATTCTCGGGGAAACCACCTGCAACAACAGCCCTGTGATAAGTCTGGATTGCAAATGCGGTTATTTTTTTCGCATTGGGATGAGGATTGACCACCACTGTATTTCCACTGGCAAGCATAATAATCATATTGTTTACCAATGTCGGTACAGGATGGGTGGAAGGGGTAATAACGCCTATTATTCCAAAAGGAGCGAATTCCTCAAGAACCACACCCTTTTCACCAGACCACGAACGCGAAACAAGATCCTCGGTTCCCGGTGAATTTTTTGCACAGTTTTTGTGCTTTAATATTTTGTCCTTAACATTTCCCATGCCCGTTTCTACAACAGTCATCTTGCTGAATTCCTCTGCATAATCACGCGTTGTTCTGCGCAAGATTCCAATGAGACGCTCCCTGTCTCGTATGCTGAATTTTTTAAATTCCTCAAATGCCTGTTTAGCTGCTGCAATTGCATCTTCGATACGATCAAAAACTCCATCCTGCCCTTTAACACCTGCCGGTGCTGATACATGTTTAGCAGAGGGTACAGGAATGGGCGGTGCAGCAGTGGTTGTAACTCCCGCTCCACGACCCTCTCCGGTGGTCACGGAGGATACAACCGATTCAACTATCTTCCTGATTTGCTGTTCATTTATCATGGCTTATCCTCTCAAATCATTGCTGCCCTGTTTATTGGCAACTATATCATTTGGTCCATGTCGGCGTGCGGGCTTGCAATGACCTGGGTGGAGATAACCTCACCAACACGAGCCGCATTCTCAGTTCCCACCTCAACTGCAGCTTTCACTGCACCAACATCTCCTCGAACCATTACGGCTATGTAACCGCTTCCGGTTCTGCGGTAACCAACAAGACTCACCGACGCAGCTTTGAGCATGGAATCCGCAGCTTCCACAGCTCCAATGAAGCCTCTTGTTTCAATAAAACCTAACGCTTTTCCCGTTTCTGCCATTATCTTTCTCCTTTTTAGATGTTATGTAATCAATCTTTCAATTCTTTCATTATTTTTTTCGTGATTTCCTCAACAATATCTTCGTACTCCGATTTTGTACTCATTTCACAGCTTTCGGCACCCGTGCATGTCCCACAGTTCATACATGCACTCCCCCCTATTTTGATACCGAACTCCTCACGAAGGTCCTCAAGTTTACTGACTTCAGGCTCGCTTATCTGTTTCATACTCCCGAGTTGATTAGCAACAAGAGATATGTTAGCAAAGAGCTCCACACTCTCCATCTTGAAATAGGCGTTCATCACATCAGTACCAACTGTCATTGCTCCATGGTTGGCAAGTAATATTGCATCATGGCATACGACAAGTTCGGAAATCGAATCGGAAAGTTCTGTTGTTGAAGGAGTGCCGTACTTTGCAAGCGGTATGCGCCCCAGAGATATGATGATCTCCGGCAGCGTCTGATAGTCCAGGGGGATGTTTGCAACTGCATATCCAGTGCACACGGGAGGATGAGCATGAACGACAGCTTTAATATCATCCCGGCGCCTGTAAGCCTCAAGATGGACTTTTATCTCAGAAGAAGGTTTCAGATAACCGCTGTGTACGTTGCCAGCCATATCAACCTTTACCAGCATGTCTGGTGACAAAAAGCCCTTGGATACAGCATTGGGCGTGGCAATAATAAATTCGTCGCCAAGCCTCATACTTATATTCCCATCATTCGATGCAACCCAACCTTTTAGCCAGATACGTTTCCCAACCTCACATATCTGCTCTCTTATCTCTTTTTCGCTGGCATCCATTTTTTATTTCCAGTTATAGCATCTGAAAAAAGTTCGAAGTTCATGTTGTTACTTCAAACCAGAAATAAGGTTTTAATTCAGGTATTAATTTATTTCATAATCCAATATCAGCGTAAAGCTTTCATGTTCTCCAATATAAATCATCTCATCTTTGCGGCTCGATGATCACCTTGATGGATTCCTCGGCACTGCTCACTAGTTTGAAGCCAAGACCTGTTTCCGATAAGCTCAACCGGTGGGTGATCATCTCATTCACAGTTATTCTGCGAGAACGGATAAGCTCTATAGCCATTATAGAATCCAAGGGACTATTCCCGTAAGATGTCATAAGTGTTATACTGTTACGCCAGAAATCATTAGCCGGAACAGGGATATCAACACCAGGATCAGGAACCGCAAAAAATAGAACAGTACCTCCTCGATCCACAGACTGCAAAGCCTGTATGCAGGCGGAAAGAGCTCCGGCACAAACGATAACGAGATCAGCCAGCCTGTTATCGTTAGCCTGGCGTAGACGTTCCGGAACATCATCTTCAGCGTGAATTGCTACATCGGCTCCAAACTGGCGCGCTGCTTTGAGGCGATAATCATTGATGTCTGTTGCTACTATACGCCCTGCTCCCAAGGCTCGAGCAAGAGCCACGTGCAACAGCCCGGAAATGCCGCTTCCCAGGATCAGAACAGTTTGACCGGGCCGGAGACGCGCAACCCTTTGACCACGAACAACACAGGCCAACGGCTCGATAAACACTCCATCCTCATATGACAGCTCATCTGGCAGCAAGAACACACCACGATCAACATTGATTAGCGGCACTCTTAAGTATTCGGCAAAGCCGCCCGGATCATAATTAGTGGCGTGTAAAGTATCACAAACCGTATGATAACCATTCAGGCAGTAACGACATGTATTGCATGGGATGTGATGGGAGACAAAGACTCTGTCACCCTTCTTGTAACCATTTACAGCATCTCCGACTTCCACAATAGTTCCCGATATCTCATGACCCAGCACCAGAGGAGCTTTTTTAATGCGATACCACTCAAGCACATCACTCCCACATATCCCGCTTGCTATTACTTTGACTAATAATTCGCCTGCCTGAATCTGCGGTTTTGGCAGCTCCTCTAACCGCACATCACTATTGTTATAATACATTGCTACACGCATAACATCATTCTCTCTAACTCTACTTTTCTCCCCTTTTAACACTTTCAAACAGGTCAGAAGCTTCATTTACGTTTGCATTTTCATGAATTATAGCACGCAACGCTCTGGCTAAAGGTACCGGATGTTTATTCTGCCAGACATTTCTGCCAAGGTTCACACCTATAGCACCTTTTTGCATGCCATCGTAAACAAACTCAAATACTTCACGCTCTGTCTCACACTTAGGACCTCCAGCAATGACTACCGGAACGGGACAGCCATTTACAATCTTGTCGAACTCTTTGCACCAATAGGTTTTCACAATGCGTGCTCCAAGTTCAGCGGCTATTCGACAACACAAGGCAAGGTAACGAGCTTCCCGTTTCTCCAATTCTTTACCAACAGCGGTAACCGCCATGACCGGGATGCCATAATTTTCACACTCATTTACAAGTTTGGAAAGGTTTAACAGTGTCTCATGTTCGTAATCACTGCCAACAAAAATTGAAAGACCAACTGCAGCTACATTAAGGCGAATTGCATCCTGTACTGAAGTGGTAATCGCTTCATGTGCCAGGTCTTTTCCGACAACACTGGTACAACCGGATACCCTCAGGATGATTGGCAAGCTGTTGCTGGGATCTATACATGCGCGTAATACACCTCTCGTAACAAACAGGGCATCACAATACTGGAGAAGCGGCTTAACCGTTTCACCTGGTTTCTCCAAACTGTGGGTTGGTCCTTGAAAGTATCCATGATCTATCGGCAGAAAAAAGCAGTGCCCATCCTGTTTAATGACCTGCGACAAACGATTTTTCATTCCCCAATCCATATATCAACCACCTTTGTTTAATTACAGGAGTTTTAAACGAAACAGATAATATAATCTAAATCATTTTTCAGGCTTCAATATTAAATAATTTTTTTCTATTAGCCAATGATGAAACTCCCATGTAGTGTGTAAACAATTTGTTCGGCACGTTTGTCTGAGTTGTTCATATTTTTCCTGCCCCGACACCTGGGAGTTCATTTGCAATTGCACCGGACACTTTACATCCTTGCAATATTCTCTACGCTTATACTCTATGTATCCATCAATAGCCATTAATTATCCCTGTTTCCTTGCGTCTGATCCTCGACCACTCTGACAGATTCACGTGCTACGATTAATTCTTCATTGGTTTCAATTACAAGTGCTGCAATTTTCGAGTCTTTGCTGTCTATCCTTTCCCTGTTTTCCTTATTAGCCTGCTCATCGAGTTTAAAGCCGAGGAACTCCAGTGATGAAAGAATCTCACGGCGTAGTTCCGAATCTTTCTGTCCCGTACCGCCGGTAAAGCATATGGCATCAATGCCTCCCATAAGAAGGATAAACGCTCCGGTGTAAAATTTGATATCATAGATATATTTATTACGAGCGAGTTCGGCACGTCTGTCACCCCTGCCGATTGCATCAAGGATATCACGCATGTCTCCAGAGATACCCGAAATTCCTTTCAAACCACCGTTGGAACCGAGTTCTTTGTATACATCTTCGATGCTCATCCCTGTTTTTTTCATCATGTAGGGCACGATGAAACCGTCCATATCCCCTATCCTGCTGGACTGGATAACTCCCGACTGCGGTGTAAATCCCATGGAAGTATCAATCGAGATACCATCCTTGAAAGCACACACCGACGATGAACCACCCAGGTGGCAGGCGACTATGGAGTGATGCTTCTGATCAAGATTGCACCGTTTTACAGTTTCAAAGGTAACATACCTGAGAGAGGCGCTGTGATAACCGTACCTCCGCACACCATACTTACTGTACCATTCGTAAGGAACACCGTATACCTGTGTATATTCGGGCTTTTGAAAGTGAAAACCGGGTTCAAACACTCCCACGAGAGCTTTCCCCGGCATGAGTTCGCCGAACATGCGAATCGCCTCAACATACGCAGGGTTATGCGCAGGCGCCAGGTCGTTGCACTCCTCCATTGCTGTTATCACTTTTTCGGTGAGCAGCACCGAGCCATTTTCTTCACCAGCCTGCACGGCTTTGAATCCTACGGCATCTATTTCATTAAGATTATCAATAATTTCCGCTTTCAAAAAGTCCAGCCCCCACTGAACAGCCGCCCTCTGATTCATCACAGGTTTTTCTTCTTTTACCACTAGGTCATCTTTTCCGCGGAAAAACTGTGCATGTGCTTTATCCGACCCAACACGTTCAATATGACCACGTGAAAGAACTTGCTCATCAACCATGTCAAGAAGTTGAAATTTAAACGACGTGGAACCAATATTACAGACAATTACTTTCATGGATTGAACTCTCTTTTCACCCTACATATCAAGATCATCAACGATAGCAAGAATATTGGCATCAGAACCGGTCATCACAGGATGAAACGCCATAGCCGATTCAGGCCCGCCTTCATAGAGGACAAGCTGATCCTCGCCTGCACCTATAAAATCAAAAGAAATTATAAGGTTACCGGGTTTTTCAATGTCACGTGCATCAACCTCCTCGATTACCCGAAGCTTTTTACCTTTAAGTGCAGGAAGAGACATATTTAAAACGAGCGTACCCTTAACTCGACCCATTTCCATAATACATTCACCACTTTATGTCACGTACAAAATCAATAAATCGTTAAAAATACATTTAGATAATTACTACATGCCGCAGAAACCTGAAATAACAGCATCGGGATCTGAAGCCGAATCGATTACCATAACATTTGCACCGAAATCCACCCTGGCTGCGCGTGCCTCATAGGTATTTCTACAGTGTACCGCCCGTATAGTTGAATTGCGATTGGCGTGAATAGGTCCTTCCATGCCGGTTTTTTCGATACACACTCCGAAGTTCGCTTCACTGGAAGACACACTGTCCGCGAGATTATACAACGCCGACTCATAATTTTGCCCCGAATGATCCTTGATCTGGAAACCTTTTGAAGTCAGAATCTTATTGACAATACTCCTGTCACCCGAAAAATCAGGGGAAATTACGAGAGCAACAACAACCGCACTCGGTGTCTGACCTGCGCCGCTCACAACCTGTTGTGTGTCTTCGATTCTTGTTATTGTGATGCCTTTTTCTCTGGCATAATCAACAGCAAGAGGAGTTATGACCGTTTTTTTACTTACCTGGATTGACGTTCCTCCAAAACTCTCAAGATCGCGCTGGGTGATAACCTGCTTCCCTGTCAGGTCATGTGTGCCAAATGTTTTAGTTATTCCAGGAGAAGGAGATGGAACCGAGCCCGGAGATAAAACCGGAGGCTGAACTGCTCTGCCGCTTGAAGGGGGAGCCAGGGAAATCCCTCTCTGGGAAAGAACGCGTTTAACCTCTCTTACTACAGCCTCGATAAGCTCTTGTTGATTCATGATTTACTCACCTTTTATAAATAATCACCGTACATTATCTTCATCTATTATACCACACAACCATGCTCTCTGCGGTACAAGGGGATTATTGAACATTTCCTGCGAACCAATACCATCCCAGTTGAGAATGACCCGGTCACCCTTGCCGGCACCGGTGAAATCAACCACTATCTGCGGTCTGTCTTGCGGTTTACCGGTTGAATCAAGAACCTGGACGACAAGAAGTTTCTTCCCCTCAAGACATGGGTGCTTGAGTGTTGCCGTAACCGATCCTATTACTTTCCCTTCCCTCATACGTTCCACTCTATATTAAATGACGTATTAATTCCTTGTTAAGTGACGGTATCACGACTGCCGATATGACAATCCCTCGCTCTTTGACCGTTTCGAGGGCAGTGTTTACAGCCGTTTCCACATCATGAAGAGTACCTGTCACAATTACATAAGACTTTCCCGCAAGCCCCTTACCTATCCTGAGTTCCACAATACCGACATCCGATGTTTTGACCATGGTATCCGCGCCCTCGATCGCTGCGGTCATTGTCATGGTTTCAAATATCCCTATCGCCTCGCCGATATCGGTCACATCCGGACTGTACAGGGCAGATACAACCCGGTCATCCACCCGCGGCAGGACAAGGGAGTCAAGAAAGCTGAAATCCGCAATACCTTCCGCCAGCTGAACAGCCTCTTTTACAGCACCTACATCACCGGTGAAAAGAATCTGGTAACGTCCCGGACAGTTAGGTGCGGAAAGCAATATGGTAATCACAGTGTTCTTCGAAATAAGATCAGCAGCCTCGATACCTTTACCGACACTGATATATTCAAGAAATCCTATACATAAATTCTTGCCCATTAACCGCCACTCCCGCGGATAACAATAAACTCACCGGTAACCTCGGTAACAACACCATCTATTGAGGCATGAACACGCGCTCCCAGCTTATCTTCGGGAATATCACCTATTAAATCACCCGTTTTAACCATGTCATTCGACTTAACAACCGGTACCGCCGGTGCACCGATATGCTGCAGCAGAGGGATCTTCACCGTTCCAGGCATATATGCACCAAAATCCTCAAATTCGGTATGAACCAGATACTTCGCAAGACCGAGCTTGCGGCTGAGAGTAAGTGCCGGAAGTTTGCGAAATTCAAACATGTTTCCTTCATGCTGCGGTAACTTTAAAAAATCAAACTTCAAACCCGAGCGCTGGATAGCGTCACTGACTAAGGCATAAACCTTATTGGGTGAAAGACCGAAAATACACGCATACTGTTCACATAAACCGCACTGACAGCACAAAAGGGACTCAAATACCATCTGCTCGGTAAACGGATCAAGTTCCCTATGTTCTATCTGCCTGATAATTTCATCAATATGCCAGGAATAGCTCATGATCTTCGCCGGAGAGATGGGATGACCCAGTGCATTCCTTGGACATAATATAGTACATTCCTGGCAGGTACAGCACATCTTGGCCAAGTACTTGGTAACACGAAAGGGCTGACGCTTGAGCCGTATCACATCGTGGTCGGAAGGCAAAACGACAACACCGCCAATTGTCTTGGTGATAGTGTCATCGATACTCGATATAACTCCCATTACCGGTCCGCCGACAACCACTTCATAATCGTCAACAGTCATTCCGCCGGCATGAGCAACCAGGTCGCGAATTGAAGTTCCAATGGGAACCTCGATGGTGACGGGACGGGCAACCTCGCCTCCGATGGTAACCACCCTTGTCGTAACATTCTTACCATCAAGAGCATCGGCAATCTGCTTAAGTGTGGCAACATTGCTGACAGTCACACCAGCCATGAACGGAAGACCGCCGGGCGGAACAATTCTGCCGGTAATCTGACGTATAAGTACCTGCTCGTCGCCCGCAGGGTAATAATCACCAAGAATTCCTATTTCAAGGCCGGACTTACCACGAATCGCACGCTCGACAGCAGCAATCGCGCCGGAGTTTTTATTCTTTATTGAAATTACACCTTTGCCGGCGCTTACCTGTTCTATAGCAGCTTCCATCCCGCGTATGATTGCAGGAGCGGATCTTTCCATGAGGTATTTGTCAGCTTTGAGAACAGGTTCGCATTCCACACCATTGGCAATAAATGTATCAACCTCATTGCTCAGTTTGACATGAGTTGGGAAACCTGCTCCACCCGCACCAACGATGCCGGCATCACGAACAGTATTAACGATATCGACCTGAGAGACGGTCACCTTATGAATCCTTCCGATATACCGTATTCGCCTCGATCGTAATTGAATCAACAATACCGGTGATAAGACCGTCTGTCGGAATTTTTGCAGTAATATCTGTCATTCGAGCGGATGAGCCCTGGACAACAAGCACGATCTCACCGCGCCCGGCACCAAGAGTATCATTGACCACTAAAGTGGTTCCGGTAGGGACAATAGATGTACCATCCTTTTCATTGGCAATTTTCTGAACCTCGACGAGGAGAAATTTCTGCCCTAAGAGGCGATCCACCTTGACAGATGAAACAATCTCTCCGATGACCTTAGC
>JBHPFF010000022.1:0-31239 GCA_042572165.1 Candidatus Latescibacterota bacterium | reverse complement strand
CTATTTTTATGGATGTTTCACTTGCTCAATTAAGAAGCAATTCAAAAAGCACGTGAAATGGGAGTGCCTGAATCGGAAATTCAAAATGCTCTTCAAGAGCAAAGCAGTATGCCTATAGAATCAGATCAAGAAACCATAACTGAACAAATTGAATCAGAAGTCGCTGGAGAACCTGACACAACAAAAGAAAGTGAAGAAACGACAGAGTATGAAGAAGTGCTTACTTCTGATGATATATTAAGTCGACGCTTTGCTGGTCTATCGTATTATGGCTATGATATTTTTCGACGAGGAAGATCCGGAACGGTAGAATCACCGATCAGCCCCATTGATCCCGGCTATATTATTAGTTCAGGCGATGTTTTACGATTAATATTGTGGGGCGAAGTTGATTTTCAATACGAACTGAATGTAAATGATAGGGGAAATATTTTAGTTCCAAAAATAGGACCTATCTTTGTTTCAGGAATTCGTTATGAAAAATTAAAAGAGACGTTGAATAATTTATTATCAAGATTTTATTCCGGATTGGTTAATGAGCCGCCGACTATTTTTATGGATGTTTCACTTGCTCAATTAAGAAGCAATCAAATCTATGTGATGGGTGAAGTAGCAAATCCGGGAACTTTCTCTCTTTCCAGTTATGGTACAACATTTGATGCATTATATGAAATTGGCGGGCCTAATACATCGGGGAGTCTACGTGAAATTCGTATTATTCGAGACGGCATAGTTAAAGGTACAATTGATTTTTATGACTATTTGTTAAAAGGCATTTCAAATGATGATGAACGCCTGCAGTACAATGACATCGTTTTTATCCCACCAAGAAAAATATCTGTAGGAATACAAGGCGAGATATTAAGGCCAGCAATTTATGAATTAAAAGATGGCGATAGTTTAACTGATCTTATAAATTTTGCAGGTGGTTACAAATCAACAGCCTATGCATTCAGAGCTCAAATTGATCGTATAGAGCCATTATTTAGGAGAGAAAAAGGCACTACCGAGAGAGTACTACTTGATGTTGATATTTCCGAAATAGAGAACGAAAATAAAAACGTTCCGCTTTATGATGGAGATATTATTACAATATTTCCTATTATTGATGAGACATTCAATTATGTGGATATTTTTGGGGCAGGTATATTGCGCCCAGGCAGATATGAACTAAACGAATCTCTTTCATCTTTAAAAGATCTCATCGACAAATCAGACGGATTAACAACTGATGTTTATTTGCCTAAAGCTGACTTAATACGCTTGAATGATGATCTTAAAGAAGTTTATTACGAAATCAATCTTGAAGAAATTATGAATGAATTAACACAGGTTGATTTTTTACTCCAAAAAAGGGATCGGATCAGGATATATTCAAAAAATGAGATGATTTCTGATGCTACTGTATCACTCGAAGGTTTTGTAGCTATTCCAGGTCGTTATCCACTAGCTCAGAATATGACACTTTATGATCTGCTTTTTACATTTTCAGGGTTACAAGATAGTACGCGCTATTCAAGAACATTATTAGAACGAGGAGATATTCATAGAATCGGGGAAGATGGGAATACGAGATATATTATACCTTTTAATGTTGATAATGTATGGTCAAATAATTCATTAGAAAATATGCCACTTAATAATAATGACAGCATTATACTTTATGAAAAAACGAGTGCTCAGTATACCGAAAAAACTGTATCTATTGAAGGATATGTAATAAATCCTGGTGAATATACATGGAAGTCAAATATGACATTGGCCGATTTGATATTAGAAAGTGGCGGATTCAGCTATGGAGCATGGATCTATGAAGCTGAAATTGCAAGATTCCCGAACGAAGGAATAAAAGGTGATTCTACAGCAGTTATTCTAAATGTTCCAATTCATAAAAAAACTAAAATCGATGTCAATATTGAGGATATTATACAAGAAGTTTTTATTAATGAATCTGAAGCAAGTAATTTCGTTTTGCAGCCATTGGATCTTATTTATATACGCAATAATGATAATTTAGAATTACCTAAAATAGTAATGATAACAGGAGCTGTTGAAAACCCTGGGAATTATACCCTAGCAACTCATGAAGAGACGATAAGTGATTTGATTAAACGAACTGGAGGATTGAGACCTAAGGCATATATTGGGGGGGCTCAATTGATACGTAGAGGTATGAGAGTATTTATAGATTTTGATAAGATTGACTTGAAACTTAAAAAGAAAAATAAAGAAGATATTGTTTTACTTGATGGAGATCAAATTACTATCCCTGAAGTACCCAATAGTATAATCATTCAAGGTGAAATAACTAATCCTGGCATATATAATTATAATAAGGGATGGAGAGCAAAAAAGTATATTAACTCTGCAGGTGGACTAACAGAAGATGGACATAGAATATATATACAGCAGCCTACAGGATATATGGAGAAAGTATCTTATTTTAATAATCCAAAAGTTAAAGATGGCACAATATTAACTGTTAGTACAAAACCACCTGAGAAACCTGAAGAAATAAAAGAAACTACTGACTGGTCACAAACAGTTAAAGATAGCTTTGCATTGATGTCGAGTGCAATGATGATAATATATCTTTCAAAACAAATTAAGTAATCAGTAAAAGTTAATGATTTTTTTATTTAATCCTGATAACACTATGGTGAAATAATTTCTATATCTCTCATCCATACAGGACCTACCTCATCCTTAGTTAACGGTTTGCGGATAATCGTCGCTTTTGATATTCATCAGCACTGACCTGGCCCCATCTTTTGTACCTCTTCTTAAGTTAGTCATGGCATCAAGTGAGGTTGCTGTTGTTGAGAGGTGTAGCACAGTGGAACCGAACAACAACAGTGATGTAGTCCCATCAATAGGCAAAACAGCTTCTGGAGTTGTGATACCGAGTTCACTGAAGAAAATTTCTCTCATTCGCTCGTCATAATTCTGGCCGGTATGAACTAGAAACGGCTCGATCTCTGGCTGCGCGTAAAAAATGCACATTAGAGAAGCGATCTTCATGAAATTTGGGCGAGCGCCTACAATGCTGATGATTTTCATGTTCTCTCCTATCCTTGGAAGAAGTCTTGAGTGTACTAATCGTTTTCAGCGATGACCGACTCATTCTTGGCACAGGAACATCACAGTACTTTTACTCACCCTGTTGCCAGCGAATCCTCGAGGATTCTCTCGTATTCTCTTGCAAGATTATTGAGGTCAAAACGTTTTGAAACATACTTGTAGCCTGACTGCCCCATCTCTTCTGCCTCTTCGGGATATTTTAACAGGTGTTTCAATGCCTTGAGAAGTTCGTCTGCATTGTCTGGCTCTATACAGATACCACACTTCGCCTCTTCAACAATTTGAGAGGCAAAACCTTCAACTCCATTGATGATCGGGCGTCCCATCCCTGCTGCCTCAAATATCTTCGAAGGCATGACCGTTTGAAAAAGAACTCTCTTTCTCAAATGGACCAAACAAGCAGACGTAATACTGAGAAATGCAGGTATCATCTTTTTATCTTGCAGCCCTGCAAAAATAACATTGTTGAGACATAGTAGGAGCGCTTCATCCTCAAGTTCCTCACGAACAGCACCATCTCCCACCAGGAGAAATACAATCTTCTCATTGCCCTCTTCTTTCAACAACTGCGCACATTCAAGCACCACCTTCAGACCGCAAGCCATGCCAATCGTTCCTACATAACTGCATATAAACTTTCCCTGTAGACCCAATTCCTTCTTCAATTCTTGGTCAGGCTCTCTCGGAAAGAAAAGATCATGATCAATACCGTGCATGACTACCGAAATATCCTTCGAATCAAAACCCTTTTCCATGAGTCGCTGCCGGTAGCCCTCACCCACTGTAACAATATGTTGAGCAGCGGCATACATCTTGATTTCAAGCCATTCAAGCATACGAATTATCCATCCGTTATGTATAGCCTCTACAGCTAGTATGGATTCCGGCCAGATGTCCCGGATCTCCAGAATAAAGGGGATTCGTCGTAATCGGCTTGAAAGAACGCCCGCCCAACCACAAAAGAACTGAGGTGACGTGGCGATAATGATGTCTGGTCTGCGGAGAAAAAGGGCAAAAAACGTGGAACACAGCATGTAGGACAAATAGTTCAAGATACGTCGAACCGTGCCCCTATTAGCTGCTAAGAATGTCCATACCCGAATGACAGAAATACCCTCAACAGTCTCACGTCGAAATAACGCGTTATCATAACCTTTGAATAGTATGCCATTGGGCACATTCGGTGCACACGTGATAACTGTCACATCATGTCCATTGTGTACCCACCGTCTGCAGTTCTCAAAGGTTCTATAGGCTGGTGCATTACCTTCCGGAGGGAAATAATGGGAGAAAAATAGAATACGCATAGTTTTTATTAGTGAATCCTTAGTAATTTTATGGCCATTTTCATTTTATGCAAAAGTTCTTTGCCATTCCTAACACTTAGAATGTAATCTTTATAAAATTGTATATTCAGGAAAAAAAATCTCCCATACCTGGTTTTGAATTTTTTTATGGCAAACCGAGAGTGAAGATAAAAAAAAGCTTCTAAAATTTCATTAGCATTCATCTTATCTGTTTCCATAATGGGTCGGTAGTTTGGGAAATAAGTTGGTGATGTAACATATTCTGACCAATTATGGTTTCGAAGCCAGTCGTTGTGTTGAGCAATTTTATATATCTCTGTCCCAGGAAAGGGTGTAGTTATACTTATGAAAATATCATCCGTATCGAGTTGCTCTAAAAGGTTTTTTGTCTTTTTTACTGCAGAAAAATTCTCGCCCAAGTTACCAACCATTACAAAACTTCCAATGCTTAATCCCGCCTCACGTGCCATCGCGTGAGCATTTTTTATTTGCTCAATCTTTATTCCCTTTTTACACTTTTTTAACACATCCGGGTCGCCAGATTCCACTCCAAACTCTACTCTCACACACCCTGCTTTTTTCATAAGTTTTAGCATTTCCAGATCGACTGTGTTAACTCTTGAATTGCACATCCACTTAAATTCGGGCTTATTATTTATAATCAAATTGCACAGCGAGTATATCCTGTTTTTATTTACTGTCATAGTATCGTCAACAAAATCGAACTGAGTTGCTCCAAAATGCTCATTCAAATAGACAAGTTCATCAAAAATATTCTGTGCACTTCTTGTGCGGAATTTTCTTCCAAAAATAGTATGCGAATCGCAAAAAACACATTGGTTGGGACAACCTCTACTACTAATAATGGCGAAAACATTCTCAGCCGCTTCGCCTCCGGTTGCGGGGATGGAATATCTATTAATTGGCAACAGGGGCCACGCGGGGAAAGGGATTGAATCCATATCTTGAATGAGTTGGCGAGGATTGTTTATATGTATTTTCCCTTGTTTTTTATACGCTATCCCATTTATAGCTTCAATTTCATCGCTATCTCTATTTCTATCAAGCAAATTTGAAGCGACTTCTAATATTGTTATTTCTCCTTCACCTATTACAGCAATATCAATTGATTCTAGAGAAACTACTTCCTCTGGAAGTGCGGAAACATGAGGACCGCCTACTAATACTATTATATTACTGTCAATGTCTTTCACAAGGTTAGATATATTTATTGCTTCATCATACTGGTTTGTCATAAAGGATACTCCTACAATTGTAGGCTTAATTTCCATAATTTTCTGTTGTAAATCATTATAATCCATACCCAATACTGACATATCTGCTATTTCGACACTATAACCTTCCTTTTCCAAAACAGCCGCTATATAAGCGAGACCAATCGGAGGAGATTTTTTCGGATAGCTGTAGGGTGGGTATATCAGTAAAAAATCTATTATATTCATTATTAATCTTCAATTTTTAAATTGCTAGTAATAGATAATCTTAAATAAAACCTTGTAGCAAATTGATAAACATCGATAATGCCATTTTGAATAATATACTTTCCATTTATTGGCATACTCTTTAAATATTTTTTTGCCTGTTAAGTTATACATAGCTTCCAATTGGACAATATGGAGTCTTTGATAATATGTGCTTGCTATCATCTTAAGTTTTGTTGGTAACAGATGGTAAATGCTCCAAAATCCAATATCATATTTTTCAATCTTATCTTCTAAAGTCCTAGTACCTTCTCTAAATAAATGTAGAGCTTTCTCATCCTTCGTAACTAAATAGTAGTCATATATCCCCCAAAGAGCCCAAATGAAACCATTTAGTACATGTGTTGGAGGATCAAATATAAGCTCCTCAAACCAGAAATAACCCTCTTTGTCAATATAAGTAACTCCGCCCGAATCATCAATTCCACGTTCAAACGATTTAAAACTCTTTGCTGCAACCGTTAAATACTTTTCATTTTTTGTTAGTGAATATGCCCTTACCAAAACCGATATACCTTGCCCCTGAGCAAGTGCAGAACGCCATGGGGCTTTTAATCCTTCATGATACTCAAAATCAAAATTATATTCCCATAAGCCGATGTCATCATCAATAAAACGAACATTATTTACAAACCAATCTGCTTGCTTGAGGAATAATTGTTCATACATAAAATTTCGCGTATCAAGAAAAAGATCATAGTATCCAAGCGCGTACTGAGCAATAGAATTCGGATTATATTGAATACCAATATTTCCCTTGTAATCAAGCATTGGAATACCATCAGCATCGAATAAACCTCTGAATTTAGTCTTTTCAACAAAATTCATATAATATTTTCCAAGTTCGGAATAGTCGTCAATAATGTTTGTTTCAAGCGGTGTGTACCAAAAACTCACGTTGCTGTCTCTGCTGAACACATATGCAGAAACTATTCGTTTGAGATATCCAAACCTTGACATTATCTTGGAAACAAAAAACATCTACTTGAACTCCAATATAAAAAGGAAGTTACGCATATTTTATTACTCCTGCAATATAAATGTATATTTGTTAGTAATTAAGTTTTAAAGTCATCTCTTTTCTGCAAGCAGAAGATATGATGCAGAAAGAAACAGATATTTACTTAGATATTTATTGATTTTAAAAAGTATTTCATTATTACCAAAAGCCCAGACAAAGGGTGGTAAAACAATTCCACCTAAAAGTTCTCTTTTATCAAATCCCAATTCATTCAATTTAGATACTACTTGCTTCGGAGTTAAGTAATCTCTTCTTCGTGAAGGAAAAAGTAATGGCCAAATTGAATGTGCATTACCATCTAATAATGCAACTTTGCATCTTTTAGAGAAGTGGGGGGACATAAGTTCAAGAATATTTTCACACGGTTGCATATTATTAAATGCAAAAAGCGAGAATAATCCATCTATTGGAGAAATTGATGAATAATCGAAATCAAACGCATTAATAAGATGTGTTGAAATTTTCAATTCATAACTTACTCTTTCCTGATAAAAGTTTAGTCGTTTTTTAAATATGTTTAAAGCGATCTCATCCAAACTTATTGCAGTTATATTTAATCCTTTCATTGCCATCAAGAGGCTTTCTGATCCGTACCCACAGCCAAGATCTAATATGTTTAATGAATTATTATCTGATAATAAAAAATCGCAAATACAATTAAAATTATCTGAAAAATGTTTTTTTACGTATGGACGTCTCCATTTTTTTAAAAGACTTGCTTCCTTGTAATATAAATTCGACCCTATATATTTTATTTCCGGTATAGAAAATAAGCCTAGCTTAAGTTCATGAGAAATATTTTTATACCACAGCCAAATATGATTTTCAGATAGCTTTGTCTTCATATCCGGAATAAATATATCAGTTTTCATTAATTAACCTCAAATTAACAGATTTAACTGTCATGATTGATTACCTAAAAGCCTCTCATCTCTTCCCGGACTAAAATAGTATTTTGCGCATTGCCAGAATATATTGCTTGAATTAACTATAAGGGGAAATGTCAATTAGATTTCTAATAGTATTTATTTTTTCTTTAGGAATAAGTATTCTATTTGAACTTAGTGTATAATCATGCTCTAGCAGATCGTTGGTTGCCAAGAGAGAATAACCTTCCACCATCGCATATGGGGAGTATTCCATCTTTACAAAAAAGTTAAATATATCTCGAGATGAATATCCATGCTTCTCGTAATTACCAACTTCAAGAATAATAATTGGTCTCGAATTCTCAATAATTTTATTAGCTCCCTTAAAAACAAATATTTCAAATCCTTCGACGTCACACTTAATAAGTGCGGTATTTAATATCTCTGGATAATTTGGTGACAGAGAGTCAAGCCTTTTCAGGTTGATTACTTCTATCCCTTTCTCATTTATGTCAGCATTTTTATCAACATATCCTTGCCCCGATAGTCTATTACCTTTAGAATCGGTTACTCGTAATACAACGCACTCATCTTTGTCAGATAATCCGAATGGGAAGAAACGAACACCCTTTAATCTCATAAGTTTAATTGTTATATCAGTAGCCATCGCATAGTAAGGATTCGCTTCAAATGCATAGACACGTCCTTCTCTACCAACACATTGATGCAAGTGATAAGTCCAATCTGCTCCATTTGCCCCGATATCGACTGCAATATCACCTTTGTTTAGGAATAAGTGAATGAATTTTATTTCAGGGTCAGGATTCCTGTCCGTTTTCAGTAGATAGATAAATCTTAAAGCTTGAACATAAGCCATAATCTTTCCACCAAAAAACTTTATGAAGATAGACTTAATTCTCTGAGTATTCATTTTAATGTTTTTTTCCTTAAACATAATTAATTTTATAGAGGATATTGGGAATCGGCAAATTTACTTATAATTTTATCCATCGCTATTCTCTGCAAAGTCTGATCATTATTTGTAGCAAAAGGCGTAAACCAGAGGTATCCATTGTTATTTTCTATAACTGGAAATAATACTTGCCCAAATTGAAATAGCGTTGTTGGCCAAATATCTTTTCGAAAATGAGTTATACTTTTCCAAATCTCACCATCAAAAGTACCCCAGATACAGGCATCTTGACTCTTATTTATTTTACTAGGCTCAAGTGCTGTTGAGAAAAAAAGAGCATTGCCAACTTTACATCCCCAATACACTGAACCGTTTACCTCCTGAAGTCGTTTGATTCGCCTGCTCTTTTTACTCATACGATACAGGTAGTTCTTCTCATCGCCAGTATCCGAGCCAAAATAAATATAATTTGCTGTAAATAGCAGTTGCATCACTCTTTTCTGCTGATCTCCCCCTACGACTTTTTCAAGTGTAATAAAGCGGTCATGTGTAACCCAAAGTCCTGATTCATGATCTCGATCACCCGTGGTTACCCATATCGCATCGTCATATGGATCATGAAAAACACCATGAATATGCCTAATATTGGATATTGTTCTTACCGTTTCCCATGTACATCCTCCATTCTCTGAACCCATAATTCGAATTGGATCATAATTTGAATTGCGTTTATATTCACCATAATAAAAAGTTTCAAATCCTGCGTTGCACAAAAAAAGAGGCCGCCGCCCAACAATATCACCACAATTTTTAAAAGTGATGGTTTCTCTTATTTGTACACGAAAAATCTTTCCAAATCCAAACAGAAGTAATGTGGACTTGTTGACAGGCTGAATATGATGTATATGGCATCGAAATAGACGCCGTAATAATCGATGACTACTCTTCAAAATATCAATACTTGAAAGAGGAATTTTACCTAGTTTCTCCCATGTTTTACCCATATTATCGCTCATGAACAGATTCGTTCCACGCGAGAAAAAAATCTTATCATCATTAACATAATGAGCGAAAAAGGGCAGAGTATTGTCTGGTTTCATTGTTTATATCAATTTTTCTTGGGTGAGAAGTTAGAAATTTTAGATGATTGTGAGATAAAAGAATCCAGCAATGGTTTAACTTTTTTAAATAAGTATTTTCTACTGTATAATCTAAAAGCAAGCATTTGAGCATTTTCACCAATTTTTTTAGTCTTAGAGGCATTTCGCATTAATTTCACAATTTGATCAGCCATTGCCCTGTTGTCTTGTGCAACAAAATAATGTTCACCTTCAATTCCTTCAATTCCTTCTATACCAGTTGAAGTTGATACAAGAACTTTACCTGAGAGCATAGCAATAATACTCTTCAGTTTTATACCAGATCCAATATTCTGTGGATTAATATACAACAATCCTTTAGATAAAATATCTAGTTCATTTTCAACAAAACCAAAGCCCTTTATGCCAAGATTTTCATCTGAAAATTGCTTAGTATTATTGCCTCCTAAAACCAACTGCGCATTGGGGATTTTAGCGCGTATTAAAGGCCATGTTGTTGTAATGAAATTCCTTATACCAATAGCCTTGCGAAGATTAGCACTGCCAACATGTACCATTGTGTATATGTCGCCCGGCAAAACAGATTTATACCGATCAGTGTCAATACTTACTCCAAAAACTCCATCAGGGGTATTGCCATAATATTTTTTATATTCAAGACTATCATTATCAGAAATAACCCAATATGAATCGGCTAAATTGTGTATATTTTTTTCGAAGTTATATATTTTTTTCAATTCTATTAGCCATGCAACACGTTTTAAAAGAGGTCCTTGGTTCTTTAGCTCACTGAAACCTTTGTATATTACATTATGGCTGTGAACAGCCTGTTGAATATTTGGGAAATTATGGCGTATATAGGGCAAATAATAGCTTGGCGGAGTGTCTTCATAAATTATTACAATGTCATGATTTGAATTGTGAACATTTGATATGACACGACTAATATCTTTATAAAACTTGTGAGCGCCTGCTTTGAATCGGATCGTAATTGCAGGTGAGGACATAGCTATGCTTTTAAGAAAGCGATACCACATCGGTTCCAGGGTAAGAGATAAAGGTATCCAGTCAATATTAGTGTTAGACCACGAATTTTTGTTTCCAAAATGCATTTTTGAAGGACCAAAAAAAAATACTTTATTGAAGTACTGAGTGTAAACTTGCAGTGCAGCAGTTACAGCAATTCCGTACCCAGAATTATTTGTTGGCCAAGTTCCGGAGACTATTATGGCGTCCACATCGCGACTATATTTGTTATTAATATTTAATGTCCTTTCTTAATAATACCAAAATATAATTAGCTAATTATCAATAGCTTTCTCCATGAAATAGCCGCTATAGGATGAATACAGATTTTCGGTTTTGGCTGCTTTTTGCTAATATTTGTCATCGAAAGCCATCAATTCCTGCCGGGCTTTGTAATAATCCCTGGGAACGCCAATGTCAATAAAATAAGCATCGCACGGCAAAACTCTGATGTTAAGGTCGTTGATATAGACTTCCATAAAATCGGTCTCAAAAGAGAACGGGGACGTAAGAGGAAATGGGGTAAATAAGTCTTTGTTCATTACATATACACCGCCATTGATATATCCGTTTTTGCCGCATGATTTTTCTTTGAAGGCAATGAGCCTTCCAGTCTCATCGAATAAGACTGAACCGTAGCGGCTGAGATCGTCTTTTTGTTTGACCGCGAGTGTTACGTCTGCCCCGCTATTACAGTGAGTCCTTTTTAGATTATCGAGGTCCACGTCGAAAAACGTGTCGCCGTTAAGCACAAAGACGGGAGAGTTGTGTGCCAACTCAAGAGATTCTCTGATGCCACCACCTGTGCCTAAAGGGATTTCTTCGAAAGCATAGTCAATAGGCGTCGACCGATATTCGTCACCGAAATAATCTTGAATCTCTTTATATTTGTATCCCACTGACAAAATGAAAAGTGTGACATCGTTTTTCAAAAGATTATTTAAGATGTATTGGAGAAATGGCTTACCGTTGACAAGTGCCATCGGTTTTGCAAAGTCTTTCACGACACTATGCAATCGTGTTCCAATGCCACCTGCTAATATAATCGCTTCCATATAGCCTTTCTTTCTAAACCTATTTTTTTAAAATATTGAACTTAGCGCACGTAAGCAATCAATTAGTACGATTCCTGGATCCTTGACCAGTTACATGATGAAAACTTGAGTTAAAAGTCGTAAAGATTCTTCCTACTTCCATTGGCTGAGCCAGTTTGACCCACAGTAGAAGTCACCTTTTCCAGAGATATCTTCAACGTTTTTGTCACTTTTCCAGAGCCACTGCTTGTGGAAATGTCAATGAAATAATTTCCCTTAACTCCGGTCGCTTTAAATAATAGAGCGAATATTCTTCTAATGATGTAATCGCTGCCCACCAAGAATAGTATACTTCACAGCCTATAGACATTAAAAAAATTTCATAACCACTTTTTATATCAGTAATAATAGTATTATCAAGTATTGTCATCTTGATTTCGAATAATGTAGTATTTGCAGACTAAGAGAATTGTCTATATTCAAATTTTCCAAGCTTCGGCACCCCTATTTGTACACATGACTCTGGAAGAACTACCACCAAAAGTTTTCAGACAACGCATTAGTTTGGTGCGTTTATCCGGCGCAACCAGAAAAAGCATATATCCACCTCCTCCTGCCCCACTTACCTTTCCTGCCATTGCCCCTGCTTCTTTTGCCGTTCGTATAATCGCTTCAATGCGACTGTTAGATATAGAAACAGCCATTCGCTTTTTTGCTTCCCAACTTCTGTTCATTATTTGACTGAATGAGTCCAAATCACCAAATAGGATCGCCTTCTTTATCGAGACTGCGTCGTGTTTTAATTGCTTCATAGCTTCAAGCGAATCGGTGTTCTTGGCTTTAGTGTTTTGGATTTGTTGCTCGATGATCTTTGCGCTCTCGCGGTTACTCTCGGTGCAATAGATTAACATAAGTGTTTCAAGTTCATTAATAATCCAAGGTTTGATATTAAGGGGATTGATAATAACCCGGTTATCGTAAAATTCCATGAAATTGAATCCGCCGAACGTCGCAGCGTAATGGTCTTGCTTACCGCCGACGAATCCCACGTCGATTCTCTCTACTTCGTACGCAAGTCGAGCTATGTCATATTTGCCCAGAGGAAGATTCAGCCACTCGGTATAGGCTTGAAGCATCGCGACGACAAAGGTGGAACTACCTCCGAGACCACTTCCAGGTCCCGCATCGGAATAGGTGGTCATCTTGAATGAAAGTGTGTTCTTCGCAAAATCTTTAACAATTCTGTTATAGACTCCTTTCTGTAAATCGAAACCAGTATTATCGAGCTCCAGTTTCAGTTTCGCGTCGCTCTGGAAGGTCCTGTTTGAATCGGCCTCGTGAAATTCAATTGTTCCGTCGGTCGTCTGCTCTATTGAACAATAGACGTACATGTTGATTGTGGTGTTTATTGTGCAGCCGCCGTATTCATCACTGAAGGGGCTTACGTCAGTGCCACCTCCACCCAATCCCAATCTCAATGGAGCTCTTGATCTTATCATCACTGCTTGACTCCTTAAGCTAATGAACTATGAAACGCCTGGACCAATTCACTTTTTATCCTGTCATAGGAATGCTCAGTCAAAAACCTTTTATGTTCCCTGTAGATTTCCTTCTGGTTTAGTTCGATAAATTCAATCTCAGAAACATCACGCATCGGGATTATTGAATGGGGATAGATTTTTTTCAACTCTTGTGCAAAGACGCAATCCAAAACGACAGCAGGTTTCCTAAAACTAAGCGCTTCAAAAACGATACCGCTGACACGATAATCGTACCGACCGCCGAAGAACACATAATCGCACCCAAGCATGTGCTCCTCATAATCGTCAAAAAACGGTCGAAATTCAAAATCGTCTCCTTTTTCTTTAAGCTTGCTTTTTGCAACAAGATAGAATCGCTTGCTGCGTAAAACAAATGATTTTAGTTTCTCAACGATCTCGGGATTGTTGCTTCCGCTTGGTGAGAAAATCACTTTTCTGCCTTTAGCACGTTCCGGGATCGACAGATTGTCTGCTGCCGGCGTGTTATCAAAGGTTTTCCGATAGTACGGATGAGTAATAAGCCAGGCCTGTCTCTTGAAGTGTTCTTTAATGTAGTCCACGATGTAGTCCATGTAAGCCAGATGAATCGCGTTCTTTGGAATGTGCTTGTAGATAAAACGTTTGACCGGGCTGGTGAATATTGAGTCAACGTTGTTGTGATCGAACAAAAAGGCTGGTATGCTTCGCGGCCAACTCAATGCGATGGATATATTTTCGTAGCACAGGAAAAAAACAACATCGAAATCCCTGATGTTCAAGTGTTTTCGGATATGGCGCAGGAGTTTCAACTGACCCATGTAAGCTCCGATCTTTGTGCAGTCTAATGGCCTGAATTTATCGGGGACGCACAGGCGTTTCTCGACCACAAAATTCTTCTGGTAGCCCTCGAAGGTAGCGAGCGTAACGTCACCGATCTCGCCCAGGGCTTTCAGGAAAAATGTGTTCGAGTTTATATGGCCCTTTTCGCCGAAGGGTTCGACAACCAGTATTTTCATATTCGTTCTTATTCTTAACAAGAGGTTATAATCCTTTTGCTCGTTATCATATCTTACGAAATACCACAGAACCGTAAATATCAGTGATCTCGATACAGTGTTCTGGCTTATTGTGGAAAAACTCTTTGAACGCTTTCGACACACCGTGATTTGACTCAGGATTGTTGAAGTCATGCGCAAATATGTACCCCCTAGGAACAGCCCGAGGGTAAAAGAAATCTAGACCCGAAAGAGTTATTTCGTAGATATCCGCATCCAGCATTACGAAACTGAAAGCCTCGTTCTCCAGTCCCCTTGAAGTATCAGGGAAAAAACCTTTGCGAATGATCACGTTTTGTGAATTTCCTAGGCGAGATATGATGTATTCCTCGGAAGTGTTATCGAAACGATCATCATCACCCTCTCGTAACGTCTCAGATATCCCCTCAAAAGTATCGAAAAGATACAGTTTTCTATCGGGACACGTATTGTGAATTAGTTCGCTCGTTTGACCTCGATAAAGACCCCGTTCTGCAAAACTTCCAGCGATGTTATCACGCTGAATCGTGAGCAATGTCATTACAATGGAATGATCTCGAACCGGATCTGGCCGAAGAATAAGTTCTCTTTGTGTTTGGGCATCGTACGGGGAGTATTTCGGAAACATTCTCTTACGCACCGAATGCCTGAAACTGTCATATGTTCCAGTTGTCATCAACATCAGCTTAAGGAGACTACGAAGCATTTCACCATTCCTTTTTGCCGTCAATATACCAAGATTTCTTTCTGTCACATAGAAAAACATATGTTACCAACGTATTGTGACATGCACTCACAAATGACTGAAAACTTGTTCTTATGTATCGTCGTCCTGCAGGGATCGCAAGCGGCCTGCTCTGCCTAATGTCTTACCGAGAAGACAAAAGATAAAGTCTTTTGTTGATTGATACGACTTTCAACATAGAAGTGACGCTGATAGTAGGAAAACATAGCGAGAGTGACGGAACCTATTTTGGCCAATGCTTTAAGGAAAAAAGTGTTCGAATTCCTGTGCCCACCTAGCGCCATAGGCTCAATTACAAGAATATTCATGAGCGCATTAAATACTTGAAATTGTTATACGTCCTTATACTACAAGCACCCTCCACAGGAAACCTTGGAGCATCTTTCTAATCCCTTCTTTCTTTAAAAGATACAGACGTTGCATTTGTGTCACTTAGCTGAGTGTATCGCGCCGAAATATTTCAATATACTAACAATAATAATCTTAAGCAACATCAGTTATCCTTCTGCAATAGTTGAATAAAACCCATACTTCCCAATGTCTTTCCAAGAACACGTAATATGAAACCTCTAAAACCCGGAATCATCCACTCGCTTCCCATATAACATCTTGAAAGTCCCGCTTGGGCAAGAATTTCAACTATACCCATGTTTGTCTGAAACTCCTTGAGCAGCAACGGCTGGAGTCGTGTTTCGATAGCCCTGCAGATAGCAGGATATTGATTAGTTTCCCATTGTTTCTGACCAATGTGTTTTCGATATTTCGAGGCTTCAGGAAAGTTGTAGGCCATTATGGCAAAAGTTTGAGGACCGACTACCGAAAAGACACCTTTGATAAAGGATTGATATTTTCCAAAACACCTTGAGATTCTAAAAATTGGCCTCTTTCTCAATATCCGTTCTATTATATTCTTGGCATTTAGGACATCATCTTCAAGCAGGAACCTCATGGGGGATATCTGCATGCATCGTCGATTCGGGTGAAACCTTTTGCCGTTTTCCAAAGCCAACATATGTGATGATACTCGCTCCGGAAAAATAATTGCTATTTCAAGACCCGAGTAGAGCAGAGTATCAAGGCGCTCAATGAGTTCGTTCATATTAACCGCAGGTTTGATCCATTCTTTTCGAAGGTCGAGCAAAGATTCCGCAAAGACTTTGTCTACCTCTCTTACCGGGATATTGAACGATTCAAGCCATTCCACTGAACGCACAAGAGATGTCAACGCCATGAACGCACGTCGACAATACCGCTTACCAAGAATTAACTCCCAGAGAACGGACTGCAAGTAAAGGGTTTTCTTCAGAATGTGTAAACAGCCAAGAGTCTCAGAGTCGAACTCTACGTAATGCTGGATTTCAGGACCGCTGTCTTCCCAATTGATATTCAACAGATGATAGTAAGGCAGATATTGCATCAGAGAGTGAGGAACTACCATTGGAGGGTGTGTAAGAATGTACTGTTCATCTTCTAGTATATCAGGCAGACTGAAACTGCGTTCTGCTAATGCCTGATCTTTCACAACAACAATCAGATCCAGATCGGAAAGGCCCGGAGAATTTACACTTCCAAAACTGCCGAAACAAACCACATCAGCATCATCTCTAAAAAGAGCATAAAAGCGATCACGCACAGATATGTAGCGATCGATAGGAATTTCTTGTGTGTCGTTTTTCCATTTACTCACCTTTTCAACCTCAACAATGTCACTATCTCTTGCATCTGTAAAGCGCGAAACCATATCAAGAATAACTGATAAATAATAATGAATAACCCGGCTTTAGCAATGTCGCCTCCTGGAAAGATCCAACAAATCCAGATTGCCAAAACAAAAGCAAACAGTGCACGCAGTTGTACTTTCCAAGGGAGAACGCGCCCAAGTCCTATCGCATTGAAAATCCAATACCAAAGGAAAAGAAAACAATCACTGCATAACATGCAAATTGGGACAACGATTATGCCGTATTTCGGTAGCAAAACTATTACAGATAACACCATCGATGAAGTGGAAATAGATTGCCCGATCAAACGTAGCCATTGCAGTTTCCGGCTTTCCAATAGATTCCCGGCCGGTACAGCTAAAGTCTTCACAAGTAAAGCAATACCAACGATTGGGATTAAAGGTACAGAATCCAAGTACTCGTTTGAAGCTAAAACATATACGATAAATTTTGGACAGAGAACGCAGAGACCGGTAGCGGTACCGGCGATTGCCCACAAAGCACCGATCAATCGCCCAAGGACACTGCTGAGTTGATCGAATGCACTGTCTTGGAAAATCTTGTGGAACACAGGAAGTGTTACGCTAGTTGTGGAAGTGGAAAAAATTAGTACCGTTAGATACAATTTGAGCGGCATACCCAGGATGCCTGCAGCATTCTCACCCTCAGTGGCGAGAACATAAGATAACCCCCAAAACTGCCCAATTCGATATAGTAGAATACTGAAGAAGAACAGGACACTGGTACGAATCAGTAAAAGATACTTTCTATCGAAACGAATTTGAATGGTTTCGGGATCAAGAAATAAAATGGCCACTACACCAGTAACCACCATTCCCGACGCATACCCGATAGCCAAACCGTATAATCTGTCATGGCTTAAGTAGCTCAGGAGTGTTGCACCGGCCAATCCAAATACTGGCAGTACAGTCAAAATGTTTGACTTGTTGAATTTTCTAAATATTTTGAGATCTACTTCCGCCATCATTAGCCATTGGGAAACCAGTGCCCCCAGAGCAATCAAGACCGCCGAAAAGGTTAGCATTTCCCGCACTGCAAAATAGTAGCTCAGACCTAACAGGTACAATACCAAGGCGATGGCCTGGATGGTCAGAGTTGTGCCTAGGAAATGCTTCCGGAGGGAATCGTCCCGCGAAACAAGCATGCGATATCCTTGGGAAAGCCCAAGATCGCACAGTGAACAACCAACCAGCACCATTGACTGAACACCGAGAAACAAACCCAGCCGATCAGGTCCGAGGAGTTTGATGAGTACAAGGGTGAGCACGATTGCGCTCGTGCGTGCTGAAAGCGTTACAGTGGTGACGAGAACAATGCCTCTTCCCACAGAGGTCTGTTTCTTCTTAGTCAACTTCGACCTCCTGAAGAATTCTTTGCCAAACGTCCATAGTCGTAGTCCGCATTCCGTCAGTCAGAGCTTCCCAATTCACTTTGTCTGCGCGAGAGAACCATGGTAGATTGCGCATGATTTTATGTGAAACCTGCTGATACAGGAGCGGATTAAAGCGAAAAGGCCACGCTAATCTTGCAAGAGTCCTTACATAAATTGGTGGCTGTTGCCAGTTTTTCCAGACTTGGCTTACTTGCTGAAACAAGTTGGCCTCCTCTGGAGTGAAAACTTCTGTCAAGCGTTCAAATGCCTCCCACTTAAAACATGGCTTGCCATGGGCTTGTAGAACCAGACAAGGAAGAAGAAACACTCGATGCAAAAACACAATCTTACGAATTGTATCGCGTAGGTGGTAATTACTTGGTTTGAGGAGATCAACTATACCATGAATCCAAAGCATCTCGAGCGCCATTCTTCTATCATCCGTTTCTCTGAAAGATAGATAGTCTACTGTGGCAAGGGCACAGCTGGCATGTCTGAATAAAGTGGTTGGAAACATTGGCGTGGGATACCACAGCATGTCCGGTTCGGTCACAACGAAATGCCCATGCATCTGCGCGGGGAAAAAATCAACTAAGCAAGATCGTGCCTGAATCAATCCGCGACGGAGTTTTTGCAGATTATCCGAACTGGAAAATGCCTTATTTGAAACTATCGCAAGGCCGTCAAAATCGGACCAAGCAGGCTTGATGTCATTAGAGCCGACACTTCCATGAAACCAGTAAGAAAGAAGAAATGGTCTAAGTGGCTCGATAAGCCGTAACATCTTGGTAGTCTCATCATGCCTATCAGAATTTAGGACTTCTGTTTGTGAAATTCGGATGACCTTATCAACCTGCTTTGTTCTTAGGTAATTCCCTAAAGTCCTATAATGAACACACAACGTTTGTGTTACTGTCGGAGTAACTGAATTGCTAAAAGGCTTCTCAATATCGAACTCTTCACAAAGTGAAATCCATTGATTCACCAATGAAGCGGACGAAGTTCGGAGCGTTTTGCTGCAACCGATGTGAAAAGGATAAAGGTACCAGTAATTTCCAATTCCTCCGTTCAGATATTTCGAAAGGAGTTGCCAGCCTGCAATCTGAATGAGCCTTAAACACTCCCACAAATCCCTTTTCTTCAGACAATGTTCCCATGCTGTTTCCGGACACCACACATTTTTGCTTACTTCCGTTCTGCTCATTATGTTATTTTCAATCATAGTTATGGCGAAAGATTGGAACCGATCATTGAATCTGTGCCGTATTATTTTTCATAGCATCATATTCGCTCTCAGGCGCAGTTGCTGAACTTTTACTTAAAATTAATTGAGAAGAACAGTATTCGAAGAAGGTCAAGTAAAAGGAGATGAGAAAACCACTGATGATAACTCCCTTCCCGGACCAATACATCGTTAGTATCGACGTTGGAAGAAACACAACCATGCTGCTGTATACGATACTAAAACTTGTTGATGGAAGCTTTCGAAGTATCTTAAAACATCGAAAACCAGGAATGAGCCACAGGCAACTGATGATTAATAATCCCAAAATACCATGCTTGAAGAGCATCAGAAAAACGTAGTTGTGGCATGTGAAAAATTGGCCACTTGCAAAACTGTAATCAGGGAAAGCATTCAACATCCTCCGAGGAAATTGCCGTGCAGACTCAGTGTAGTAACTCCCATAGCCGCTTCCCCATAAAATTGCATAACGCTTCATGTTTGTATCGAAAAAGTTTAGAAGTTCTGCATATCTTGGAGGATCCAATTGTTCTAAGAAATTGTCTTTTGTTACTCCGCTTGAAAATCTATTCGCTTTGAGAACGGCAAGTATAATGTTCTCAGGAGCTAGCCTCGCCAGCATAGCAAAAGATCCAAACACAATAGCTGCGGTAATTGAAATCACCAAAATCCACCGAGATAATCGCATTGTAAAGATAATACAAAAAATCCCTATAACAGTAGTAAGCCAGATCATTCGAGTTGTGTAGACAATAATAAGTAATCCGCTAAAGGCGCCCATCAATCCACCCCATAACAAACGCTTCCGCACCAATAGAAGGTACACCGACAGCAGGAAAAGAATTACTACAGTTCCCTTGGTGGAGTCAACGCTTACTCTGTTAATCCCGGCATAGATAGATCCTATCCCATTGAGCCAGTAAAAAAAATAAATAAAGTGCCGAGCTAAAATGCCTCCGACAAAAACTGCAGAAAGTGTTGAAATAAAATCAGGATGGGTTTTCAAATAACTCCGATATATGAGAAGACTGGTAATCAGCATGAGAGGAAACTTTAGGTCAATTACAATATGGGTTGAAGCAAACTCTGTTGTGAATCCGCCATAAAGGAAACAAGTGATAATCGGTACCGTCACAAACCAAAGTGATGCGTATATTACAGGCCTATCACGGAAAAAGATAGGACTCTTGAAAAGCAGGAGGAGACAATAAACCATAATAATCCAACTCGGGCGCAGAGGCCCTATTTGCCCCTGCCAAATGCTGGACATATAGAATGCACCTGATTCCACTTCCGTACCAGTCTGGATAATATCCTGGCCGACGACTGCAATCATCAACAGAAAGACTAAAGCTCGACGAGTCGATAGTAACAACGTCGCAAAAAGCAGTGAATAGAGAATTACCTTGGCAAGCAAATATATAGTATTGAAACTGCTGGGAATATCCGCTATCAAAGCAAATACTAATCCAAGAATGAAATACTGAAGGATTTTCCAACCAAAGACTTTATCTAATTTAAATACAGACATTTGAGTTTTCCATTAGGAGATTATTTAATGAACAACAAGCTGACGATTTGCTTTTTCATGCATAAAAAAAAGCAAATCTGAAGTTTTTTACAAATATTCTCTTTGCAACATTGCATTATCTCTTTCTTTCAATTATCCGGGATTATCCCAGTCGATAACGCGCACGATCTCAACTGTCTCACCCTCACCGTCGGGATCTGATACTTTCACCCGCACACCGTCCCTTAGAAAGCGATAGACCTCACGGTTTGCCACCACTATACTCATATGGGACCGATCCCTGAAAAGCTCTCCTATGGCCAGTTGAAGGATTCCAAGGGACAGGTCTGGATTAAGCCGATCAAGAACTGGTCGGAGGCGGGATACGAGGACAACCTCGGCTTTGGTCTCACGACCTAAAGGGTTGCCATCTGCTTGCTCGAATTCGTTATAGACATTGAATGTTTCCCAACCGAACTTTGCCAGCAAGGCTATTGTGGGCTGCTCGACAAGTTCATTTTCAGTGTAACCGGTTTGAGGTCATACATGAGACTCCTTCAGAGAAAAACCGAAAAAGTTGCTCGTTTCTTTGATCACGAAAGAACGCGCTATGTCAAAGCATAGTTTGTCACATGTTTAATTGCCGGAATAATAATAAAACAAACTTTAAAAGTATCTTATATTTTTTTATAAATACATCAAGTCACACTATTTTTGAGAATATTTTTAATTGTCGAATTTTTGTTACATTTTTGGGCTAAGCGTGTTTTTAACAAATTTTCTCCACTGACAATGATAAAGAAAAAAGGCTATAATCGTCGCAATAGTATCAATTAACCTTGGATATTTATTGTCAATAAAAGCGTAGGCCCTAATTAAAATGTTACTAATAAAAACTTTTGGAACATATCCGAATCTAAACCGTGTTACATCCCCTGCCATTAAAAGCAAAATTAAATGAAAAAATTTATGTTTCAATTTTTCGTTAATTATAATATTAAACCCTATTCTGGGATCAGAATGCTTAACCCGAAGTTTAACATCAAAACCTGACATTATCGCTTTTTCATATAACTCCGTGCCAGGATAAAATGCAAGATTATTATTGTAAATACGATATGGATACGGAAGAGACTTTATGAAATCTATCGTACTTACTAAATCATTGACACTCTCAAAAGGACTCATGCCTATGAAATCATAATATTTCTGCAAATTGGAATATTCATGGAGAGAAAAAGCAATCTCTAGAAGCTTTTTATTACTAATTTTTCTGTCATAAATGTCATAATTCACACGTTCGCTTCCACTTTGTATCCCTATAATAAGTTTTTTCATTCCGGCTTTTATAAGTGGGAAGAGTTTTTCTTTTTGATAGGTCCATGGAGAAATATTGATCTTAAAAGGCAAGGCAATTTCTTTTTCATAACGATCAGCAAAAAAATTTATTTCCTCCTGTCTATTTGCAAGAAATGTATCATCATCAATCCAAAAACTTTTAACTTCGGGAAATTTCTTTCTAACCGTTTTAAGATGCTTTATTAAATAGTCAATCGGATAATGTAAAACTTTTCTTCGCCAAGGGAATTCATGTTTAATTTTACTATTACAGCAGTAAGTACAATGATGAGGACAACCACGTGAACCAAGTACAACAAAATCTTCAATGTTGATATGTTGTGAGATCGAACGTATTTGCACAAGCTTGTTTGCTTCTAGAATAAACAGGTGTGATATATCATAATCAGGAAAGGGATACTCGCTAAGCTTTTTTATTAGAGGAACTGATGGATTTCGAATGATCTCGCCATTCTTCTTTAACCAGAGTCCTGGAATATTTTCTATAAACGTTTTTTCTTCTAATCGACAAGCAAGTTCGACAATAAGATCTTCTCCTTCGCCATGGCAGACAAAATCAAATGCTTCAACAAGGCTTTCTGGAGTAAGTGAAGCATGAATTCCGCCAATTACAATAGGTGTAGAGATGTGTTTTGTTAGAATAGATTTTATTTCTATTGCCTTAGTTACTCCATGTGTCATGCAAGATATTCCGATTAATCCCGCATCTTTACACAACCCTAATAGATCATTCCATGCAAAATCATGGTAATTCTCCTCTAAGGTTGCCATTAATACAATTGAAGTTTGAAAACCGTTATTTAATAAACAACACGAAAGAGTCTTTACGCCCATTCCCACTTTGCTCTCATCAGTTGATATTAATACAATCTTCATTCGTTCCCTTTCAAAGTATAATCGTAAACCACTTACCCGGTATTCCCCATATCAAATTCATGAGGTCAAATAACTCCGAATAATTCATTCAACAAGTTCAAATTATGATATTCGACCAATTGAAACAAGATTTTTTCCTGCGAAAAAGTCGAATATGTAGGGACACATGTAATGGATCGCACTGAAAATCACTACTGAGAGTCAGCTAGCATCATAAATTATCATAGAATGTTTTTCCATAACGATAAAGCGATTTTGCCGGAGATAATAGTTTTTTGGGTAGAATTATCTCCATCGTATTTCTAAAACGTAGAAGTTTAGGATTTAATTTCATTATAATTTTTTTTCTTTTTAAGAGTGTTTTCTTATTAAAATCATTAGTTTCAATTAAGTAATTATCCTTTGTAGAAAAGAATACTGATTTGTTAACTGAAAATGCTATATCAGGATCGATATAACCCTCTTTTATGCATCTATCGTACAATTTGGTGCCTGGATACGGTTGCGCGACAAAAGGAATAAAGGAAACTTTACGCACAACACTTTTTAATTCCTTGTAAAATTGAACCGCATTTTTAAAACGTTCTTTTGTTTCACCAGGATATCCAACAATAACAAAAAAGAAATAACTAATATTATACTTATTTAAATTCTTTGCTACTTCAATTACTTTTGTAAGTGAAAGTTTTTTATTCATAAGGGATAAAACTTCCTGATCCCCGTTTTCCAAGGCTAAATTTATATGTTTTACATTTGACTCTTTAATAGTACGAATAATTTTTTCATCTAGTGTATCTATACGAAGACCATTTAGAGCTGACCAAGAAATGTTTTCTTTTGAATTTCTTTCTTTTATACCTTCCAATATTTCCAGCGACCTATCTTTATGTAATGTAAAATTATCATCTTCTATCTCTAAATGGTTAATGTTGTATGTTTCCATTAAATAATCAATCTCATTTAAGACTCTCTTTGGAGAATAAGCCCGCCATTTGTAACCAGCGATTGGATGAACCGAACAGAAATCGCAATCAAAAGGGCATCCTCGTGAAGTAATAATACTAGCTGTACGTAAACCAAGAGTATTTCTCTGGGAACGAGTACAATAAAGTTCAAACGGTATTAGGTTTCTGGTTAAAGCAGGTAATGACTCAATATTTTGAATATACACTGACTTGAAATTGTTTTTTGAACTGTGATTTTTCGAAGAAATTACTCCATTAATCGGAAATTCTTTTTGATTAAACAAATGCTCAATTAGTTCAATGATTATTTCCTCACCTTCACCTAAAACAATGTAATCTGCATCCGAATTTAATGCCATTTTCGGCTGTGTGCTTGGATAAACTCCCCCCATAACTATTGGTATCCCGGGATAAGTCTGCTTAATATCTCTAACCAGTTTATGTGCAATAAATGCCAGATGAGTAAAAGGAACGGAAAGGCCTATCAGATCTGTTGAAGGATGAATTTTATTAATTATCTCTTTATTTGTTAATCCCACTTTTATTCTTTTGTCAGAAGATACAATATTATTTTTCCCTTCAAACAAAGCATCAATAACGTGGACGGAATGTTTTTTTTCAATAAGATTGGCCCCAATGGAAAGTAATCCTAAACACTGGGGGGAAGTGATTGAACTCTTATCTGTGAAAACAAATGGAGGATTTATTAATACAATATTCATTGATGTAATACTCTCATATAAATAAAAATTAACATTTTTAGTTGCTGTGAATATTCAGAGATATCCTCTTTTTGCTGCTACGCTCGACGGTTTGTTGCCTTAACGAATTTTTTAGATGGTTTATTACCTCTCCTAATGCATCCAAGAGTATATTAACAATGTTCAAAAGGTCTCTATCTCTTTATCCTTCATGGTTTATTTGAAGTGATTAACAATTAGACTAAATCAGTCTTCTTTTTTCTTAAAGCAACCAAGCAAGTTCACTTTCAAATCCTCCAAAATATCAAAGGAGTTGACCAAACGCTCATAGGCTAAACCAAGGTAAAAGGAAGGGGCAGACCATAACAAATAGTTCGGACAGGTTTCGTGTAGCAACAATACATCTTCTTCGAAACCCATGCTTATTAATTGTCTGCGCAAGGTACTTGCAGTATTTAAATAGTAAACCGTAGGGAAAGTATCTACCTCTTTTCGACCACGTAAGTACAAATTGTACCATTTATGAAACCAATGAGGAGAAAGACTAGCAGCTATACTAACATAATGCCATTTGTTGGGTGTAAGGAAGATAAACCGTCCCCCCGGTTTTAGTATACGATTCATTTCATTAAGGAAATTCTGTGGTTCAGTTATATGCTCGAGTACATAGCGACTGAAAACGACATCGAAATAACTATTTACTATAGGTATCTCGACAATGTCGCTTACGATTCCCCGATGGAGTAGAGGATTTGTTTCCACTTGTGGATCCACATCAACACCAACTATTTCTGCCACATGGTTTTTTAGGTTATAAGCGAACTTCTCCCCAACTCCTGCTCCAACATCCAGAACGTGTGAATCTTCGTCCACAGCCTTGTATATCATTTTTCTAAATATGATATCGCTATTATACTGCTCGGGAGTATACCAGCGTTTCTTTATTTTTTCTATATTCATATTGCAGGTTTCCTGGCAGTTATACTATAGTCGCTCTCACCGTTCATCAAACAGGTCGAAAAGATAAAAAATGTTGTCATATCTTTTGACCCAAATTTTTAAAATAAATTTTGTTATGCCCTGAATAAAAAATTTTAATGATTATTTCTTATATAAATTTATATTATAACCTATCCTAAAAGCTAATGCATTTGAATTAATCAAAACATATTCAACATCAATATCTCGCCATTGTAATCCAATTCCCTGACTCCAGTATTTTGCATCATAATCTAATAAAATTGAAACATTGTTATTCAAACAAAGGTTTATTCCTCCAAAAATCCCATTCAATCTTGAAAACCTACCTGATAAAATATCTGAACCATATCCGAGTGATATAGAACTTTTGTTAAAACCATATTGTTTTGTAAAAACAACAAAAGTTGATGAAACACTGTTTGCTGAATATTTTGCACCTATCTTTTTTAAATTTGGGTCGAATATTCCAATTGCTAATGATGGGACTCTTTTTGTCTCATCAATAATTTTCATTTTTACCCCCAAAGATCTGAATTTATTTGCCCCAAAATTTGGAGTGTATTCGCTAATATTATTTTGAGGCTCAACATATAATGAGAAATAACATTCTAAAAATGGCAAAAATCCCATCGAGGTAGAGAAAATCCAGTTATCTGATTTTGTTGAAGATGTATTAATTGCTGCCGAGCTGTTAATAAAACTATAAAAAAAACTCACTTCACCATCTTTTATATATGTATTTGGTGTTGTTAAGTAGCCAGTGTATGAATAAAGAGAGGCAATTTTTCCTGTATCAGCATTAGTTGAAGTGTAAAACATAAAACATATGTTAAAAATAAGAGCTAGTTTATAGCATTTTTTATTATTAATTTTCATTCAAATAAACACAGATTTTACAAAAATTATAACTTCTCTTATGTGATTCCAGTTTTTTTAATTAGCTGAGGAGCCATATCTTTAATCATTATATAACCAAAAGATACGACAAAACCACTTATCAAAAACATCAGGACAATTTTTTTCCTTTGAGGTGAGGATCTTTCTAGAGGAGGGACAGCTTTCTCAAGAACATTTAGGATTGGTTTATATTGGAGTTCATAAATCTTAATAACTTCAAGCTGGCGGTTTAGCTCAATATAAACAGTGTTGTTTATTTCAACTTCACGTGCAAGACGTAATTCATTAATCTTAAGTGTAGGTGAACTGTTGATATTACGATTTTCTTCATTGAAGCGTAGCAAATTATCTTCAGCAACTTTTAAAGAATCTGAAATATCCTTTAGGCGTTCTTCAATCATCATTCGTTGGCTTGTTGCAACTGTTTTCATACGATAGCGGAAAAAATTCTCCATTTGATTGAGAATTTCGTTTGCTAGTGACGCAGAAAGATCTGGAAGAGGTGTTGTAACACTAATTGTCACAGACTTTGTTCTGTTGCTCACGATTCCCCTAATAATTTCATCTTTCAAATGGATGATTAATAATTCTCTTTTATCAGGGTCAATGTTGAACTCTTTTAAGAGTGCCTGTTCGAAATTTCCGTTTTTGTAGGGAGCAATCAATACATCGTCTAAAACGATTCTGCATTTAGCAATATCCGGATAAAGATCCACCAGGGATTCTCCTACTGAAATGGGAATATTTCCGACAATATTGCTTAATTGAGATAAAATCCTTGTTGAACTTGAAGTTGGTGACGAAGGTAGCAACGTCGCAATTGCAGTATATTTCTGAGGAAGTATAAGTGCGATTATTATACCAATAATCAGACAAACTATTTCTACTTGAATGAAAAATGATCGGTTATACCAGAAAAAAAATATCAATTTCGAAATATCTAAGCTTTCAAATTCTTCTTCACTTGATTGTGTTTTAGCATTTTCGTTAAATTCAGTCATATAATACTTTCTTCAACTTTGAAATAAAAAATATTTCTTTTCCAAAAATTTATTAAACTCTATATGTTATAGCAATTAATATTACATTATGTACTTGGATATATATAGAGAGAATAGTTTATTATTTCATTAAATACAAGTATTTTATTACAATAAGTAGTTTAATCCAAAGAATTATGAAAGAAATCTATAAGTGTAATAATCTTCCTACAATATATTTTTATATACAGCTTTTTTTTCTTCTGGCTGGATACAAAGATAATCAAGTGTCTGTCTTTGCGAGCTGTGATTAAACAAATCCATTAGTAACGGTAATGGCGTTTTGAAAGTGTGGTGCTGATGATATCCCCATGTTTTTCGTAGTGTATGACTCCCATAATTCCCTTTTAAACCTATTTTTTTACACCATTGTTTAACAAGTCCATTTACAGCACTTGTTTTTAATGCATTATTTCCGCGCTGTGAAAGAATCAAGGGTTGGTCGTCCTGGTAATGTCTAGAATTTAATAATTCATGAATGGCTTTTATACATGATTCATTTAATGTTATTCGTCGAATCTTTTTTGTTTTTCGCTCCCGAAGTTCAATTTCATCATTAACATCAAGGTCTCGAACTTGTTCAACTTTTATCTGACAAAGGTCTATAGCCCTGAGGTTTGTATTTATACCAAGAATAAATAGGCAATAATTACGATAATTATTTTTGAGTAAATCTTTAATTTTTGCAATATCATCCAATTTGATAATTGGATCCACTCTTATAGTTGATCCCTTTTGAGGATGATTTTTATTTGGTATTTTTAGGTTGTAATATAATTGTTCAATATTTAAATTAATCGAAGATAGAATACTTCTTGGCTGGCAACCTTTTTTACAATATAATTTAACATTATTATTATCTTTTTCAAAAATTGATAAGCTCTTATTTCCATCATTATGAGCAGTACAATTAGTGCGCCAGCCTCTAATTGTTTTTTCTGCATCTGGTAAACATTTTAGAATTCGCTGGATTGGTTTAAGTTTTATATTTTTCATTTAAATAATGCTTTTTCTTAAATAATAAAGAACAGAAATTGTTTCCCATATAATATATGAAATATACATATATGTCAAGTTATAATATTACTGAGGAATATTATATGGCTATTACCAAATCACCCGACATTAATAAAAGAATTCCCAAATTAAGAAGTGCACTTAATTTAACTCAACTTCAGCTTGCCAAATTGTTGGGAACAACGCAAAGTAATCTGTCAAAAATTGAAAAGGGAGAACATGCTTTAGGCTCAGTATACCTATCATTATTGGAAACAAAGCTAAATGTTAATATGAAATGGCTTCTTCACGGTAAAAAACCAATATTTCTTGAAAAAACAGATCAGAAAGTTTTTTTAATACCTATTATTTCAGATATTCCTGCAGGCCCTTGGGGCGAATGGATTGATTCATATATTCAGGAGATTAGTGATAGTTATGTGGCAATACCGCAAGATTTAAGGGGAAAACGTCTTATTGCTATTCGGATCGATGATGACTCAATGGAACCATTGCTTCATAAAAGTGAAATACTTATCATTGACCTTCACAAAAAAATCCGAGATGGGCTCGCAGTGGTTCGCCATCACTGGGGGCATAAAATAAGAAATGTATATAAAAAAAGTAGAAGAAAATACTATCTCTACCCGCAAAATTCAAAATATAAGGTTGAGGAAATCACTGCGGATAATGATACCCATTTTTATGTCCCCGTGAAAGTGATCTCAGTGAGAGATGTATAATAAATGTATCAAGTTTTGGACACAAAGCAGCCATTAGTTTCATGAAATATTAATCCCTAAAAATAACTTTCAAACTTGTTGTGCTTTATAAAATGTCGGGTCTTGACAACATCTCCAGACATATCGAGTCAAAATATCAGCTTTCATCGGTACAACTAAGATCAGCGAACCTATCAGTAAATATTCGAAACTTTGTTAAGGAAAAATACCTTGATTGAAGTGTTTGAATGCAATATAATGAACTTGACATCAAATATAATGGGAGTTATTAATTCTCATGGTTTTGATATGAGGAATATTGGTTATTATCGGCGAAATATGATTTACGTTTGATTATATAGCGCTGGCAGCAGAGATGAAAATGGTCTAACAAATGAAAACAACACTCAAAATTTCAGCAACTTAGCTATAAAATCCTTGGCTGGAAACCCCTGCAACCACTCTATGAAGGATTAGAAAAAGTACAAATGGGCAAAAGAGTAGGTACATCAAGAAAACAAGCAGATAACAAATGAGCATAAAAGGAATTCCCTTTGTTATTTCTTTGGCGATAACGCTAATTTATTCTGCAGGTTGTGCTACCTTTGACTGGGGCAACGATTCCTGGATGGCTAAGGATAAAATGTATCACTTTGTTGTATCGGGTGCCATTGGTGCAGGTACTACTTTGGCGGCGCAAAAAAACGGCGCTTCCAGTGAAGCAGCTCCTGTAATTGGCATGACAGCGACTGTAGGTTTTGGAACTGGAAAAGAATACTATGATGCCACAGTGAAGCAAAGCTTATGGAGTTGGAAAGATCTGGTTTGGGATTTTTTTGGTGGAACTGTTGGGTGTTATGCTATGATGAAGAAGTGATAGGACTGGATGTAAATATAGAATAGTGTAATGACGTACCTGGAAAAGCCGGTTGCATAAGCTACCTTCCTCCAGAAAAGAACTGATTTGCGACATAATGTGCAATTATCTGGAGGGGAGAAAGGGTGTACCGAGATATGGAATGGTGGAAGCGGATTTAGTTTTCCTTCTTTGTATATGAATGATAATCCTCGTATGAATCCGCTTTTGATATAAAAACATCTTTGTCATTGACACAACAATCTTGAATAAATTTAGCTACTGATTGTATGTCGTCAGAACATTCTGGACACATTGAGTTAAAAGTTAAGGTATACTTTTCACAAGTAGCAAGTGTTTTTTCAAACCTCCTTTCCCCAGGTTATAAGCTCGTCTCAGTTTCATCGTGTTTTGCTTGATAATTTTCCTCACGGACAGACATTCTCTTTTCCTACCTGAGTACACATCAGCTGGAGTCAGGTTGTCGAGTGACTCATGATACTAGTGATTGTTTTAATACTGCAAAAACCGTTCGATTTCCCTTTCCAACTCACCTACTCCGAAAGGCGCTGGAAACGGATGATGCTTCTGTGTCCTAAACCTTGAGTGATTGATTATTTGGATTGATTTTTCTTTACATCATAGTGAATCTCATATAGTATTTTTTGATTTATTATACGTTTATGGAAATCAATATCACATAACACTATATATATCTATGTGTTAAGTTATCATAACTTTTAATGTTTTCAATATTTTTACTAGTTTATAAAAAAAGTTCTTGACAACTCGTTATAATATATATATTATATGACCAACCTTATTAT